>JBDSKZ010000139.1:0-6538 GCA_039916625.1 Pedococcus sp.
CGGCCTGCTCCATGAGGGCAGCGGCCTTCTTCGTCGCGTTGGCGTACTCGCGCTTGCGGGCCCGCTCGTCGGTCTCGCGCTGCTGGAGGTAGGGCTTCCAGCCGACGTTGTAGAGGTCGAGCTCACCGCGGTTGGCGTCGAGGTGGAAGACGCGGGTGACGACGGAGTCGAGCATGTGGACGTCGTGGCTGATCACCACGAGGCCACCCTGGTAGCCCTTGAGGTAGTCACGCAGCCACCCGATGGAGTCGGCGTCGAGGTGGTTGGTCGGCTCGTCGAGCAGCAGCGTCTGGGCGCCGGAGAACAAGATGCGCGAGAGCTCGACGCGCCGCCGCTGACCACCGGAGAGCGTCGCGAGCGTCTGGCCCAGGATGCGCTCGTCGAGCGCCAGGGCGCTGGCGATGGTCGCGGCCTCGGACTCCGCGGCATACCCGCCGGCGACGGTGAACTCGCCCTCGAGCCGGGAGTAGCGCCGCATCGCCTTGTCGCGGGTCTCGTCGTCGGCCGAGGCCATGGCGCCCTCGGCCTCGCGCATCGCGGTGATGATGCGGTCCAGGCCACGGGCTGACAGGATCCGGTCGCGGGCCAGCACGTGCAGGTCGCCCGTACGCGGGTCCTGCGGCAGGTAGCCGACCTCACCAGTGATGGTGACGCTGCCCGCGGCGGGCTGGCCCTGGCCGGCCAGGACCTTGGTCAGGGTGGTCTTGCCGGCACCGTTGCGGCCGACGAGGCCGACCCGGTCACCGGGGGCGATGCGGAACGTCGCGCCGTCGAGAAGGAGGCGGGAGCCAGCGCGCAGCTCGATCCCACTGGCGGCGATCACAGACATACTCCAGACACGTTGCAGGGTGGAACAAGCGGTTCAGCGTGGACTCGCGCCGATCCCGTGCGTCGATGCAGGGGCGGTCACGATCGCTTTGTCGACGGTTCGCCGTGCACAGGTTGCGCCGGCGCCGCACAGCGGCTGAGATCACTAGTCTAGCGGCGTCGCTCGACCCCCGAGTGCACGCCCGAGACACCGGAGGTCGGATGAGCTTCAACGACGACGTGCAGCTGGACACCTCCCAGGTCGGGTCCGGCGGCGGCGGCAGGAGCCGTCCCGGGGGCATGGTGGTCGGCGGTGGCGTCGGCGGCCTCATCGTGCTGATCGTCGCCCTCGTCTTCGGGATCAACCCCAGCGACCTCCCGGGTGGGACCGGCGCCGATCCCGGCACCGGTGGCGCGGGGCAGGTCGAGCCTGCGGGGAGCACGGACCGCAACGCGTTCGCCGACTGCAAGACCGGTGCCGACGCCAACCGCAGCGACACCTGCCGCGTCATCGCGACCGTCAACTCGGTGCAAGCGTTCTGGACCAAGGAGCTGCCCCGCTACGGCAGGGAGTACACACCGGCCAAGACGATCCTCTACAGCGGCTCGACACAGTCCGCCTGCGGAACCGCGTCCAACCAGGTCGGCCCGTTCTACTGTCCGCTCGACAGACGGGTCTACATCGACGCGAGCTTCTTCCAGATCCTCACCGACCAGTTCGGCTCCAGCGGTGGACCGCTCGCTCAGGAGTATGTCGTCGCGCACGAGTACGGCCACCACCTCCAGGACATCCTCGGCCTGCTCGGCAAGGCCCAGCAGGATCCCAAGGGAGCCGACAGCGGCAGTGTGCGACTGGAGCTCCAGGCCGACTGCCTCGGTGGCGTGTGGGCCAAGCACGCGACGGAGACGACCGACTCCCAGGGCAGGTCGTTCCTCAAGCCGCTGACCGACAAGGACATCGAGGACGCACTGTCGGCGGCGTCGTCGGTCGGTGACGACCGCATCCAGCAGAAGACGCAGGGCCGGGTCAGCCCGGAGTCGTGGACCCACGGTTCGTCGGCCTCACGCCAGAAGTGGTTCCTCACCGGCTACGAGTCCGGCGACCTCAACCGGTGCGACACCTTCAGCGTGGCCCAGCCCTAGCGGGGAGCTGCCTGGTCCAGGATCCGGGCCAGCGCCGTGCGGTATGCCGCAAGGGCCAGCCGGCCGCTCGGCGTCAGGGAGGCGCGGGTCTGGGAGCTTCGCCCGCCGCCGGTGCGGACGGTCTGGACGTAACCCGCCTCCTCGAGCTTACGAAGGTGGGTGATGAGGTTTCCCCCGGTCAGGTCCAGGATCTCCTGCAGCCGGGTGAAGGTGATGGCCTCCCGGTCGGGCAGCGCGCCCAGGGCGGCCACGATGCGCAGCCTGGCCGGCACGTGGATCACCGGGTCCAGCTCCGTGGTCCCGGGCGTGCTGGTCACGCTCTCGCCCGCCGGGACAGGAGGGTGCCGGCACCGAATCCCGCCCCACCGAGGAGGCCGACGACCAAGGCCATGGTGCTGGGGCCGGTCCAGACGCCGATCGCCGCCGACACGGCAAGCCAGACGCCGACCACGAAGAAGGCGTCCTGCTCCCAGACGGCGGCAGAGGCGCAGTAGATGATGGCGACGATCAGGGCGGGCAGCGCACCGGCAAGCAGCCCGCCCACCTCGGCGGAGACGCCGGCCTGGGCCACGGCGGCCATGACCACCTGCCAGGTGAGGAATCCGACCCCCCAGGTCAGGCCGTAGTACAGGCCGGGCTTCCACGACCCGCCAGAGATGCCAGCGGAGGCCTTGGTGATCGTGGCGACGGTGACTGCGATGGCGGACACCATCGCCACGGCGAGGATCATGAATGCCCACCCGGCCGGGCCGACGTAGGGGTCCTGGGTGCGGGTCGACCACCAGATCGCCAGATAGCCCAGGACCCAGGCCAGGCCCCACGCGCCGAACTGCACGTCCCCGCGGATGTCGACCGCGTGCTTGACCTGACGCTCGGTGTCCTGCAACAGGTCTCGGGCGGTGGCCGCGTCGAACCCGCTCGCGTTGTCGTGTCCCGTGGTGTTCATCGTCTCCCCTTGTGTTTGTCCTGCAAACCTGATTTGGGTTTGCCGAGCAAAACAACCGACGTCAAGAGTTTGTGTCACAAAGTTTGAAGATCACGACACCCTGCTGGGTCCGAGCAGCGGGTCAGTCGCCGTCGTCGATGGTGATGCGGACGGCCCGTCCGCGCCTCAGCGCGTCCTCGAGAACCGCTCTTCGGGGGTCAGGCAGGTCGTAGAGCTCGCGTCGGGGCAGGGCCTCGAGGTGAGCGAGTCGGGGGTCGTCGAGGACCGCACGCACCAAGGCCTTGTCGCCACCGACGACGAGCCCGGTGGCGCTCCCCCGCGGCAGGATCCGCAGGGTGTGGTCGGCCACCGCTCGGACGAGCTCGTCGGCCTGGTTGCCGCGGCGCCGCGCGAACCGTTGCTGCGACCAGCCGCCGGCCGCCGTGCGCGACTGCACGTGGCGGGTGCCGACCTTGGACTCGGCGAACGCGGCTCCGCGAGCCAGCCCGACGGCGTACCCACCACGGCGGATGAGCAGCACGCCGAGGGGGTCGTGGAGGAACTCCGCCCGCGCCGCGATGCGTTGCCGCGCCTCGGGTTCGGGGTTGTTGGCGGCGAACCGCGTGAGCCAGCCTTCGAGGCGCTCCGGGGAGACCTCGACGACACGGCTCACGGCTGCGCCTGCGTCACCGAGGTCAGGTGGACACGACGCGTCAGAGGTTGAAGCCGAGGGCGCGCAGCTGCTCGCGACCGTCGTCGGTGATCTTGTCCGGGCCCCACGGCGGCATCCAGACCCAGTTGACGCGATAGGACGCGACGAGGCCCTCGAGCGCCTGCTGCGTCTGGTCCTCGATGACATCGGTCAGTGGGCAGGCCGCAGAGGTCAGCGTCATGTCCAGGACGGCGTGGCGCTGCGCGTCGACGGTGATGCCGTAGACGAGGCCGAGGTCGACGACGTTGATCCCCAGCTCGGGGTCGACGACGTCACGCATGGCCTCCTCGACGTCTGCGACGTTGGGGGTGGCGGTGGTCGTGTCGCTCATCGGGTCACTTCTTTCATGATCTCGTCTTCAGGGTGCTGTCGTCGTGGTGCCGGGTGCAGTGCTGGTGCCGGCGGTGGCGCTGGTGTCGATGCCTGCCTGGTTCAACGCATCGGTGAACGCCATCCACCCCAGCAGAGCACACTTGACGCGTGCGGGGTACCGGGCGACGCCGGCGAACGCGACGCCGTCGCCGATGACATCCTCGTCACCGGGGTCCTGGCCCTTGGACGTGAGCATCACGCGCATCGCCTCGTGGGTCGTCATCGCCTCGGCCACGGTGTGACCGATGACCTCCTCGGCAAGAACGCTGGCGGAAGCGGTGGAGATCGAGCAGCCGAGCGCGTCGTAGGACACGTCGCGCACGACGGCGTCGCGACCCTGTCCCTCGACATGGACGCGCAGGGTCACCTCGTCACCGCAGGTGGGGTTCACGTGGTGGACCTGCGCGCCGAACGGCTCGCGCAGCCCGGCGTGCAGGGGTCGCTTGGAGTGCTCGAGGATGAGCTCCTGGTAGAGGTCCATCAGCTCGCCACCCCGAACACGTCCGGGACGCGGTCGAGTGCCGTCAGGAACACGTCGACCTCCGCAGGAGTCGTGTAGGCCGCGAGGCTGGCTCGCGTCGTGGCCGCCGCCCGCATGCGTCGGTGCAGCGGCCAGGCGCAGTGGTGCCCGACCCGCGCCTCGACTCCCTGGTCGTCGAGGACCTGGCCGACGTCGTGGGCGTGCACCCCGTCGACGAGGAACGACACCGCACCGCCCCGGTCGACACCGTCGACCGGGCCGACGACGCGGACCCACGGACGTTCGGCGAGGCCGGCGAGCAGCCGGTTGGTCAGGGCCTGCTCGTGCGCGTGCACGCGGTCCATGCCGAGCTCCTGGAGCCACTCGACGGCGGCACCGAGGCCGATCGCCTGGGCGGCGTTCGGCGAACCCGCCTCGAAACGCTGCGGTGGGGCGGCATACGTGGAGCCCTCCATCCGCACGGTCTCGATCATCGAGCCTCCCGTGATGAACGGCGGCATCGCCGCGAGCAGGTCCTCGCGGCCCCAGAGCGCACCGATCCCGGTGGGGCCGTACATCTTGTGGCCCGAGAAGGCTGCGAAGTCGACCCCGAGGTCCGCCACGTCGAGCGCGAGGTGCGGCGCGGACTGGCAGGCGTCCAGGACCGACACGGCGCCCACCGCGCGAGCGGCGTCCGCCAGCTGGCGCACGGGGTTGACCGTCCCCAGGACGTTCGAGACGTGGGTGAAGGCGAAGACCTTGGTGCGCTCGGTGAGCAGCTCCCCGAGCGCCGGCCCGTGGACGCCGTCCAGGTCCAGGCGACCCTCGTCGGTCACCCCGACCCAGCGCAGCGTGGCACCGGTGCGGTGCGCCAGCTCCTGCCACGGCACGAGGTTGGCATGGTGCTCCATCTCGGTGATGAGGATCTCGTCGCCCGTACCGAGGGTCAGCCGCGGGTCCTTGACCTGGCCGGCGACCGAGTTGGAGAAGCCGTAGGCCACGAGGTTGAGCGACTCGGTGGCGTTCTTGGTGAACACGAGGTCGTCGGCCGCGCCACCGACGAACCCGGCGATGGTGGCCCGAGCCTGCTCATAGCGGTCGGTGGCCTCCTCGCTGAGCTGGTGCGCGCCGCGGTGGACGGCCGCATTCACCTCCTCGTTGAAGGCACGCTCGGCGTCCAGGGCGCGGGTGTGCCGCTGCGAGGTCGCCCCCGAGTCGAGGTAGACCAACGTCCGTCCGTCCCGCACGGTGCGCGCCAGGATCGGGAAGCCGGCCCGGATCTGGGCCAGCTCCCCGTCACTGAAGGTGCTCGTGGACGTCACGGTGGTCCTCGTCGCGGCGGTGGTCAGCGGACTCAGGCCGAGGCGCCGACGTAGCGGTCGTAGCCCTCGGCCTCGAGGCGGTCGGCCAGCTCGGACCCACCTTCCTCGACGATCTTGCCGTCGACGAAGACGTGCACGAAGTCGGGCTTGATGTAGCGCAGGATGCGCGTGTAGTGCGTGATGAGCAGGACACCCACGTCGGTGTTCTCCTTGGCGCGGTTGACCCCCTCGGCGACGACGCGGAGGGCGTCGACGTCCAGGCCGGAGTCGGTCTCGTCGAGGATGGCGACCTTCGGCTTGAGCAGCTCCATCTGGAGGATCTCGTGGCGCTTCTTCTCGCCACCGGAGAAACCCTCGTTGACGTTGCGCTCCGCGAACGTGGTGTCCATGCGCAGCTCGCCCATGGCGGCCTTCATGTCCTTGACCCAGGTACGCAGCTTGGGGGCCTCGCCGTCGATGGCGGTCTTGGCGGTACGCAGGAAGTTGCTCACCGTGACACCGGGGACCTCCACGGGGTACTGCATGGCGAGGAACAGGCCGGCGCGGGCACGCTCGTCGACCTTCATCGCCAGCACGTCCTCACCGTCGAGGGTGACGGTGCCGCCGGTGATGGTGTACTTCGGGTGGCCGGCGATGGAGTAGGCCAGCGTGGACTTGCCGGAGCCGTTCGGCCCCATGATCGCGTGGGTCTCGCCGGACTTCACGGTGAGGTCGACCCCGCGCAGGATCTCCTTGACACCATCCTCGACGGCGACGGTGACGGTCAGGCCACGAATCTCAAGTGTTGCCATGGTTAC
>JBDSKZ010000140.1:0-4775 GCA_039916625.1 Pedococcus sp.
GCTCATGACGGTCTCGCTCTCGCAGGGTTGGCTTCTGCTGTCGAGCGTGGCCGCGAACGGGTGTGCTCACCCCGGTCAGATGGCCGGGATTCCCAGGTGATCGCCGCTGGGAACAGGCTGCAGACCACGACGAGTCCCACCAGGTGCCACCTCGGCCCACACCT
This sequence comes from Pedococcus sp., assembly GCA_039916625.1. Lineage (GTDB taxonomy): Bacteria > Actinomycetota > Actinomycetes > Actinomycetales > Dermatophilaceae > Pedococcus. The sequence continues at coordinate 165 of JBDSKZ010000140.1, forward strand.
GGGCCCACGTCTGGGCCCACGTCTGGGCCCACGCCTGGCCCCACGCCTGGGCCCACCGGCTCGCGTACTGGCCGGTGCGAGGGTGAGTCAGGCCAGCTCGAGGTGCGCGAGCTCGCCGCGCGAGGTGACCCCGGTCTTGGTGAACACGTTGCGCAGGTGGAACGCGACGGTCCGTGGCGACACCCAGCACTGGGCGGCGGCGTCCTTGTTCGACAGGCCCTGGCTGACCAGCTCGGCGACCTTCAGCTCCATCGGCGTCAGGTCCAGCGCGGTGGACGGGTCTCGTTTGCGGGCGGTCTCCCCCGACGCGCGGAGCTCCTGGGCGGCACGCTCGGCGAGCGGGTCGACGTGCAGGTCCTCGAACGTGTCCAAGGCTGCCCGGAGTTGGGAGCGGGCGTCGACCCGCCGCTGGCTGCGGCGCAGGAACTGGCCGTAGCCCAGCTGCACCCGAGCGCGGTCATACGGACGGTTGGCGGCCGCGTGATGGGCGAGCGAGGCCTCGTAGAGCTCGGTGACCCGGTTCCGCTCGCGCGCGTCACCGTGCTCGGACGTCCTGGCGCGGCCGAATGCGGCTGCTGCGTGCACCCACGCAAGGTCGGTGCCGGCCGCGAGCGCGTCGAGGTCCGCCGCCCACCTCTCGGCTTGGGCGAGATCGTCGCTGCGGACCGCGGCGTCGATGCGGTCCTGGGCAGACATCAACATCAGGGCCGGCAGCTGCATCGGCCGCGAGGCCGCTGCCATCTGGCGGAACTGGTGCAGGGCGCCGTATGCGTCACCCGCGAGCAGTGCCCTGCTGGCCCTGGCCCACCGGGTCAGGTCTTCGACGGGCTGGGCCAGGATGCCCACGGGCGGGCGTGCGGCCACCAGGTCCTCCAGGGCCGTGAGGCGTTCGTCGTAGTCGGGGCGCCCCTCGAGGGCGGCGAGCAGTGTCAGCCAGGCTCGTGGGGCGGCCGTCGCTGCGCCCTGACCGACACTGAGAGCGAGGGTGACGGCCTCCTCCGAGGAGTTGCGCAGCGCGGCCCAGTGGCCGCCCACATACTGGCTGAAGGGCAGGCGCTGGAGGGCGTACAGGACGGCCATACCATCTCCGTTCTCCCGGGCCGTGGACAGCATCAGGGCGTAGAAGTGGCGGTGCGCCTCGTCGTCGCCAAGGTGCAGCGCCGCGTTCGCGAGGTTCCCCAGCAGGTCGAGGTCCCCGAGCGTGTCGGCAGCACCGAGCGCGGTTGCCTGCGCGGTGTGCAGCTCTTCCAGTGCGGAGGCACGCTCGCCGGCGATGTCCTGCCGGGTGCTGACCAGGAGCTGCTTGAGACATCGGGTGCGTGGCGTGTCGTGGGGCGAGACGGCGACGTTGATGCTGTCGGCCGAGAGCCGTGCCCCGCTGTCGATGCCGTGGCTGTGGGCGACTGCTGCAGCCACAGCCATCTCCAGAGCCCGGACGGGTTCATGGGCAGCGACCTGCTCGGCGGCCTGGGTGAAGATCCGGTGTGCGTCGGATGCCGACCCGACGTTGACTGCGATGCGGCCGCGCAGCCGGTCGATGTCCGCGAGGAGCAGCGGGTCGTCAGCGCGCTCACGGGCCGTCCACAACAGCGCGGAGGACCATTCAGTCTGGCCCGAGGCCCACGCGTTGCGGGCGGCTGCGAGCTGGCGACGGGCCTTTTCGTGGGGGTCGACGGTCAGGTCGGCGGCTCGTTCGTGCGCGTCGGCGGCAGCCCTGTAGCCGCCGCGTCGCTCGGCCCGTGCGCCGACCTGGTCGAGGGCGGCGACCAGTTCCTCGTCGGGCCCGTCGGCGGCTGTGGCTCGGTGCCAGGTTGCCCGGTCGAAGTCCTCCAGGCGGTCCAGGGCGTCCGCCAGGGCGCGGTGCGCCTGACGGCGTTCAAGGCCGGTGGCGGCCTGGTACACCGCGGACCGGACGAGCGGATGCCGCACCGTCACGGTGTGGCCACTGACGACCAACAGCCCCGACCGCACGGCCTCCGCGACAGCGTTCGGGCCGGCGCCGATGGCGGCAGCGGCGCGCTGGACGGTCACGAGCTGCCCGCTGTCGTCCGCGACCGCGACCAGCATCAACGTCTGGGCGGGGTCGGTGAGCCGACGGGACCGGTCCAGGAAGGCACGTTCGACGCCGGCAGTCAGCATCAGCTGCGGTGGGAGCCGAGCTGTTCCGTCGAGCTGTGCATTGCTCAGGCCGGTCGGCAGCTCGACGAGCGCGAGCGGGTTCCCGCCGGTTTCTGCGATGAGCCGGTCGGTGACCTGGACCGACACCGCGACCGGAATGATCTCGGCGAGCAGCGCCCGCACGGACCCGGCGTCCAAGCCCCGCAGTCGCAGGGACGGCACCCCCTCGGGTGCGAACGTCCGGTCGTCGGTGTCCCGGGCCGCGAACACCATCGCGACCCGGTCCGCCTCGAGGCGGCGGGTCGCGAACAACAGCGCGTCGCTCGAGGCCGCGTCGAGCCAGTGGGCGTCGTCGACCACACAGACGACCGGCTGCTCCTCGGCTGCCTCGGTAAGCATCGACAGGGTCCCGACTGCTACCAGGAACGGCTCGACCGTGCCTGCCTCCCACCCGAAGGCGACACGGAGCGCGTTCGCCTGCGGGCCCGGGAGCCGCTCGATGAGGCCGAGGACGGGTCGTAGGAGTCGGTGGAGGGCCGCGAACGCCAGGGGGGACTCCGACTCCAGCCCCTGGGTGCGCAACACCCGCACGTCACCCACCGTGGACAGGACCTCCGTCAGGAGAGCCGTCTTTCCCACGCCAGGTTCCCCATGCACCACGACGCTGCCGGCCGTGCTCTCGCGGGCCCCTTCGATGAGCGCGACCAGACGCGCCAGCTCGAGGTCTCGCCCATGCAGCACGTCGTGACCGTATCGCGCGGAGCCAGGGCACCGACTGTGCACGCCCTCCAGCAGACCCGGCACGTCGACCGGGTCGATCGTCCAGGAACCCGACGACGGTGAACCCATCGTCAACCGTCAGGACCACCAGGACCACCAGGACCGTACCTGCCGCCGACCCGCTCAGTACGACCGACGCCTAGGAGGCGGTCAGCTCGGCGACGACCGTGGCCAGGTCTGGCTCGTTGCGGCGGTTGTACGGCAGCTTGGACAGGACCATGCCCATGGCGCAGCTGTTCGTCAGGGCTGCACCGCTGAGGCCGGCACCGATGCCGGCCGAGATCCACTTGGTCCAGGGTGCGATGGTGCTGGCCAGGACTCCGGCCAGCACGATGCTGCCGGCGACGAGGCGGACCTGGCGCTCGAGCTCCCACGTCTGGGCTCCGGCGGTGAGGGGACCGCCAGCCGACTCCCACGCGGTGATGCCGCCAGTGAGGACGTGGAGGTTCTCCAGGCCGGTACCGGCGAGGACGGTCTCGGCCTGGCCGGCGCGGGCACCCGAGCGGCAGACCAGGACGACGTCCTCACTCAGGTGGGTGCACAGCTCGGCCCGGTGCTCGCGCAACAGGTCCAGCGGCACGTTGTAGGACCCCGGGATGTGGGCGGTGGTGAACTCTGACGGGCTGCGAACGTCGAGCAGGCGCGGGCCGTCAGCCGAGGCGAGCCAGTCCTGGACGGTGTGGGCGTCGAGGGCGGCAGGCCGGCGCGAGGTGGTGGTCTGCGTGGGCTGTGCGGTCGTATGGGTCATGGTTGTCCTTTCGGGCGCGCAGGGGCGCGCAAGGGCGCGGTGGGACGAGGTGGGACGAGGTGGTCAGAACAGCGCGGGGATGCTGCGCACTGCTGTGTAGAGGGCGACGGCGACGAGCAGGATGGCGAAGGCCCGCGTCAGGTGCCGTGGTGACACGCGGGAGGTGATGCGTCCGCCGAGCAGGCTGCCCACGATGGCGGCGGCGGTGAAGCCGGCGATGAGGGGCCAGTCGAGATCGGGACCACCCGAGGACATCCGGGCGGTCAGCGCGGTGGCGCTGTTGACGGCGATGACGAGCAGCGAGGTGCCGACGGCCACGGGCATCGGGAAGGACAGCGCGAGGACGAGGGCAGGGACGAGGACGAATCCTCCACCGACACCGAAGAACCCGGTCAACAAGCCGACAGCAGTGGCAGTCAGCACGACCTTCGCCAGGCGGGGGCACGCGCAGGTCAGCGGACGCAAGGACAGGATCGGCTCCTCGCCGCGGGTTTGCGGTCCGGTGGCGTCGTCCGGGCGCAGGGACCGTCGGAGCATCAGGGTCGCGACGACGAGCATGAGCCCAGCGAAGGCGGTCAGGAGGACCTGGGGGGCGACGTGGGCAGCCAGTGCAGAGCCGGCGAACGAACCTGCTGTGCCCAGGACGCCGAACATCAGTCCTTGTCCGAAACGGACGCGGTGCGCCCGGGCATGGGGGACCAGGGCGATGAGCGAGGTGACGCCCACGATGAGCAGGGAGCTGGTCGTGGCCGTCTTCGGGTCTTGGCCGAGGACGTAGACCAGCGCTGGGACGGTGAGGATGGACCCGCCGCCGCCGAGGGCGCCGAGCGCAAGACCGATGAGCAGTCCGAGGGGGATGGCCAGGGGTGGCACGGGGTGGGTTCTCTCCTAGGTCGACAGCCCGCCGTCGTGGACGCAGGGCGTCCCTGCGCGGCGGGTTGGCCGGGTGCACGGCAGGGGCCGTG
>JBDSKZ010000141.1:0-93524 GCA_039916625.1 Pedococcus sp.
CGACCGCGACCGGACCCGAGAGGACGTGCACGGTGTTCAGCGGCGCGTTGAGGATGTCGTCGGCCGAGTCGTCGTTGACGATCGCCCCGTCGAACCACTCGCGGCAGTCCATCCGGAAGGTGTCGCCGGGCTTGACGTGCACGTTGGCCGGCACCTCGGGGTGCCAGCGGTTGTGGCCGAGGTACTGCTGCTCGGTGAACTTCTTGGTCGAGTCGAGCGGGAAGATGAGCTCTGGCATGGCGACTTCTCCTGGGGGGACGGGGCGGCCGTGGCCGCCGGAGGGGATCAGGCGTTGGCGGGAGCCTTCGCCGGCGACAGCGAGCCGAGGCGGGATCTGGCGAGGAGGAACCCTCCGACGTTGAGGACGAGGACGACCAGGGCCCAGACGGCGTTCGGCAGGGCGTCCCACCATCCGGTGAGGAGGAGGAAGGCCGGGACCGCTGCGGTGAACCAGCCCTCCACGGCCGCGACGACGCCGGTCCAGGCCGTCAGTCCCTCCCGGTCCCTACCGAGCAGCTGGAAGAAGAGCCACCAGAGGTAGGCCCACAGCAGCCAGATGACCGCGAACGCGTAGTCCTGGTAGGTGACCAGGTTGACCACGGCGTAGGCGACCGCCGCGATGGCGACGAACAGGGAGAAGAAGCCGAGACCGGTCCCGTCGAACCCCCAGATCGTGTTCATGGCGACGTAGAGGTAGGTGAAACCGAAGAGGTAGAGGCCGGAGGCGCCGAAGATGACGTCGGTGTCCCCGCCCGAGGAGATGATGAGGTAGGTGGGGGTGAACACCTGGAGCAACCCGACGAAGACGTTCAGCGGGACGGCTCCGTTGCCCCGGACCCAACCGAGCAGGGCGAAGCCGTTGATGAAGAGGACGGCACCGACGTAGAGCAGGCCGACGTTACCCATGTGCCTCCGATCCTCCCGAGCCGCGGCGGACTGCTGCTCGGGTCATGGCGCGGGGAGGTGGGCCGTCCGGGGATCAGCCGTGGGGCGGTTTCGGGTCGGCGTCATGCGGGTACCGACGGGGGAACCGACGACAGCTGGTTCATGGGCGGACCGTGAGGTCGCCTCGATGAGGCGACGTGCCGCGGCATCCCCGAGAGACAGCCCGGGTGCCGTGTATCGGCGGCGGGACTCCCCGCCGCAGGACGGACATGGGGCCGTGGGTCCCACTGAGGCCATCGGCATCCTCAGCGTCGAGACGCCGTGCTGTCCGCAGATGAACTCGTAGGTCGCCATGTCGCATCACCGTTTCGTCCGTCCGGACACCGTATCGAGTGGGGTGCGGGTCTGGCCAGACCCAGACCCAGACCGCACCACGGGAGAACCCCGGGCGGAGCCCTCCCGGAGGTGGTCGCATGAACCCCCTCTACGAGGCTGCCTCCCGCCTCGCCAGGGACACCGTCACCGGCTGTCCCGTCGTGAGCGACTCCATGCCTGCCTCGCAGACGACCGTCGCGGCATACCCGTCCCAGGCGGTGGGCCCCACCACCTCGCCGCGGCGGGTCGCGTCGGCCCAGGCCTGGAGCTCCAGGTCATAGGCACGGGCGAACCGGGCCCGGAAGTCGGGTGGCACGACGCCGCCCCACGATCCGTCGCCACCCGCCCCGGCCGACGTCGTGTAGAGGTCACCCCATGGTCGGCCGATCATGGCCGAGCCGGTCTCGCCCACCGCCTCGCAGCGCACCTCGTAGCCGACCTGGTTCTTCACGAACACCTCGTTGGTGACGACCGCACCGCCAGCCATCCTGAAGACGGACACCTGGGGGTCGATGACGCCGTCGGCGGCGGCCGAGGTCGGCGCCGGTGAGTAGATGGTGACCTCCGTGATCTCCTCACCGAACAGGAAGCGTGCGACGTCGACCTCGTGGACGAGGCTGTCGCGCACGATCATCTCCGAGCGGAAGGACTCCGGCACGTCCTTGTTGCGGTGGGTGTTGTGCAGCAGCAGGAGCCGCCCCAGGCGACCCGAGTCCAGCAACGCCTTGAGGCGCGCGTACTCGGGGTCGAAGCGCCGCATGAAGCCGAGCTGCACGAGCGGGCGCTCTCCCTCCTGCTCAGCCCGCACCACTCGCAGCGAGGACTCCCCGTCCATGGTCAAGGGCTTCTCGCACAGCACGTGCTTGCCCGCCGCCAGGGCTGCGAGCACCTGCTCCTCGTGCACGAAGCCGGGCGAGGCGACGACCACGGCGTCGACGTCGTCGGCGGCCACCAGGTCGAGCGGATCGGGCACCACCCGCACGCGGTCGTACCGACGGACCAGGGCACCGGCCCGGGCGGTGTCCGGGTCGGACACCGCCACGAGCCGGGCACCGGACGTGCGGTGCGCGACGCGGTCGGCGTGGTCGGCGCCCATCAGGCCGACCCCGATGATCCCGACCCTCAGGTCCTGCTCGGTCACTGGCGCTCCTGCCCCCCACCATCCGGCTCGGTCCCGGTGCCGGTGCCGGTGCCGGTGTCGGTGTCGGGGTCGGTGTCGGGGTCGGTGCCGTCGTCGAACACCGCCCCGCGCCGCACCTCGTGAGGCGTCGCGACCTTGGCCGGGTCGGCTCCCTGCAGCTCGTGGCTCAGCTCGTCGAGCTCCTGACCGCCAGCCATCTCCCCGGTGAGCTGCTCCAGGGTCAGCTCGGCGCGGTGGGCGTCCAGGACGACCCGGCCGAGCTTGAGGATGACGAAGTGGTTGCCCACGAGGTAGGCGTGGTGCGGGTTGTGGGTGATGAAGATGACGCCCAGGCCGGCATCCCGGGCCTTGACGATGTACTTCAGGACCACTCCGGACTGCTTGACGCCGAGAGCAGCCGTCGGCTCGTCCAGGATGATGACCTTCGCGCCGAAGTAGATCGCGCGGGCGATGGCGATGACCTGCCGCTGACCGCCGGACAGGCTGCCCACCGGCCGGTCGAGGTCGGGGATGACGATCCCCATCTTCGTGAGCTCCTCGCCGCAGACCCGCTTCATCTCCTCGACGTCCAGGAAGAGACCCTTGCGGACCTCGTTGCCCAGGTAGAAGTTCCGCCACACCGCCATGAGTGGCGCGAGCGCCAGGTCCTGGTAGACCGTGGCGATGCCCATCAGCTGCGCGATGCGGGGGCTGTTGAACCGCCGCACGATGCCGTTGAGCTTCATCGAGCCCTCGGTGTAGTCGTGCAGGCCCGCGATGATCTTGATGAGCGTGGACTTGCCGGCGCCGTTGTCACCCAGGACACAGGTGACCTCACCCTGGCGGACGCTGATGTTCACCCCCCGTAGGGCGTGCACGTTGCCATAGCTCTTGCCGCAGTCCAGGAGCTCGAGGACCGGCTTGTCGCTGCGCTGCACCTGGGTCTGCTCGAGCGCGCTCATCGTCCCTCCGCCTTTCGCTTGACGTACATGTTGACCAGCACCGAGGCGATGAGCATCACGCCGAGGAAGGTCTTGAACCAGTCGACGTTCCAGCCTGCGTAGGTGATCCCGAGCTGGGTCATGCCGAAGATCAGCGCTCCGACCGAGGCGCCGACCACCGAGCCGTAGCCGCCAGTGAGCAGGCAGCCGCCGATGACGGCCGCGATGATGTAGATGAACTCGTTCCCGACGCCTTGACCGGACTGGACGTTGTTGTACTCGAAGAGCAGGTGCATGCCGAGCAGCCAGGCACCGAACCCGACGCCCATGAACAACGCGATCTTCGTGACCACGACCGGCACTCCCACTGCACGGGCCGCCGCCGAGTCGCCACCGACCGCGAAGATCCAGTTGCCGTAGCGGGTCCGCAACAACAGCATCGAGGCGACGATCGTCAGCAGGATCCAGTAGACCACCGGGATCTTCACCTCGACGGGGCCGAGCTTGAACGACGACGCGAACACGGCGTGCGCGCTGGCGTAGCCGTCCAGGTCGTTGATCGAGTTGGACGAGACCCCTCCGGCGATGATCCGGGTCATCGCGAGGTTCACGCCCTGGAGCACGAAGAACGTGCCCAGGGTCACCAGGAAGCTCGGCAGCCCTGTGACGTGCAGCAGCCAGCCGTTGAAGGCCCCCACAGCGAGGGCGAGGGCGAGGGCCGCAAAGACTCCGACCCATACGTTGAGGCTGAAGTACCACGCCATGTGGGCGGCCATCAGCCCCGAGGTCGTCACGGCCACACCCGCCGACAGGTCGAACTCGCCGCCGATCATCAGCAGCGCCACGACGACGGCCAGGATGCCGATCGTCGAGGAGCCGTACAGGACGGTGCCGATGTTGCCGACATTCCGGAACGGTGTCGCGACGACCAGGAACAGGACGGCGATCGCGATCGCCCCGATGAGGGCGCCCACCTCGGGGCGTGCCAGGACCATGGAGGCCGCGGAGCGTTTCCCGACCCGGTCGTCTGCGGGTGTGGTCGTGACCGATGACATCTCAGGTCACCTCGTCCCGTTGGCCGCGAACTCCGCCACCTTGGCGACGTTGGAGCTGTCGATGAAGGAGGGTCCGGTCGCGACGTTGGTGCCGCCACCCAGGGTGTTGCCGTTGGTCTTGAAGAGCCACAACGCGTCGACCGCGAGGTAACCCTGCAGGTAGGGCTGCTGGTCGATGGCGAAGCCGACCTTGCCGTCCTTGATGGCGGTCACGAGCTCCTTGTTGGTGTCGAAGGTGCCGATCTTGGCCGAGCTGCTCGCGCCCTCGACCGACTTGACCGCGTCGAGAGCGAACGGCGCACCGAGCGCGAGCACGAAGTCGATGCTCTTGTCCTGGGTCAGCTTGGCCTGGACCGAGGTGGTGACTGCGGAGTCGTCGCGGCCGTTCACGTAGAGCCGCTGGACCTTCGCCCCGGACGCCCCCTCTGCGACGCCGTCGCAGCGGTCCTCGAGCTGCTGCTGGCCCTGCTCCTGGATGACGCAGACGATGTTCTTGCCGCCCTCGTCGACGATCTTCTTGCCAGCACCGATGCCGGCCTCCTTCTCACCCTGGCCGAAGTAGCCGATGGCGCCCAGGCTGATCGCGTCGTTGCCGCCGGCGTTGAACATCGTCACGGGGATGCCTGCAGCGACCGCAGCCTTGATCGCCGAGCCCAGCGCACCGGTGTTCGGGTCGGTGACCGCGATGCCGTCGACCTTGCTGTCGATGGCGGCCTGGATCAGCTGAGCCTGCTTGGTGGCATCGGGGTCGTTGGAGTACTGGAGGGTGACGTTGCTCTTGGCCGCGGCGGCCTCGGCACCCTTGCGGATGATGTCCCAGAACGTGTCACCCGGGGCCTGGTGGGTGATCATCGCGACGGTCATCTTGGGGGTGTTGGCCACACCGGCGTTGGCGCCGGCGGCCGTGGTCTCCTGCTTCCCTCCGGAGGAGGAGCAGGCGGCGAGCGAGAGGGCCGCGGCGATGGAGATCGCCGTCACGGCGAGGGGCTTCTTGCGAATCATCTGGTTCTGCCTTTCGGACGTCACCGCTTCATCGAGGCGGTGACCTGTGGGTGGTGTGGTGTCTGCTCGTCCTGCTGTCCAGTGGTCGGGCGGCTGGTCCCGCCCGCGGTCGGTATGTCGCTCAGTCCTCCTTCGCGCGCCGTCGCCGGGCCCGCTTCGCGAAGGAGGACCTTCGGCTGACGGGGGCGTCCTCGCGTCTGAGCCTCATCGCGCTCCCCCGTGCACGAGGTTGGCCGCGACGTCGACCGCAGCGGCGACGTCACCGTCCTGCGGGTAGAGCAGGGCGCGGCCCACGACGAGTCCGCGTACTGCCGGGATGTCGAGCGCGTCACCCCAGGAGGCAAAGGTGTCGTCGGGGTGGCCGTGCGGGTCGCCGCCGAGCAGGAGGGTGGGCAGGGTCGTCGCGTCCATGACCCGGTCCAGCTCCGCCACGACCGGGAGCTTGAGCCAGGTGTGGGCACTCGAGGCGCCCAGGCCGGACGCGATGTGGACCGAGCGGATCACCGAGTCGGGGTCGAGCAGGTTGCGGACCCTCCCGTGCTCCACGACGCTGAGGAAGGGCTCGACCAGCGCCATCCGACCCGCGGCTGCCAGCTCGGTCACGGCCCGGGCACTGGCCTCGAGGGTCGGCGCGGTGCCGGGGTCGTCGAGGGCGATCCGGGTGAGCATCTTCCCACCCTCGAGACCGTGGGCGACGATGGCTGGGGCGTCGTAGCCGGTGAACCGGTCGTCGAGCTCGAAGACGGCACCCTGCAACCCACCCCGGTTCATCGAACCGATCACCACCTTGCCCTCCAGGGCTCCCATGAGGAGGAGGTCGTCGAGCACGTCGGCCGTGCCGAGCACACCGTCCACACCGGGTCGCGCGAGCGCGATGGCCAGCCGTTCGAGCAGGTCGGTGCGGCTGGCCATGGCCATGGCGTCACCGCGCACCCCGAGAGCCCCGCGGGCAGGGTGGTCTGCTGCGACGACGAGCAACCGGCCGTCCGGCCCCAGGAGGGGACGCCGCCCTCGCTCGGTCCAGGCCCGGCCGACCCTGTCGGGCTCCCGCGCCCGGATGTCGGCCAGCTGCTCGCGCCCGAGATGGCTCACGGCGCTCACCGGCTCGACCCCCCGCCAGCGATGGCCGCCTGGACCTCGTAGGTGGTCGGCATGGTCTTCCCCATGGGGATCAGCTCGTGAGCGGGTGCGGTGGTCATGGGGTCACGCCCGCACGCTGGGGATCTCGGACATGGCGACAAGGCGTTGCTCCGCCCTGGAGCGCTCGCAGGCCTCTGCGACCCGGAACGCCTCGAGGGCGTCGCGCACGGTGCACGGGCTGGCGGTGCGTCCAGCTGCGACCTCGAGGAAGGCGGTGAGCTCGGCGACGTAGGCAGGGCGGAACCGCTCCATGAAGGACCAGTGCGGCGGCCCGGGTGGGAAGTCGACGCCCGGCTCGACGGAGCGGAGGGCGAGCGAGTCGTCGAGACCGACGCCGACTGCGCCGAGCTCGCCCATCACCTCCATCCGCACGTCGTGACCTCCACCGGAGTAGCGCGTGGAGGTCGCGGTGACGAGGGTGCCGTCGTCCATGGTCAGGATCGCTGCAGCGGTGTCGACGTCACCGGCCTCGGTGAAGAACGCAGCCCCCTTGTTGGCACCAGTGGCGTAGACGGTGGCCACCTCTCGTCCGGTGACGAACCGCACGATGTCGAAGTCGTGGACCGAGCAGTCGCGGAAGAGGCCACCGCTGACCCGGATGTACTCGGGAGGTGGCGGCGCCTGGTCGTGCGTCGAGGCCCGCACCGCGTAGATCGTGCCGAGCTCGCCGGACATCACCGATTCGCGGGCGCGTCGGTATCCCGCGTCGAAACGTCGTTGGAAGCCGACGTGGACAGGCACGTCCGTCGACTCCGACAGACCCGTCAGGTCGAGGGTCTCGTCCAGGGTGGCTGCAACGGGCTTCTCACAGAAGGTGGGGATGCCGGCCGCGAGGCCTGCTCGCAGCAGCGGGGCGTGACCCGGCGTTGCGGCCGTGATGACGAAGCCGTCGATGCCCGAGGCGAGGAGGCTCTCGACATCAGGGGCGCAGCGCAGCCCCAGGTCGACAGCCACCTTCTCGGCGAGATGGACATCGGCGTCGGTGACGATGACCTCCTCGACAGCCTCCAGAGCATTCAGCGTCCCTGCATGGAAGGCCCCGATGCGCCCCACTCCCGCAACGCCGATCCGCATCCGCACTCCTTCGTGTCGAGCACCACAGTCGTCGGGGCGCCGGTCTGTTGCTTCCGTCAACTCTCACCGCAGTCCCCACCGCCTGTCAAGCATTTGTCCTTACATTCGTATATCTACACCTCAGGAAGACCGGCTGTCCTGACCACACATGGCCTACAGTTCCCCTCGTGAGTGCGCAGCTGGTCAACGTCGCGATCGACCGCGACTCCCCCATACCCCTCTACCACCAGCTCGCCGAGCAGCTGAGTGCCGCGATCTCCGACGGGCGTCTGCAGCCCGGGGACGCCTTCGAGAACGAGCTCGCGCTGACCGAGCGGCTCGGGCTCTCCCGGCCCACGGTGCGCCGCGCGATCCAGGAGATGGTCGACCAGGGCCTGCTCGTGCGCCGGCGGGGGCTGGGCACCCGCGTCGCGAACCGCAAGGTCCACCGGCGCGCCGAGCTGACCAGCCTCTTCGACGACCTGCGTCGCGAAGGGCGGCACCCGAGCACGAGCATCCTGCGCCACGAGATGGTCACCGACGAGCGGGCAGCCGCTGCGCTCGATCTCGAGCCGGACACCCCCATGTTGCTCGTCGTCCGGCTCCGCACCGCCGACGAGAGCCCCATCGCCTTCATGCACAACTGGCTCCCCCCCGTGTACTCCGACATCGCGCGCGAAGAGCTCGAGGAAGGCGGCCTGTATGCCGCGCTACGGACTCGCGGTGTGCGGCCTGTCGTCGCCCAACAGACGATCGGCGCGCGGATGCCGACTCCCGCCGAGCGCAAGAGCCTTGGCATCCGCGTGCAGCAGCCTGTACTGACGATGACCAGGATGGCGTTCGACGCCTCGGGCAAGGCCGTGGAGTTCGGGGACCACTGTTACCGCGCGGAGGACTACTCCATCGACATCATGGTCGACGAGCGCTGAGCGCGTCTGTCCCCCCGCCTGGTCCAGTTCCCACGCCGAACCAACGACATCGGCCCCCGATCCGCAGGCGTAGGGTCGCCTCAGTCCGGGCCCTACAGCAGGAGGCAGATCGAAGTGGATGGGTACGACCTGATCGTCATCGGCGCCGGCAGTGGCAACATGCTGTTCACCGGCGAGGTGGCGCGGATGAAGGCAGCCATCGTGGAGCCGGACCGGTTCGGTGGGACGTGCCTCAACCGGGGCTGCATCCCGTCGAAGATGCTGGTGGTGGCCGCCGATGCTGCCCTGGCAGTCGAGAGCTCTGCTCGCCTCGGGGTGCACGCGCGTGTGGATCGTGTCGACTGGCCAGCGATCCGTGATCGCGTCTTCGGGCGCATCGACCCGCTTCACGAGCAAGCCGTCGCCTCGCGTCGCAAGTCGGGGGTCGACGTGTTCACCGAACCAGCGCGCTTCACCGGCCCTCGGCAGATCCAGGTCGGCGAGCGCACCATCACCGGCGAGCAGATCGTCGTTGCTGCCGGGTCGCGTCCGGCCATCCCGGCGATCCCCGGGCTAAATCGAGTCGAGTACCACACGTCGGACACGATCATGCGCATAGCAGAGGTCCCGCGGTCGATGCTCGTCGTCGGCGGTGGTTTCATCGCCGCCGAGATGGGGCACGTCTTCGCCGCCTTCGGCTCGGAGGTCAGCATCGTGCAGCGCGGCCCGAGGCTGCTCATGGCCGAAGACGAAGCCGTCTCACAACGCTTCACCGACCAGGCCGCCGGCCGCTTCGACCTGCACCTGAACTCGGTGGTCACTTCGGTGGATCGGTCGGCGACCGGCGTCGCCGTCACCATCGACGGCCCTGCCGGACACGCAGTGCTTGATGTGGAGGTGCTTCTGGTGGCGGCCGGTCGCCAGCCCAACACCGACCTGCTCGACGCCGCAGCTGCCGGACTGGCACTGGACGCGCACGGCCACCTCGTCACCGACGAGACCTACCGCACCAACGTTTCCGGGGTGTGGTCACTCGGCGACGCGACCAACCACTTCCAGCTCAAGCACATGGCCAATGCCGAGATGCGCGTCCTGACCCACAACCTCGTGCACCCGGACGACCTGCGCCGGTTGCCGACTGGACTGGCTCCGCACGCCGTCTTCTCCCATCCGCAGATCGCCGGCGTCGGGCTCACAGAAGCGCAAGCCGTCGAGCAGGGAGTCGATCACGTGGTCGCCGTCCGTCCGTACTCCGACACCGCGTACGGCTGGGCGCTCGAAGACACCGAGAGCTTCGTCAAGCTGATCGCCGACCCCGCCTCCCGCCTGCTGCTCGGCGCGCACATCATCGGACCCCAGGCTGCCACGCTGTTGCAACCCCTGCTGCAGGCGATGATGCTCGGCCTGACGGTTGACCAGGTCGGCCGCGAGGTCCTCTACGTCCATCCCGCGCTTACCGAGGTCGTGGAGCAAGCCCTGCTCGAGCTCTAGCGAAGCAGCCTCTCTCGAAGCGCCGACCGGACCGAGGGACCGTTCTCCAGGCCCGAGCAACCATGGTCCGCCGGGCGGTCGTGCCGTCGACCGAAGCCGGGCCCGACTGTGCGATCTCACCCAGCCGGTCACATCATCGGGTGATGCCGGGACACCCCGTCCGTTCGTAGGTTTCGAGGCAGTCCTGCGGCACCCGCCCTGGACGTCCAGGAGCCACGGAGGCCGTCATGCCGATCACCACCACCAAGCTCACTCGAGCGGCCGGCATGAGTGCCGTCGCCTCCGGGCTGCTGTTCACCGCCGTCCAGGTCAAGCACCCGGACATCACCCTCGACTTCGTCACCACCACGCAGTGGAAGGTGCGAGAGGGCATGAAGGTGGCGATGGCCACCCTGGCGCTGGCCGGCGTGGCCGGCATGTACCTGCGCCAAGTGCGCCAGATCGGCATCCTCGGGCTGGTGGGGTACCTCGTCCTCAGTCTCGGCTACCTGGCCATGCTGTGCGTCGAGACGATCGCCCTGGTGGTCCTGCCCGCCATAGCCCAGAGCTCACCCGACTACGTCAGCGGGGTCGTCGCCGTGGCCACCAACAGCAGCTCGACCGCGGACCTCGGCCTGTTCGGGCCGCTGAACATCCTCGTCGCCATCGGCTACCTGCTCGGTGGGCTCCTGTTCGGCATCGCCCTGTTCCGCGCCGGCGTCCTCGCCCGGTGGGCAGCAGCCCTGCTCGTCGTCGCCGCCGTCGCCACGATGACGATCCCCCTGTTGCCGATGCTCAACCAGCGCCTGTTGGCCGTGCCCAACGGCATCGCCATGATCGGCCTCGGCTGGTCGCTGTGGCGCGAACATCGCTCCCCCGCAGCCGAACCCGTCACCCGCACCACCCGCACAGAGCTCGACCCGGCCGGCACCCGGTGACCACCGGCACCGCACGACGCCCCATCCGGTCGCCCCGGTCAGCCCGGTCGACAGGGTGGGTGCCGTTCGCCCTGGTCGCCCTTGTCGTGGTCCCCGTCATCGCGGGGTTCCTCCGGCTGGTCGAGCTGGCGGGCGGCCCGCTGCTCCTGCCCGCGAACCCACGGATGACGGCCTCCCCACTGCCGGTGTTCGTGCACATCACCTGCGCCGTGCCGTATGCCGTGCTCGGCGCCTTCCAGTTCTCGTCGGGGTGGCGGCGGCGGCACCGTCGGTGGCACCGGGCGGCCGGACGGGCCGTCGTGGGCCTCGGCCTGGGGGTTGCTCTCTCGGCGCTGTGGATGGCGCTCTTCTACCGCCGCCAGCCGGGCACCGGCGAGCTGGCCCTCCTCTT
Source organism: Pedococcus sp. (assembly GCA_039916625.1). GTDB lineage: Bacteria > Actinomycetota > Actinomycetes > Actinomycetales > Dermatophilaceae > Pedococcus. The sequence continues at coordinate 11,279 of JBDSKZ010000141.1, forward strand.
CCGGCTGACGTTCGGGTCGGGGATGGCCGCCTGCATCGTCCTCGGGTTCTCCGCGATCCGCCGAGGCGATGTCGCGACCCACCAGGGCTGGATGACGCGGGCGTACGCCATCGCCGTGGCCGCGGGCACGCAGGCGTTCACCCAGGGCATCGCCACGGGGTTCCTCGGCACCAGCACGCTCACCACCGACCTGGCGCTGGGCGCCGGCTGGGTGGTCAACCTCGCCGTCGCCGAGGTCGTGATCCACCGGTACGCACGGCCCCGCACCACCAGAGCTGTCGCCATGGTGGGCTCGTCGTGACCACGGTGCGGCGCCAGTGGCCGGCCGGCTACGAGCTGCGGGTCGACAGGCACCTGGACCTGCACTGGTCGCCCTGGCTCGGCGGCCTCACCCTGACCCACGACGACGACGGGACCACCACCCTGCGTGGCGCCGTGGCCGACCAGGCCGAGCTGCACGGCATCCTCACCAAGGTCCGCGATCTCGGGGTCACCATCATCTCCGTGGCAGCCATCGACCTGCCCGTAGCCCCATGAGGACCACCGACCCGGTGGCGACGAGTGCGGCGCCGGCGGCCAGGGATGTACCGCCGGTGCAGCTGGGCGACCGTCGGGTACTGCACCCCGGCCGCCTGTGCTGGCTGCGGGCCCTGGCCTGGCTGGTGCTGCTGTTCTTCCTCACCGCCGGCGCGTTCGGCCTCCCGCTGCAATGGGCCGTTGACCACCTTGCGCCGGACAACGAGCCCCTTCAGCTCTTCGGCCTGGTCAGCGCGTGCGTTGCGGCCCTGGGCTGCTACGCCGTCGCAGTCCGGCTCGGGGAGGGGCGCGGCGCGCGTGAGCTGGCGCTGCGCCCGGCACCCGTCGGGCTCGTCTGCGGCGCGCTCCTCGGCCTGGCGATGATGACGGCGCTCATGGGCACCCTGGCCGCCACCGGCGCCTACGACATCACCTGGCTCGGGCCCGCACCGGCGTGGACGGGGGTTGGTCTGGCCATGCAGGCGGCCGTCACCGAGGAGCTGTGGATGCGCGCCCTGCTGTTCCGGCTGCTCTGGCGGGCCTTCGGCCCCGTTCCGGCCCTCGTCGTCGTCGCCGTGGCCTTCGGCGCCCTGCACCTGGCGAACCCCGGAGCCACCGCCCTCGCGGGCACCACCGTGGCGATGGCGGGCGTCATGTTCTGCGCCCTGTACGCCCTCACCGGACGGCTGTGGGTGCCGATCGGTGTGCACGCCACCTGGAACCTCGCACAGGGCTACCTGTTCGGGGCGGCCGTCTCCGGCGGCGACCTGGGCGGCTCGGTCGCCGTCAGCACCGCTCGCGCCGGTTCGCCCACCTGGCTGACCGGAGGAGCATTCGGGCCCGAGGCCTCGGTCGTCGCACTGGCGCTGGTCACCGCAGTGACGGTCGGCGCGCTGGTGCTGCTCGGCCGGCGCGCCCCACACATACCGGTAAGACCGCCATCACGATCGTCGTCTACGCCCTGCTCGCGGTCGTCGTCCTGATCCGATCCAGCCGGTTCGCGACCAACGTTCCTCAAGGAGTCGTGCGCACAGCAGCCCGGGTTGTCGCGAGCTCCTTCTTCCTCGGGATCGGGGTGAACCTGGCGTCCCGCAGCAAGCTCGAGCGCGCCGTCATGAACCCCTCGTGGCCTTGCTGTGCGGGCTGGGCGTGGTGGTCGCGGTCAGCTGAGCCACGCGGCACCGGGAGTACTCAGCGGACCTCGGCCTCGGCACGGCAACTGAACTCGCCCTCGCGACGACGTACTTCCACGCCCGGTTGATGCTCCTGTAGATACCCAGCTCGTCGCTAGAACGGAGTGCGCCATGTCGGTCAAGATCTCCCTGCCGTCCCGCCCCACCGATCCGGTCGGTTCCACTATTGGCAGGCGACTTCGGCGTCTCCTCCTGCGGGCGTTCCCCTGGTGCGCCGAACGCGAGGAAGCTCCGGCGCGACTTGCCCTCATCGCCGTAGGGTTCCTGCCGGTCACGCTGATCGCAGCGGCTGCATTCGGGGTGGCCGGCCTCCGCGAGCTTGCCGGCTACCTCCTGGTGCCGGCCCTGGCGCTGACCGGCGGCGTACTCATCTGGCGTCCGAGGTGGGCATCCACGGCGCTCCGGGCGCTCGGGGCAGGTCTGCTTGCCACCGCGCTGTATGACGCGTACCGGGGCTCCTTCCTGGCCCTCGGCCTCATGCAGGTCGACCCGATCCCGCACATCGGGGTCGCGCTGCACCTCGATCCGGCCTGGGTGTTCGGCTACCTGTGGCGCTATCTCGGCAACGGCGGAGGAATGGCCGTCGCGTTCTTCGCGCTGGGGTTTCGCGGTATGCGGATTGGCATCGGTTACGGCTTGTTCGTCTGCAGCGGTCTGCTGTTCGTCCTGGTCGCTGCTCCGTACGGCCAAGAGATGCTGTTCCCGCTCAACGCCACCACCGTGGTCATGGCGGTCGGAGGGCATGTCCTCTACGGCGCTGCCCTCGGCTGGATCGCCGCACGCAGGGCCGAGGCTTCAAGACCGGTACGGACCTGCGCAGCCCCGACCAGCGCCAGCCCGGTCTCGGTCGGTCACCTCCAGGATGAACCCGTACGGGGACCATGAGCGCGAGGCAGGTGCGCCCGGACGGCACCGCGACGTGGAAGTAGCCCTGGATGACCTTGTCGCGCCTCCGGAGCCGCACGGCAGGGCTGATTGGCGGCCAGGAACAGCCGTCGATGCGACACGGCCCCTGATCCGCGTTTCCGCAGGTCAGGGGCCGGTGGTGGCGGTGGACGTGAAGGGACTCGAACCCATGGCCTCTCGCGTGTGAAGCGAACGCTCTAACCAACTGAGCTACACGTCCAGGTGCCCTTGCGGGCCTGCCGAAGGATAGCCGGACCGAGTGCGATGGGTGAAATCCGGGGGCGTGCCGCCCTGTCCGGACCGTTCGTCACCGGTCCAGAGCCGGCAGCGAACCGGTGGCGTCAGAGCCCGGGCAGGGTGGTCAGCCGGTCCTGGAAGAAGCCCGGCAGGAACCCGGGGACGCCGGACACGGCGAACAAGGCCCAGAAGATCAGGAGCACGAGAAGCAGCGTCCCCAGCCCGAGCAGGCCACGCACCCACAGGGGTTGGGTCTTCTGCCAGTCGTTCCACGCACCCACGGTGTCCTTGGCCCAGTCGAGCAGCCGCTGCGCCTTCTCGAACTCGGAGGCGAGGATGCCGATGCCCAGGAAGATGATGACCCAGCCGGGTCCCGGCGCCGGGAGCAGGACGATGCCGACGACGACGACGAGCACCCCGATGACCCCGACGACCCACTTGTAGATGAGGTGGCTGTGGGGGTTGGAACGGATCTTGCGCCGCCACTGCCAGTCCTTGTCGTGCTGCGCGGAGCCTTCTCCGGAGTCCTGCCTCTGCATCGCCTCGGGGGTGCGGCCCCGTGTCTGGTCGGTCACGGGTCCAGTCTCTCAGTGCACAGCCGTGCGAACACCTCGGCCGCATGACGGGTCACCGGACCCACCTCGAGCACCCGGTCGTCGACGGCATGGATCGCCAGGACGTCCTTGGTGCTGCTCGTGATGAAGACCTCGTCGGCCGACTGGAGGATGTCGAGCGGCAGGGCCTCCTCACGGACCTCCATCCCGTCCTCGCGGCACCACTCGATGGTGACCTCACGGGTGATGCCGGCGAGGCAGCCGGAGTCCAGCGGCGGCGTCCGCAGCACCCCGTCGGTGACGACGAAGATGTTGGAGCCGGTGCACTCGCACAGCTCGCCACGGGTGTTGGCGAAGACCGCCTCGATCGCGCCGCGCTCCTTGGCGTAGGCGAGCGCGACGACGTTCTCGGCATACGAGGTCGTCTTGAGTCCGGCCACGGCGGACCGCTCGTTGCGGGTCCAGGGGACCACGGCGACCGACGCGCTGGCCGGCGGGCGCTCCTGCTCCCCCGCCGTGACGATGTAGGTGAGCGGGCTGTCGTCGCGGTCGGAGCCGAGCGGTCCAGCTCCCCCGGTGACCGAGTAGCGCAGCCGCCCGAACGCGATCGGGTCACCTTCGCCCAGCACGGCCTTGACTCCCTCGGCCAGGTAGTCGTGGTCGGCCGGAGGAAGGCCGAGCCCGGCCATCGTGCGGTCGAGACGACGGGCATGGCGCGTCGCCGCGAACACCTGCCCGCCCTCGACCTTGGCCGTCTCGAAGGCCCCGTCCCCGACGGTGACCCCGTGGTCGAGTGCGGTGATGGACGGCTCGTCCACGCCGGTGAGCCGGCCGTTGACCCAGACCTTGACGCTGTTCATGCGTCCACCCTCCCAGATGCGAGCCCGACCAGTCGTGCAGCCTTGACCCGGGTCTCCTCCCACTCGCCGCCGGGGTCCGAACCCCAGGTGATGCCGGCGCCGGTCCCGAACCGCAGCCAACGCCGTCCGTCCGTCCCCCGCTCTGCCCAGAACGTCCGGATGCCGACAGCGAGCTCCGCTGTCCGCGCATCCGCGTCGACCCACCCGACGGCACCGCAGTAGGGACCGCGGGGAACCACTTCCAGGTCGGCAATGGCCTGCAGGGCGGTGTGTTTCGGCGCCCCTGAGACCGAGCCGGGCGGGAAGGTCGCCGCCACGACGTCTTCCCACCGCACTCCGGGGCGCAGCTCACCTGACACCGTCGACACGAGGTGCACCAGGCCGGGGTGCTCCTCAGGGGTGCAGAGCTGGTCGACGTGGACCGTTCCCGGACGGCTCACGTGCGACAGGTCGTTGCGCACGAGGTCGACGATCATGACGTTCTCGGCGAAGTCCTTGGGGAGCATGGCGTCGAGGTGGGTCGCCGTCCCCTTGATCGGTCGCGACTCCAGCCTGTTGCCGTCGCGAAGGAGAAACGCCTCCGGGCTCGCGCACACGACGTCCAGGCCCGCGTCCGGCACGTGGATGCGAGAGGCGTACGGCGCGGGGTTGCCCCGGGCGAGCAGCTGCGCCAAGCCGTCGAGGTCGGCTTCCTCGGGCAGCTCGTGGGACATCACCCGGCAGAGGTTCACCTGGTAGACGGTGCCCGCCGCGATCCGCTCGCGGATGTCCCGGACCCCGCAGAGGTAGGCCGCCTCATCCAGGCTCGTGGCCCACTCACCTCCCAGCGGGGTCCAGCTCACGGGCGGTGGCCCGGCGCGGTCGCGCTCGACGCGGGCGAAGCGCACCGCGGTGACCGCGCCCTCGAACTCTGCGACGACGGCCCAGAACCCCGACCCCAGCTCGTCCAGACCCGTCAGGTCGTGGCGCACCTCGACGGGCTCGGTCGCGACCAGCGACCCGAACCGCCCGTGTCCCGATGCGGTCGCCTCCACGCTGGCGATCCTAGGGCGACCTACACTCGGCGCTCATGCGCCCACTCCCAGCGGTCACCGCTGCCGCCCTCGCGGTCACCCTCACGGCCTCCTGCTCGACAGGCTCGCCGACCGGGACGGAGTCGACCGGATCGGGCGCCTCGACCTCTGCCACCAGCGGGTCGAGCAGCTCCTCGCCGTCCACCGCGGCGACACCGCCGGTGAAAGCCACCACGAGGTCGTCCACGACCACGACCCCGAAACCGAGCGACCCGGACACGCTCACGATGGCCTTCGCCGGCGACGTCCACTTCGAGGACCACCTGGCGCCCCTGGCGACGCGGCCCGACGGCCTCGCCGAGCTCCGGGGCTCGCTGGGCGCGGCCGACCTCGCGATGGTCAACCTCGAGACCGCGATCACGACGCGCGGCACCAGGATCGGCAAGGAGTTCCACTTCCGGGCGCCTGCCACCGCGCTGACGACGGTGCAGGGCGCGGGAGTGGACGCTGTGAGCATGGCCAACAACCACGGGGCCGACTACGGGCCGGTGGGACTGGAGGACACGCTCGCCGCGAAGAGGACCAGCCCCATCCCGATCGTCGGGATCGGCGCCGACGAGCACGAGGCGTACGCCCCCGCCATCCTCGAGGCCAAGGGACTGCAGGTCGCCGTCTTCGGCGCCTCCGAGGTGTTCGAGATGACGCTGTCGCGGTACTCCGCCGGTCCGGGCAAGGCCGGGATCGCCAGCGCGGCGCCGGTCACCCGCTTGCGCAGGGCCGTGTCCGCAGCATCGAAGAAGTACGACGTCGTCGTGGTCTTCCTGCACTGGGGTCTGGACTACCAGAAGTGCCCTGACCCGTTGTCGGCGCAGACAGCCCAGGTCCTCGAGGAGGCAGGGGCCGACATCATCGTCGGCGGCCACTCCCACCGGGTCAACGGCGCCGGGTGGCTGGGTCGCTCCTACGTCGCCTACGGACTGGGCAACTTCGTGTGGTGGCGCAGCCGCGAGCCCGACTCCCGCTCGGGCGTGCTCACCCTGTCGCTGGACGTCAGGGCCGCCAAGGGCTCGGGGTCGGACGGACACAGCGTGGTGCGCACCGCGAGCTGGACGCCGATGCTCATCGGCACCGACGGCATACCTCGCCGTCCGGGGACCACGGACAGCGCACGGCTCACCGGCCTGTGGAAGCAGGCCAACGCATGCACCGGTCTGGAGGCCGAGCCGAGCTGAGACCGCGCGGCCTGTCCCTCTTGCCCCGGTACCCACCGGGAACCACCGGGATCGGTACGTCAGATTGCTGATGCCACTGCACGGCCAACGGGCGCATCCTTGGTCATCTGCAGCGATTTCCTCCGACTCGTGCCGTAGACCGGACCTACACGGAGGTGGCAACCATGGCCGTCGTGAGTGCGCTGCCGGAGCCGAGCCAGGGCGACCGGCGGGGACCACGTGTCGAACCCGAGCTCCGGCTCGGCTCGGACACCTTGCTGCGCATCAGCGCCGTTGCAGCGCACCCCAGCCAGGCCTGGCGACTCGAGCCGCTGGCCCGCAAGCAGGCGTTCGCCCGACGTCGCGGCGAGCCGATGCCCAAGGACGCCGAGTCACCCGTCGTCGACGCCGCACTCGAGCGCATCTTCCTGAACGCCGACTTCCTCGCAGGTGCCTGGCTGAGCACCGGGGCGACGAAGGCCGACGCCGTCGCGAAGGTCAACACCACCAGCGAGCTCGGCACGGGATTCCTCGTCTCCCCTTGGTTGTTGATGACCAACAACCACGTCATCGACAGCCCGGACACCGCCCGCGGCGCCGTCGCGTGGTTCCGCTACGTCGAGGACGCCGACGGCTGCATCACGCCACGCAAGCTCGCCCTCCAGCCGGGACGGTGCTTCGTGACCAGTCCCCGCGACGCCCTCGACTACACCGTCGTGGCGGTGGCCCCTCTGGACGAGCAGGCTCCTGGCGAACAGTTCGGTTCGATCCCGCTGCACGGTGGCGTCGGCAAGATCGTCGTGGGCCAGAACGTCAACGTCATCCAGCACCCGTCGGGACGCACCCGTGAGATCTGCGTCCGCAACAACCTGCTCCTCGAGGTGGTCGACGACACCTTCGTCCTCTACGGCGCCGACACCGAGCCCGGGTCGTCAGGGTCGCCGGTCCTCAGCGACGCGTGGGAGCTGGTCGCCCTCCACCACGCCAGTGAGCAGAAGCGCAACGCGCAGCACCAGTTCGTCGACGCCGAGGGCAACCTCGCCACCGACGAGACCCCGGAGTCCAAACGGGTCTGGGTCGCCAACAAGGGCATCCGCGTGTCCGCGCTCGTCGCCGACCTGCGGGCACGGGTCCTTGACGAGAGCAACGGCACCGAGGCCAAGGACCTCGTGGACCAGATGCTCGGACTGGGAGGAAACATATGAGCACAGCCCTGCTCCTCATCCACGGACGCAGCCAGCAGATGCCGGCCGGAGCGGACCGCAGTGACGTGGCTGTCGCCGACTACGTGGCCCGCAAGAAGCGCGAGTGGCTGGCCGGCCTCGCCAAGGGCGCGACCCTCGCAGGGCGGTCCCTGCCTGCCCCGGACGCCGTCTACCTGCCCTACTACGGGAACCTGCTCGCCGACCGGATCGCCGCCCACGAGAGGGCCGGTGGGAAGACACCCCAGCTCGAGGGCCTCGATGTCGCTGCCCAGGCGAAGGCCACCGGCGACGACATCCTGCTCGATGGGGCGGCGGAGGTCGGCTTCGTGGCGTCCCGGCGCCTGGAGCAGACCGATCCCGAGCTGGCCGGCGCCGCGCGCGATGTCGAGAAGGCACGAGGCAGCGGTGAGGAGGCCTCCTGGGGCGACCTGCTCAGACCCAAGGTCGTGCGGGAGGCGTTGCGGTTCATCAGCGACAAGACCGGCGCACCCCAGGCGATCATCACCCGGTTCCTCGCCGACGTCGCCTACTACCTCGAGGACGACGCGATGCGCGACGCGGTCCAGGAGGTCGTGTCGGCCTCGATCGCCCAGGCCTCCGCCGACGGGCACTCCGACCTCGTGGTCGTCGGGCACAGCCTCGGCAGCTGCGTGGCGTACGACGCCCTCCAGCGCTACACCCCCGGCCCGCGGGTGCGCCTCCTCGTCACCGCCGGTTCCCCCGACGGGTATGCGGTCGTGAAACGGAACCTGTGGGGCGGGCCAGAGGGTGACGGGAACCGAGGCATACCGGAGGTGATCAGTCCCGTCGGTGGACCGCTGAAGTGGCTCAACACGTACGACGAGCACGACGTCGTCGCGCTCGTGCACCCGCTGGGTCCGTTGTTCGCCCCGGGCAGCGACGCGATGCGCGACGAGCGAGCCCAGAACCCGTCCGACCCCCACTCGATCCAGGACTACCTCTCGGACCCGGATGTCGCAGCAGCCGTCATCGATGCCCTGCAGCCGAGCCAGGGGTGACACCGATGACCACCACTGACGACGGGCGGGACGTCCACACCAACAGCCTGGGTGAGTCGGAGACCGAACCGGTGCAGACGGACAACGGCCCCAAGGAGGGTGACGGCGAGGTCCTCGACCAGGACGCGGTGGTGCTGCCCGGAGCGGGTGAGCACGAGGGGGCAGGGCTGCTCGGTGCCGTCCTCGCGGAAGCACTGCGCCACCGCGGCACCATCGAGAACCCCGTCGGCAGCAACCGGCAGCCGTTCGGCGAACAGTACGGCTGGAACGGCGTGGCCTGGTGCAACATCTTCGTGTCGCGCGTCGGGTTCGGCGTCGCTGGCGAGTACGACCTGCTCGGCAAGTTCGCCTCCACGATCGCCTGTGCACGGTGGTGGGACGGGCAGGGCAGGTTCGGGCGCGAGCCCCGCCCGGGTGCCGCGGTGTTCTTCGACTGGAGGGGCAGCCGCAGCATCGACGCGATCGACCACATCGGTCTGGTCATCGAACCGCTGGGCAACGGTCTGGTCCGCACGATCGAGGGCAACGCCGCAATCCCCGGCAGGAGCGACGGGGTCTGGGTGCACGAGCGCTCGACCAGGTTCGTCGTCGGATACGGCTACCCGAGCTACTCGGGGGCGGTGCCTGCGAGGGCGGCGGCTGCGACTACAGCATCTGCGACTACGGCAGCGGCGAGCAAGGCGGCCGTGGCCCACGGCCGCGGGCGGGCCGGCACGGCCTCCCGGGGAGCAGCCCGGGCCGCCGTGGGCAGGCCACCTGCCTACCCGGGCCTGCTGAAGAGGGGCTCGACGGGCAATGGCGTGCTCACCCTGCAACGCCGACTCAGGGAACGCGGGTGGAAGCTCGACGCCGACGGTGAGTTCGGGTCGGTCACCGACCGGGTCGTGCGCGGCTTCCAGACCGACAAGCGACTCGCGGTGGACGGCGAGGTCGGACCGAGGACCTGGTCGGCGCTCTGGTCCACCCCGGTGACGTAGGACGAGGGGGTCGGTGGCGATGCGCAGGGACCCAGCCGGTGGCAGGGCGGCGGACCGGGGCGAACCGGGCGCCCGTGCCCTCCCTGCCTCCTGGGGCCCGTCCACCACCCTGGCCGCCGCCCTCATCAGTCTCCTGGTCCTGGCTGCCTGCGCCGGCGGCCGGGTTCCCACCGCGGGTGGGGACGGTGGCGACACCGGCGGTGCCGGATCGTCGCAGGTGTCGGGCGACGAGACGTTCGCCTCCCCTGACCCCGAGCCCACGACCCCGGAGAGCTCGGACGAACCGGCCAGGAACGACAACCCGGCGATCTCGGTGGCGCGCCTACCCATCGGCGGCGACGCCCAGGACGACGGCTCCGACGCGCGTCTTCAGTGCGCCCACGTGACGTGGATCGCGAGCCCGGACGGGCAGATCCCCCGTGGGACGGGGATCGAGATCACCGGCGTGGTCTTCGATCCCGCGGCGTTCGAGTCGGTCGGCGCCGGGTGCGGCTCCGAGCGACCGAGCTGCCTGCACTACGTCTTCCGCACCGCTGCACTGCAGTGCGACCTCGCGATCCGTGCCACCGGTGTGGTGCCCCAGGACGCGAGCCCCACGCTGGGGTTCACCGGTCTCGTCTTCTGCCCCGACAACACCTCGGACTCCTGCCGCCGCTTCGTGGCCGCCCTCGCCGACGAACAGCAGCTCAGCGTCTCGCTCAACGTCCCCGACCTACCGCCAGAGTCCACCGCCCCTCCGACCGACACCACCACAGACTCCCCGACCGTCCCCACCACCACCACAGACCCCTCGACCGAGACCACCACGACCGACAGCGGATGATGGTCGCCGAGCGTCCCGGGTCCGGGCTGTCCTGGGACCGCGTCTACAGCGTGGCCGGCAACATCGTGGCGCCGGCCACCGCCCTGAGCGCCCTGCTGTTCTACTTCGGCTACGTCTCGACCCGGGCGCAGTACCTCTACTTCGGCCTCGACGTGGACTCGATCGGCCTCTCCACCCAGAGCTTCGTCATGCGCAGCCCCGGGCCGTTGCTGGTTCCGCTGCTCGTGCTCGTGCTGCTCGTCGCTGCAGCCCTCGCGGTCAACCGCTGGCTCTCGCCACGCCTGACCCGCCACGCGTCACTCGCCCTCGGTGTCGGCCTGGGCCTCCTGGCCGCTGGACTGGTGCTGCTGTTCGCCTACGCGATGGCCGGTGAGTGGCCCTACTACCCGTTGGTCACCCCGGTCCTCATGGCGCTCGGTGGCACCATCACGGCATACACCCTCGGGCTGCGCGGGAGCTCGGTGCGACTGCGCGTCGCGCTCTGGATCACCGTGGCGGCGGCCGTCTTCTGGGCCAACGCCACCATTGCCCAGTGGTCCGGCACCGGCCTGGCGCAGGAGCAGGCCGCTCACCTCGAGGACCTGCCGCGCGTCGTGGTGGACACTCGCGAACGGCTCTACCTGCGCAGCGCCGACATCACCGAGACCGCCCTGCCGTTCGAGGAGGGCCAGACCTTCCGCTACCGATATCGCGGACTGCGGCTGCTCGTGCAGAACGGCGACCACATGTTCCTCGTCCCGTGCAGCGAGCAGGCCTCGCCGTGCCCGCACCGGCGTGGGAGCGCCACCCTCGTCGTGCGCTGGAACGACAGCACCCGAGTCCAGTTCTTCGCCCCCTGAGCCAACACGGAGGCGAGGAGGTCGTGGTGGGTCACCACGACCTCCTCGCGCGGGACTCAGGCCTTGCCGAGGATCGTCATCGCCTGCCCCTGCCGCTCGTCGTCGCAGCAGGGTGACCCAGGCAGGTCGAGGACGACCTGGGCGGGGGCGGTGTCGACGTGCGTGGCCGTGATCTCCACGGGCCCGGCCGACAGGACACCCGGTGCGACCACCGCACGTCCGAGTGCGTCCACCTCGACGGCGAAGTCGAGCTCGCCCTGCCGGACCCGGACCACGGTGTCTCGCAGCTCCGGCGGCGGGCCGGGCGGACCCACCGGTGGCTGCTCCACGTAGATCTCCAACGGGAGGTCCAGTCGCGGGTTGACCACGCGGATCACCAACGACCGCACCCGGTTTCGAAGCACCGGCATCTCCGGACAGCCGAGCAGGTTCTGCGCGTAGACCACCCACCTGTCGTAGCCGATGCGGTAGCCCGACGTGCCGTAGACGCTGACCTTGGTGTCGTTCAGCAGCCCGAGGTGCCGCGTGGACGTCAACCGGTGGAAGAACGCGCGCTGGAAGTTGTCGCCCACGCCGATCCACGAGAACCGCGTGTTGCCGACGTAGGCGACGGCCCCGCCGTTCGGGTTGTTGAGCAGGATCTCGCTGCAGGCGTCCCATGGGTCGTCGACCTGGTTGGTCAGGCACGAGTCGGCAAAGGCGATGAACCCCAGCCGCCCGTTCGTCAGGCTCGACGCGACCCCGCGGGAGAGCCAGCAGCACCCGTCGGAGCTGCCGTGCCCGGACAACGAGACGAAGTGCGGTGCCGCGTCGAGCGCCGCTCGCATGCCCGGCCCGGTCATGTGTCGAACCGGTGCCACGAGTCGCTCGAAGAAGGTGAGGTCGAGGTCGTCCTCGTAGACCCTGGAGTACTGGTCGACCTGGGGGAAGTCGGTGCCCATCTGCCGACGCAGCTCCTCCTGGTCGGACATCGACCCGTCCTGCCCGGTGGCGTCGAACAGGTAGTCCTGCGGTGTCCGGTCGCCGACGCTTCCCTGCACGACGACCCATGGCGTCGGGATGGGGAAGTAGAACCCCCCGACGAACCACGGCAGCACGACCCCGCTGCGGGACAGGTCACCCGGCCCCTTGGCGAAGTACCAGCCGCGCACACCGGGCGCGTCGTCCCCGGTGTAGGGCAACCGACGGCGATCGGTCGCGGACACCTCAGCGACGAGCGTCCAGACGCCCGGGTCGGGCACCGTCCCGACGTGGAGCAGGGACCGGTTCTGGCTCGAGAGGTGGTGGTACTGCGACTCCGCAGGCACGAGCGAGGCCGTCGGCGAGCAGACCGCGAGGTCACCGCCCCAGTCGGTCGACGCCAACAGCATCTTCAACGGCCAGGTGCCGTCGAGCGGACGCATGATGGTCCCGAGACCGCCGTACTGCTCGTAGGCGATCACCTTGTCCACGAAGGTCGTCGCGTCGGTCGCCGAGCTGGCCGGGGCCCGGCCGACACTGAGGTCGGTGGCGATGAGGACTCCGTCGAGGTCGACGCCGCTTTCGGTCGACTGGCCGTAGACGCCGTTGCCTGCGGCGTCCCAGTCGTGCTCGGGGACAAACACGTACGGGATCTGGAAGCTGAGGCCGAAGCCCACCGCCACCTCATGGGTGCGGACCACCCAGCTCTGCAGGCTCGCGTAGTAGAAGTCCGTCGGGATCTGGTTCCACGCGTAGAGGAACTGCAAGGACGCGTTGACCAGCCCGGCCGGTCCGTTGACCCGGACGAACTCGGTCACACCGGCCGTGCGGGTCGTGTAGGTGTCGTCGGTGGTGAAGAACCACCCCGGCGACGTCGCACTCGAGGTGCCGGACGCGTCATACGCGATGATCGCCCCGGAGTCGTGGTTGACCAGGGTGTTCATCGAGCTCGCTCCCCACCACGTGCCCGGGGACACCACGTGCATCTTGAGGAAGGCACCTGTCCAGAACGCCCGGTTGTCGTCAGGAGTCGCCTTGGAGTCGAGCCACACCCGCCCCTCGACGGGACCGGCCACCGAACGCATCGGTACGACCTCGATGTCGCCACCGAGCAGCAGCCACTGGACGCCCCACTGGGCCTTGGCCCGCTTGAGGAAGCGCCGCAGCACCTCCTGCAGGTCACGGGAGCCGCTGCGGTGGTCCCCGTACCGGCCACCGACGATGTCCGTGATGGTCACGACCTTGGCGCTGACCCCTCGGGCGCGCTTCCAGTCCGCGAGCCGGCGGAAGGCAGCCACCATGCCTGGCAGCGGCGCGCCAGCGGTGATCGTCGCGGCATCCCAACGGCGGTCGTCGGTGATGATCAGGTAGTCGGCGGGCAGCTCGAACCGGGGCCACTGGTGCAGGTCGATGGTGACCAGCTCCGGGTTGAGTACGTGGTGCGCCAGCGTCTCGACGCCGAGGCGGGCGTCGAGCGTCGACTGGGGCAGCGCCCGCGGCAACGGGACGACGTGCTCGGGGTCCAGCGACCGGCCGAGCTGGGCCTCGAGGGCCTTGTGGGCCTCGTCGCGATCCTGCAGTGGCAGCTCGCGGTCGAAGGCGACCTCCAGCTCGAACAGGGTGCAGAGCTGCAGGACCCCCTCTGGGGACAACCGCATCGGGTTCACCTCGATGACCGCCACGTGCACGTCTGCGGCACTCTCGATGCCCACGGCACCGACGAGCTCGCGGGGAGTCCTCATGGCGGCGGCATACAGCCCCTCGTCGGGAGCCACCACCTCGGGCGGGTCGAAGCTCACCGGCCAGCGGGGCTCCTGTTCCCGCTCGTCCGCGCACCCGCAGGTGCAGCCGCAGCGGCCGCCACGGCCACCGCACTCCCGGTCCTCGTCGTGCTGTTGGTCGTCGTGCTGTTGGTCGTCGTTCTCTTGGTCGTCGTTCTCTTGGTCGTCGTGCTTCGTGTCGTCGCGGGTGGTCGACGACTTGCGCCGACCGGCCCCGGCCCGTGGCCGCTGGGCCGGTGCCACCAGCTCCGGGCCGTGAGTCACATCGGTCCACTCGGCCTTGGCGACCCAAAGCCCCGTCGGCCAGAAGCCTTCCGGCACCGCCACCCGCACCCGGGTGCGCGGCAGCGCCGGAGCGCCCGGGTCGCCCCCGGAGTTGACGCCGTCGAGGGCCACGACCAGCCCCATCGGGGTCGGCGTCAGCTCCAGGCCCTCCGCGTCGAAGTGCAGCCTGAGCCGCACCGGACCCTCGGTGGATGTCTCGTGGTCGGTCTCACTACGCATGGTCTTCTCCCGTTGGCGGTGGCGCCCTGCAGCAGACAGGAGGTCGCCACCCCTCGCCCTGATACGGGTCGCGCCATAGATTGGCTCGCATGTCTGCCATGGAACGCTTCTCCCTCGCTGGTCGCGTCGCCGTCGTGACGGGAGGAACTCGCGGGCTGGGGGCAGGGTTCGCCGAGGCGCTCGGTGATGCCGGAGCTTCGGTCGTCCTCGTGGGACGCGATGCCACTGCAGCCGCGGTGGTGCTCTCGACATTGCGCGGCAAGGACATCCGCGTCGAGTTCATCGAAGCGGACGTCACGGTGGCGGCTGATGTCCAGCGGGTGCTCGACACCACCTTGACGACCTTCGGGCAGGTGGACGTCCTCGTGAACAACGCAGGCGCCTGCGTCCACGCGCCCGCCCTCGACGTCACCCCCGAGGACTGGCGGGCCGTGATGGCCGTCAACATCGACGCCGTCTGGACCTGTTCGCAGACCTTCGGTCGGCAGTTCGTCGCGCAGGGGTCGGGGTCCATCGTGAACATCGGCTCGATGTCGGGCTTCATCGTCAACCGTCCGCAGTGGCAGCCCGCCTACAACGCCTCGAAGGCGGCCGTCCACCACCTCACCCGTAGCCTGGCTGCCGAGTGGGGACCTCACGGTGTCCGCGTCAATGCGCTGGCTCCCGGATACATCAAGACCGACATGTCCCCGGTCGACGACCCCAAGTTCCGCCAGCACTGGATCGAGGATGCGCCGTTGCAGCGCTACGGCACCGTCGAGGAGCTCGCGCCCGCCGTGGTGTTCCTGGCCAGCGACGCGTCGTCGTTCGTCACCGGCTCGGTGCTCGTCGCCGACGGCGGCTACACCGCGTTCTGACCCTCGACCCCTCCGGCCCCGGGACGTGTGGAGTCACCTGGGTCGTCGGCCCCGTCCTCAGTCCTCGTGCAGCGTCCGCCGGGCACCGCCGCGCAGACCGCTGGCTGCCAGGGCCAGTCCGACCACGGCCACGACCGGGCCGACGACAGCCCACAACGTGACACCGCTCATCACGCTGCCCCCGAGCACGTCGATACCCTGGAGGAACCAGACCACCCCGATCAGGACGAGGAACGCTCCGAGGGCCACGCGCACCGGCTTCATGGCTCGAGCCTAGCCCGCGGTGACCACGGTCCAAAGGCGACGAGCGACGGACGCGTCGGTGCCAGGCGCCGTTGTCCGCTCTGACCAC
This sequence comes from Pedococcus sp., assembly GCA_039916625.1. Lineage (GTDB taxonomy): Bacteria > Actinomycetota > Actinomycetes > Actinomycetales > Dermatophilaceae > Pedococcus. The sequence continues at coordinate 27,086 of JBDSKZ010000141.1, forward strand.
CAATTCGGGTGCATTCCTTGACCATTTCCCGGTGGACAAACCATCCCCGAACCAGAACTATCGGGGCAGAGCGAAGTGGTCGAGACGGCGGACACGGTCCGCAGGACCCGCGGGGCGGGACCGTGCGACTCGGTCAGTTCGTAGGGGGGACGGCCTTGCCGGGGAGACGGCGAGGCGTCCGAAAGGGGGGGGTGAGGACCAGCGTCACAGCACGGGGCGTCGAGGTCGCACCTCTCCAGTGCTCGACTGGGTGCGATCGGTGCTGCCCCGCTCCACTCGATTCGGGCCATTTCACGTGGGTTCACCCACTGGCGCCACGAATACCACTGCCGCACCAGGAGATTCAACTTGTCGAAGAAGTTTGCCTACGCCGCGATCGCCGGCACCGTCCTGAGCTCCACCGTCCTGCTCGCTGCACCGTCTGCCCAGGCGGCTGCCCGCGACGGCATCTGCCAGAGCGGGGAGTTCTGCCTCTACTACAACAGTGGCCACGCCGGATCGGTGTCCGACTTCACCGGCTCCGTCAGTGACTACGGCGCCAGCCAGCCCGGGTGCTACGAGTTCAAGGGCTCCGGCGCCGGGAAGGGCCAGTGCGTCAAGAACAACGCCGCGTCCGCGTGGAACCGCACCGGTGGCTCGGTGACCGTCTACTACAACAGCGGGTACTCCGGTGACAGCCAGACCTTTGCCTCGGGCGCCAAGGTCAACCTCAACGCGACGCTGAAGAACGACAACGCCGGCCACCAGTTCGGTGGTGGTGGCGGCACGACCAAGGTCGACATGTCCGACGCGCTCTACACCGGCGGGGGCGGTCGCCTGACGACCGGCTTCGACGGCTACGAGAGCACCCCCGGCCGCCACGAGGGCATCGACTTCGCGAAGGGCAGCGGGTCCGGCGTCAGGGCGATGCTCGGTGGCACCGTCACCAACGTCGTCGAGGGTGGCACCGGCCTGTCCACGATCGCCGTCTACAACACCACCTTCGACAAGACGATCGTCTACCTGCACACCAACCCGCTGGACAGCGTCGACACCGGTGACAGCATCAGCAAGGGCCAGCAGATCGCGACCGAGGCAGCGCGCGGAACGGGCTCGACCCACACCCACGTCGAGATGCGGCTCGGACGAAAGACGCTCGCCGCCAAGAGCGTCAACGACCCCGTGCTCGACAACCCCAACCCGAACTCGTTCTGGCAGGCCCGGGGGTACAACGTCCGATGAACACCATCACGCGACCCATCGTGCGCCTGCGCAGACCTGCTCAGGCACTGCTGGCCTCAGTCGGCATCGTGGCTTCCCTCGTCGTCACGGCTCCGTCCGCCGACGCGGCGGCCCGGGACGGCATCTGCCAGTCCGGGGAGTTCTGCCTCTACTACAACAGCGCCCAGGGCGGGTCGATCTCGGACTTCACGGGATCGATCGACGACTACGGTGCCAGCCAGCCGGAGTGCTATGAGTTCAAGGGTGCCGGCGCCGGCAAGGGTCAGTGCGTCAAGAACAACGCTGCCTCGGTCTGGAACCGCACTGGTGGCCAGGTCACCGTGTTCTACAACAGCGGCTACGCCGGCGACAGCCAGACGTTCTCGGCGGGCGCCAAGGTCAACCTCAAGGCGTCCCTGAAGAACGACAACGCCTCGCACCGCTTTGGTGGCAGTGGTGGCGGGACCGGTGGCACGTATGGCGCGCCGAACACCAACCCGTACCCCTCCGCTGCCACCGTGGCCCCGAGCGCGACGGCCCGGACGAAGTTCGTCGATGACGAGATCGCCCGGCTCACCGGCGAGCGGGAGTGCTATGTCGGTGGCTACCGCAGCTACCAGCCGTCGACGAGCAACCACAACACCGGCAACGCACTGGACTGCACCATCTCCAACGCGATCGGGTCCTACCCTTCTGCCGCTCAGAAGGACCAGGGCTGGAAGCTCGCCAGCTGGCTGAAGCAGTACGCCGTTCGACTCCAGGTCCGCTACGTGATCTGGGACGGCAAGATCTGGAGTGTCGCCCGGTCGTCCGAGGGATGGCGCACGTACACCGGTGGGTCGGGTGTCACCGGCGGGCACTACGACCACGTGCACGTGTCGATCCAGAACCCCTACGGCGACTGAGCCGCAAGGCGCCAGCGGGTCAGGGCCTCTCCCCCGCTGGAGGGGCCCTGACTCGCTCCACGGGCGCCAACGGTGCAGGTCGCCGTGCTCGCTGCCGAGGGCGGGTGTCGCAGACGCTCGACGGCCTGGTGCTCGCCGATGTCCATCGTCCTGGAGGGGGGACCTTGGTCTCTCCACCCGGGGTCGACGACCCCCCAGAGTGGAGGGAGAGCGGATCTGCCCGCCCCTGCCCGTGAGGAGCCCCTGATGTCTGGTCCTGAGGCACGTGGTGCGGCGCAGAACCCTGGTGCGACGATCGAGCGCGCGCGCCGCCAACGAGGCCGTGTGGTCAGGAGTGAGACCGCACTCCGGACGGTGTCGTCGACTGCCAGGCGCCTGGTGGCCACCGTCGACCGGATGGCAGGCGACCGACCCCGGCTCCGACGCGTTGCCGTCGTCACCGATGAGGCCTCCCTGGGGCAGGCAGCGGTGGCGGCGCTGAGGAGCATCGCGGCCCAGGCCCCAGACCTGCGCCAGCAGACCGAGATGAGGATCCGGCACTGCGCCGAGCCCGCTGCCAGCGTCCGTGACTTCGTCGACCTGACCCAGGCATGCTCGACCCACAGCCTCACTGCCGCGATCGACGCGCTGGCCGACGACCCGGGGTGCGATGCCGTCCTGGTGGCTCTCGGTGCAGTCGACCGGGAGGTCGCAGCACGGATGGTGGGTGTCGTGGAGCGCATGACGCGCAACCATCCCGACACCCCGGTCGCCGTGGCCTGTCCCGCTGCCCTGCACCTCACGGCGCGCCACCTCCCCGACGGCGCCTCCCCGCGCCCGCCGACCCGTCACTGAGCCTCGTGGACATCCTCCCCAGACGCCATGGACCGCCTGCCCGGATCCCGTCATGACGACCGCCCTCGCCTCCGGACCCGCCGGGCCCGCGGGAACAGCCACCGGCCTCACTGACGTCGAGGTCCATCGCCTCCTGGACGTCCACGGGTCCAACACCCTCCCGTCAGCGCCGCCGCCACCAGTCATGGCCCGCGTGGTCCGTGCCCTCAGGGACCCGCTCGTCATCGTGCTCCTCGGCGCCCTCGTCCTCACGCTCGTGACAGCAGACTTCACCGACGCCGCGGTCATCGCTCTGGTGGTCCTCGTCAACACCACGCTCGCGGTCCGCCAGGAGGTCAGTGCCGACCGCGCAGTCCGGGCACTGTCCAGCCTGGTCTCCCCTTCGGCGCGCGTGACCCGCGACGGACGCGAGCAGTCCGTTCCCGTCGCGGACCTCGTGCCGGGCGACCTCGTCCACCTGCGTCAGGGTGACCTGGTGCCCGCCGACGGCCTCCTCGTCGAGGGCCCCAGCCTCACCGTCGACGAGTCCACGCTGACCGGTGAGTCGCTGCCCGTCAGCAAGACACCCCTGCCCGCTGACGCCGGCGCCGCAACGTCGGGGGGGCGGTCCGCGCAGGATCTGGCAGCCGCCACCGTCCACGCCGGGACCGCAGTCACGACAGGACGCGGCCGCGTGGAGGTCACGGCGACGGGCGCGAAGAGCGCCACCGGTCGAATCGCCTCCCTCATGGTCGACGGCGAGCAGCGAGACACACCGCTGCAGCGAAGGATGGCGCGGCTGTCCGGCTACCTGGCGCTGGCGGCGGTGGGGCTCTGCTCCTTGGTCTTCGTCCTCGGGTTGCTGCGCGGCGAGCCGGTCGAGCAGATGCTGCTCACAGCCGTCAGCCTCATCGTCGCCGCGGTCCCGGAGTCGCTCCCCCTCGTCGTCACCCTGAGCATGGCGATGGCCGCCCGCCGCATGGCGGCCCGGAACGCGGTCGTGCGCAACCTCGCCGCAGTGGAGACGCTGGGGTCGGTGACCCTGCTCGCCACCGACAAGACCGGGACGCTCACGCAGGGACGGATGACCGTCTCGTCCACCTGGCGTCCAGGCAACCGTGGGGACGACGAGCTCCTCACCGCCGTCACGCTCTGCAACGACGCACCCGAGGCACCGGTCGAGGGTGGCCTACCGGGCGACCCCACCGAAACCGCCCTCCTGGTCGCAGCGGTCGCAGCCGGGCTGGACCCGGGCGCACTGCGCGCCGCCCAGCCCCGGCTGTTCGAGCATCCCTTCGACAGCCGGACCAAGCGCATGACGACGTGGCACTCCCTTCCTGAGGACGGGTCGGGCAGTGCCTCGTCGCGAACGAGAGCCGACACCGCACGCCGCACGCTCGTGGTGTCCAAGGGAGCGCCCGAGGTGATGCTCCGCACCGACGTGTTGTCCGACGAGAGCGGGGTCCTTGACCGCGCCCTCGACGAGGTCAGGGCGCTCACCGCCACCGGGGCACGGGTCCTGGCGGTCGCCTGGGCAGAGGTCGGCACACCCCTGGGCGAGGTGCCACCTCTACGCCTCTGCGGCCTGGTGGCCCTGCGTGACCAGCCGCGGGCCGCCGCCGGGCGGGCCGTCGAACAGTGTCGGGCCGCTGGGATCGAGGTGTCGCTGGTCACCGGGGACCACCCCGCCACCGCCCACGCCGTGGCCGGAGCAGTCAACATCTCGACCGACGAGCCGCCAGTGGCCCTCCACGGCGGCACCGGGACCGGCTTCGACCTCGACGACGAGGACGTCGACATCGACCGGGCCCGGCTCCACCACGTCATCGCACGGGCAACGCCTGCCGACAAGCTGGACCTCATCTCGGCGTGGCAGCGCCAGGGCCACGTCGTCGCGATGCTCGGCGACGGTGTCAACGACGCACCAGCGCTGCACCGCGCCGACATCGGCGTCGCCCTGGGTCGCCGCGGCACCGAGGTCGCGCGAGAGGCTGCCGACGTCGTCCTCACCGACGACAACCTCGCCACGGTTGTCGCCGCCGTCGAGGAGGGGCGACGCGTCTACGCCAACATCCGCCGGTTCCTGCTGTACGGGATCTCCGGCGGAGCCGCCGAGATCCTCCTCATGCTCGGTGGCCCCGCCGTCGGCATCGCGTTGCCGTTGCTGCCCGCTCAGATCCTCTGGGTCAACCTCGTCACCCACTCCTTCGCCGGGGCGGCCCTCGGGGCGGAGCCCCTCGAGGACGGCACCATGGACCACGGCCCGCGCCCGCCGGGGCAGGGGGCGCTGGACCGGCTCTGGTGGCGGCTCCTGGCTCTGTCCACCACCGTGGCCGGCGTCAGCCTCGCCGGTGCGGTCCTGGCTGGGAGCGCGGTGGGCCGCTCGACCGCGCTCGTCAGCCTGGGCGTGGGACAGCTCGCGGTGGCTCTGGCCGTCCGGTCGCGCGTGTCGGCACGACGCGGGCGGTCCCGGCTGGTCCTTCCCGGCATCCTCACCGCGGCCCTGGCTCTGCTGCTCGCAGCCGTCACGGTCCCCCCGTTGTCCGCGCTGCTCGGCACCCATGCCCTGCCGCTCAGCTCCTGGCTGTGGGCTGCGGGAACCGGCTGTGTCGCCTACCTGGTGGCCCGAGTCGTGCGCCCGCGCTGCTTCTGACCCGAAGACCGGGCCTGCGTCAGCTGTCGACGCTCGGAGCCAGACCCGTCGAGCCGGCCACGACGGGCACGAGACCCCGCGCCGTGACCACTGCCGGAGGCACCACGAGGACGTCGCAGGGCATCTGGTCGAGCACCCCGCGGGCGACCGAACCGCTGATGAGGCCGGCGAGCCTGCCCTGCCCCTGGGTGCCGACGACGAGCAGGTCTCGAGGACCGGCGTGGGCCAGGAGGGCCGGCACAGCGTCGTCCACGTCGACGACGACGCGGGCCAGGGAGTGATCCGGTGCTCGCTGGGACAGCAGGAGGCCCGCGTGGCGGTCCCAGATGCGGGCAGCGAGGAGGTGCAGCTCGGTGTCCGTGCGGCCGGCGGCATAGACCACCGTCAGCGCCCAGCCCCTCGCCTGCGCCGCCTCGACGGCGATGGCCAGGACCACGTGGGCACTGGGATCGTCGTCGATGCCCACCACGACCACGGGGTGTGGCCCCGCGCTTCGCTCGTCCCGCCCTGTCCGCGGCCCGGTTGAGGCGCCCGCCACGATCACGGGGCAGCCGAGGCGGCGTACCAGCTGTTCGCTCGTGGAGCCCAGCGCGAAGGCACCGAGCCCATGGGAGCCGTGCCGGCCCACGACCAGCAAGCTCGCCCTTGCCGCCAGGTCCTCCAGCTCCGGAGCCTGCGCGGACGATGCGGTGACCGCAGTGACTGCGGGCACGCGGTCCCCCACGCGGTCGAGGGCGCGCCGTCCGACGGACTGGGCGTCACGCTCCCCCTCCGCGCTCGAACGAGCCCAGTCGCCGAGCTGGCGCACCTGCTGCCCCGGCTTGTCCGCGACGGTGAGGACGACCAGTGGTTGCTCGCGCCACAAGGCCTCTCTCACGGCGGTCTCGACGGCGTCCAAGGACTCCCACGACCCGTCGCAGCCAACGACGACGACTGGACCCTGCTCTGCACTGACGACCATCGGAGCCTCCGAGAACGACCACCGGGACACGCTGTCCCGGTCCCAGCCTCTGACTCGGGCGCTCCGATCCGAAGGGCCATTGGTCCCTCTCGCACGCGGGGACCTTCGGCACTGGCCTCGTCAGCCACACCGGGGACATCCTCGGGGACAGCGGGTGTGTGGCCCAGCCGACCATCGCACCTTGCGCCCCGTCCCGGGGCGGCACCGCAAGGCGACAGGAGACCACCATGACCGCACCAACCACCACCAGGACCGGGCTCGTCGTAGCGTTCGCCGACGGCGACGCCACGATGGTGGACACCTTGGGCGGCAAGGGGGCTGGCCTGGCCCAGATGACCCGCCTCGGCCTCCCAGTCCCCGCCGGGTTCATCGTCACCACCGACGCCTGCCGGGCCTACCTCGACTCAGGACACGAGCCGCCGCAGCTTGCTGAGGACCTCGCCATCGCGCTGCTCGACCTGGAGCAGCAGTGCGGACAACGCCTCGGTGACCCCACCCGGCCGTTGCTCGTGTCGGTCCGCTCCGGGGCGAGGTTCTCGATGCCGGGGATGATGGAGACGATCCTCAACGTCGGCCTGAACGACGAGGTGGTGACTGCGCTCGTGGCCTCGCGGGGGGCCAGGTTCGCCTGGGACTCCTACCGTCGGCTGGTGCAGATGTACGGCCGCACCGTCCTCGGGGTCGACGGCGAGCTGTTCGAGCAGCGGCTGCGACGCGAACGCACCGATGCCGGCGTGGCCACCGACCAGGAGCTGACGGCAGACCGCCTCGAGGCAGTGACCTGCGACTTCCGGGACCTGTTGCGCATCCACTCCGGTGCGGACCTTCCCCAGGACCCGCGTGAGCAGCTCCACCGGTCCGTCCTGGCGGTCTTCGAGTCCTGGACAGGTGACCGCGCCCGTCGCTACCGCGCCCACGAGGGCATCGCCGAGGACCTCGGCACGGCGGTGAACATCGTCCAGATGGTCTTCGGCAACCACGGGCCGCAGTCGGGAAGCGGGGTCTGCTTCACGCGCAACCCCGCCACGGGCGCCCCCGAGCCCTACGGCGACTACCTCGTCGACGCCCAGGGGGAAGACGTCGTCAACGGCAGCCGGCGCACCATGGACCTCGCAGCTCTCGCGGTGCGCGAACCCGTGCTCCACGACGAGCTGAGTCACCACCTCGCCACCCTGGAGCGGCACTACAAGGATCTGTGCGACGTCGAGTTCACCGTCGAGGACGGCCGGTTGTGGATCCTGCAGACCCGGGTCGGCAAGCGCAGTGCAGCCGCAGCGTTCCGCATCGCCTGCGACCTGGTCGACGAGGGCGTCATCGACCTCGACGAGGCACTCCGACGGGTCGACGGACACCAGCTTGCCTCGGTGCTGCACCCCGGGTTCACGAGCGCACCCGGCCAGGAACCGGTGGCGCACGGCCTGGCCGCCAGCCCCGGTGCCGCGACGGGGCGGGCTGTCTTCGACGCACCGACGGCGATGGCGTGGGCCGCCCGTGGAGAGCAGGTCGTCCTCGTGCGGCCGGAGACCAGCGCTGACGACCTCGGTGGCCTGCTGGTCGCGACGGCGGTGATCACGGCGCGGGGCGGTCTGACCTCCCACGCGGCCGTCGTCGCGCGCGGCTTCGGCAAGACCTGCGTGACCGGCGTCGAGGGGCTCGAGGTCGACAGCGCCGGCCGCACGGCCCTGCTGCCCGGCGGCCACCGCCTCGCGGAGGGCGACTCCGTGTCGGTGGACGGCACGACGGGCGAGGTCTTCCTCGGCCCGCGCGAGGTCGAACCGAGTGGGTGCGCGGTCGCCATCAGGCGCTGGGGCGCCTCTGCCCCGGGTGCCTCGGCCCCCGGCGACACGGCGCCATACCTCGCCGAGACCGACCCGGTCGTGCGGGCGGTGGGCCGGCTGCTTGCCCATGCCGACCTGCGGCGCACGTGCACGGTCAGGGCCAACGCCGAGACCGCTCGTGACGCGCGCGCGGCACGCGAGCTGGGAGCGCAAGGCATCGGCCTGGCCCGGACCGAGCACATGCTGCTCGGCGACCGGCGCGTGCTCGTCGAACAGGTGGTGACGGGCGAGGACCGCGACACCGCGATCCGCAGCATCGAGGCGCTCGCCCGGTCCGAGTTCGAGGAGATCCTCGAGGCCATGGACGGCCTCCCGACGGTCGTGCGACTGCTCGACCCGCCGCTGCACGAGTTCCTGCCTGACCTCGTCGAGCTCGAGGTACGGGTCGCCGTGGGCCGGGCCACCGGAGCGGTCGACGCAGAGGCGGAAGGCCGCCTCCAGCTGGTACGCCGCTGGCACGAGCAGAACCCCATGCTGGGGCTGCGCGGGGTGCGACTGCTCGCCGTCGTCCCCGAGCTCGTCACCGCCCAGGTGCGCGCGCTGGCCCAGGCCACCGCGGCCCTGCGCGTTCGCGGCCTGGACCCTCGCCCAGAGGTCATGGTGCCTCTCGTCGCCGACGTGGCCGAGCTCGTGGGCGCCCTGGCGCGTGTGCGCGCCGAGGTGGAGTCGGTCGGCGCCGCAGAGGGTATGGAGCTCACGATGCCCCTTGGCGTGATGATCGAGCTGCCTCGTGCCGCCCTGACCGCGGGACACCTGGCCGAGCACGTGGACTTCTTCTCGTTCGGCACCAACGACCTCACCCAGACCACGTGGGGCATGTCCCGCGACGATGCCGAGACGAGCTTCCTGGGCGAGTACCGCGCGTCGGGAACCCTCGTCGTGGACCCGTTCTCCACGCTGGACGACGACGGCGTCGGGCGCCTGGTGCGGTTGGCGGTCACCGAGGGACGGCTCGCCCGACCCGGGCTCGGTCTGGGGGTCTGCGGCGAGCACGCAGGTGACCCCGCGTCGATCCACCTGCTGCTCGCGTCCGGGGTCGACTACGTGTCGTGCTCTCCGCTGCGCGTCCCGGTGGCCAGGCTGGAGGCCGGCCGGTACGCGGTGCAGTCCCCGGTGCCCGGACACGGCAGCGCCAACGGCTAGCCGTTGGCGGGTCCTGCGGTCGTCAGACGGGTTGCAGGAGAACGAGTTCCGCATCCTCCAGTCGAGCCAGCCCGTGGACACTGCGGTAGGCAGCCGCCACCTGGGGCCACACCGGGTCGCTGTGGCGGACGTGGTGGCCGACAACTTCGAGGCAGACCCCGTCCAGGAGCACGGAGGCGCGCCGCGGCGAGCGGAACGCCCGCCACCAGGTCTTCTCCTTCGCGCCACCGGCAGCAAGGACGATCTCGTCCTTCCACCGGGCGTACTGCACCGGGAGGCGTACGACGTGGCTGTCACTCGCGGAGTACTCCAGCAGCGTGAGCTGACCCAGGGCCCGCCGGACAGGTGAACGCAGGGTCGCAGCGACCAGGCGGTGTCCGCCGGCACGCCGAGTGAGCCGGGCACCCGCGGGGGTCGTCACGACGCTCACCCCCCGTCCGTCGCAGGTCGGTGTGCGCCACCGGGCACGGAGAACCGTCGTCCAGTGACCTCGTCGGCCTCCACGCGCAGGAAGTGCGGCTTCACCGACCCGTGCCAGGGAAACAGGGGCAGCGCGAGCACCTCGAGGACCTCGTGCATCTGCGACACCTCACGCGCCGGACCTTTCACGACGACACTCCACGCAGCGCCCTCCTCGGCGTCGTAGCCGTCGACCTCGAACGCGACGGGGTGCCCGGCGGCGCTCTCGAGCTTGGTGCCAGCGGCGGTGCGGATCACCACGGTCCCGTGATCGACGACGTGGTTGACGGGGAAGATCTCCGGCTGCCCGTCGATGGCGGTGGCGAGCCGGCCGACGACGGCGTCGCGCAGCAGTGCCCAGCACTCGTGCCGGGGGATCTCGTGCGTGGTGGGTTCTGTCCTGGAGGTCATGACCACAGGCTCCTCCGGTCGGGTGCGGACCGGATGGGGCCAAGGTCCCGGTGCGAAGTGCGTCAGGGACCTTCGCCCCTCCCCAGACCGCTTCGGCGGGGCGAGGCTGGTGGAGATCCCTCGAGGGAGAGGAGCAGGTCATGACCAGGTTGGACGCACAACCACGGGATGCCGTGGTCGTGGGGGTGGACGGATCGGCTGCCTCGCACCGGGCCGTCGACGTCGCCGTCGCCGAGGCGCGTCGGCTCCGTCGCCCCCTCCACATCCTGCACGCGACCGGAGTCGGGATCGTGCCATGGACCACCGAACGGCTGGCGGCGCAGGACCTGATCGCTGAGAACGGCGCCCGGCAGGCCAAGGAGGCAGCCCCCGACCTCGAGGTCACCCGGGAGACAGTGGTCGCCAACCCTGCTGCGGTCCTGGTCGCCGCGAGTGAGACCGCTGCGCTGGTCGTGGTCGACTGTGGCGGCCTGGGCCGGGCGTCCGGGCTCCTGTTGGGGTCGACGAGCCGCGCGGTAGCTGCTCATGCGCACTGTCCGGTGCTCCTCACGCCCCACGCCGGCGACTGGAAGGCGCACGGACCCGTGGTCGTCGGCGTCGACGCGTCAGAGCACTCGGTGCCCGCGATCGCCTGGGCCTTTGCCGAGGCCTCCGGCCGGGGTGCTCCGCTGCTCGCCGTCCACACCTGGTGGTGGGAGGAGCCCGACCCGTTCCTCTCGGGCCGGGAGGGGGAGGACGAGTGGCGCGACGTCTCCGAGTCGCAACGGCTCGAGGTCGCCGAGATGCTGGCCGGGTGGCAGGAGAAGTATCCCGAGGTGCAGGTCTCCACGACCCTCGTCCGCGGGCACGCCCCGACCGTCCTCGCCGAGGAGTCGCGCGAGGCGCAGCTCCTCGTCGTGGGCACCCGCGGACGAGGGGGGTTCACCGGGCTGCTGCTCGGATCGGTGAGCGCCTCGCTCATCACCCACACCCGTTGCCCGATGACGGTCGTGCCCTCGACCGTCCTCACCTCGGGCTGAGTTCCGCTCCATGGAAGGGAGCCCATCATGAACGACATCGACACCACCCGGCCCACCACCCCCCAAGGGGCCGTGCCGACGCCCGGTATCGCCACGGACCACACGGGGATGCGGGTCCTTGGCCTCGACGAGTGCCTGCGCAGACTTGGCGAGTCACCCGTCGGGCGACTCGCCTTCGCACTTGACGGTGAGATCGCCGTCCTGCCGGTCAACCACGTGCTCGACGGCGTCGACATCTGCTTCCTGACCTCAGGCGGGTCGAAGATCCAGGCGGCCGTCGACGGTGACACGGTGTCGTTCCAGGTCGACGACTGGGACCTCACCCAGAGGTCAGGCTGGTCGGTCCTGGTCCATGGCACGGCCGCGATCGTCACCGACGATGAGTCCATCACCCGCCTCGCGGCCACGGCTCGCCGTCCGTGGGTCACCGTGGAGAAGGACAGTGCCCGCTGGGTCCGTGTGTCAAACCGCCAGGTGACGGGACGGATGATCCTGCCGGACTAGGGCAGGATCCCCCGCGGGACTAGGGCACCGGGCGGCCGCCGCGCCCGTCCTTGCCATGGGTGGCGACGTACACGGCCGCCTGCGTGCGACGCTCCATACCCATCTTGGCCAGGACGGAGGTGACGTAGTTCTTGACCGTCTTCTCGGCCAGGGACATCGCCTCGCCGATCTGGCGGTTGGTCATCCCGGCTGCGATGTGGTCGAGGATGCGCCGCTCCTGCGGGCTGAGCGAACGCAGCCGAGGGTCGGCGTCGCGGTCATCGGCCCAGTTCGAGCGCACCCGCCGTGCCCGCTCCGGGTCGAGGAGGTTCTCCCCCCGGGCGACGCGGGCGATCGCCTCGACGAGGCCGTTGCCGCGGATGTCCTTGAGGAGGTATCCGGCAGCTCCAGCCAGGATCGCCGCGGTGAGCGCCGTGTCGTCGTCGAACGAGGTGAGGATGAGCCCGGCGATCGAGGGGTCGACCGAACGCACCTGGCGGCACGCCTCGATGCCCGAGCCATCGGGCAGCCTTGCGTCGAAGATCGCCACGTCCGGGCGCAGCGCTGGTATGCGGCGCGCCGCCTCCAGCGCCGAACCGGACTCCCCGATCACCGTGAACCCCGGTGTGCCCTCGAGCAGCTCGCGCAGTCCACGCCGGACGATCTCGTGGTCGTCGAGCAGGAAGATCGTCGTCATGGGGCTCCCTCGCGCGTGGCAGTCCTGCGGGCGCCGTCGACGCCCGAGTCAAACGATCGCACCACGTCCTTGTTCACTCCCGGGACCATGGTCCCGGCTGGCGCCCCTCGCGTCCGGCTGGCGCTGCGCCACCACCGGTCGGGACGCTCCACGTCAGGCGTGTGCCGTGCGGGCGGACCTCGGTGATGTCGCACTGCCCTCCCCTTGCGTCTGCTCGTTCGGCGAGGTTGGCCAGGCCACTGCGCCGGCCAGTCAACGGTGTGCCGATCCCGTCGTCCACGAGGACGACTTCCAGCCGCGGACCCATCGAGACCCGGACCGTGGCGGACGACGCCTTCGCGTGGCGGGCCACGTTGGCCAGCCCCTCACGAACGACCGCCGAGACGTCGCGCTCCTGCTCGGCCGAGATGCCCGCAGCCTCACCGAACAGCTCGAGGCGTGCCACGAACCCCAGCACGTCGGAGTAGCCGCGGACCAGCTCGTCCAACCTGCCCCGCAGACCCGTGGGTGCCTGCAACGGTGTCAGCTGGTAGATGGCCTGGCGGATGTCCTTGATGGCGAGGTCGAGCTGCTCCACCGCCTCCTCGAGCCGGGGCTGCACCACGGGGTGATGGGTCAGCCGCCCGATGGCCTGCAACGACAGCCCGGTCGCGAAGAGCCGCTGGATGACGTGGTCGTGCATGTCGCGCGCAATGCGTTCGCGGTCCTCGAGCAGGGCGACGACTGCCCGGTCCTGTTGCGCGCTGGCCGCCACCAGGGCCAGGCCGACGTGCTGGGCGAACTCGTGCAGTGGACCCAGCACCCCGGACGCCACGTCCTCGTCGGCGGACTCCCAGCAGACCAGGAGGGCCCCGACAGGGGTGGCGCCGGCAAGGATCGGCACCAGCGCGGTGGGCCCGGAGCTCTCCACCCCGGTGATGGACACGACGTCGTCGACGATCTCCGCCACGGCTGCCTTCTGCTCACCGGGGATCAGCAGCAGCGGCTGGCGCACGTCGCGCACGCTCTCCCAGTGCCTTCCGGCCAGGGAACCGAAGGCCTCCTGCCCCCGCGGCACGGGAGCGGCGCCGTCGTCGCGCCGGTGGACCACGTCGACGACCGGTGGTAGCCCTTCGCGTTCGCGGGCGACGGCGCAGGCACTGGCACCCGACACCAGACATACCTGCTCCGCCATCACCCCGAGCGCAGCGATCTGCGTCTCCCCCTCGAGCAGCGCCTGCGTCACGTCGGCAACAGCCTGGGCCCACTGACGCTGCACCTGGCTGCGCTCATAGAGGCGGGCGTTCTCGATGGCGACTCCCGCCGCGGCCGCCAGCGCGACGACCAGCTCCTCGTCCTCGTCGGAGAACTCGTCGGCGCTCTCCTTCACCGAGAGGTAGAGGTTGCCGAACACCTCGTCGCGCACCCGGACGGGTGCCCCGAGGAAGCTGCTCATCGGCGGGTGGTTGGGCGGGAAGCCGTAGGAGTCCGCGTGGGCCGTGATGTCCGCGATGCGCCGCGGCCGCGGGTCGCGGATGAGTAGTCCGAGCACACCGTGACCGCGCGGCGGGTCGCCGATCCGTTGCCGGTCCTGGTCACTCAGCCCGTGGGTGATGAACTCCATGAGGTGGTCACCGTCGGGCGCAAGGACTCCGAGGGCCCCGTACCGTGCGCCGACCAGGGTGCATGCCGAGCGGACGATCCGGGTCAGCACCTCCGAGAGGTCCAGACCCGCGCTGACAGCCAGGATCGCGTCGAGCAGACCCTCGGTCTGCGGCGAGGAACGGACGTGAACTGCGCGCGGTGCACCAGGCTCCATGAGCCGAGGATAGAGGGGCCGCTGGCGATGCCGACCGCGTATGACGCGGTCGTGGGCCTCGCAGACCTGCACGGGCCCACACCGCAGGCAACGCCAACCTCCTCGATGGACGGGACCTTCGCCTGTGTCTGTCTCCTCGAGGCGTGCCGAGACTGGACGTCATGAGCCACCCGGCACGGTCCAGCCACTCCGACACCTCCGGACGCGAGGTCGTCGTCGGGTTGGTCAATGACGGCATGGCCATGAGCGTCGCCCTGCGCGGAGTCGAGCTGGCCGGCAGCCTCGGAGCCTCCATCCGGTTCGTCCAGGTCGTCCCGCTGGGGCTTGACCCCACTGAACGCGCCGATGCCGAGAGTGCGACATTCGCCGCTGGGCTCAAGGCTTTGCGCCACGGCGGGCGCGGGGGTGCGACGTTCGAGTCCCCGGGAGGCAACCCTGCAGAGCTCCTCGTGGCTCGCAGCGGCAAGGCTGTCGGACTGGTCATCGGCGAGGACCGGCCGACGAGCGAGTCAGGCGGGAGTGCTGAGGTCGCTGCCTACTGCCGCATCCACGCTCGCTGCCCCGTCCACGTGGTCCCCCGCGGAGGGATTGCGACGAGTAGGGACCAAAGCCACTGGGGCACAGACGAATGCGCCCCTACCGTCAGAGTCAACCCCCCGGTGACAACACGTCCCTGAGGGAGACGCTCTCCAGCTCCACCCCACCCACCACACCGCACGAGAAGGAGCACACCATGACCACCGTCTCCCGTCACCGCGGAACGGCCAGCAACACTGCCGAGAGCGCCGAGACCGTCGAGGCTGTCGGCGCCCGTCACCTGGGGCCAGTCCTCGGGGTCCTGCGCCTGTCCCTCGGCTGGGTCTTCCTCTGGGCCTTCCTGGACAAGCTGCTGGCCCTCGGGTTCGCCACCGGGCGCGACGCGGAGAGTGGTGTCGTGGACCGTTTCGGGGACGCCGCCTGGATCAACGGCGGTTCTCCCACGAAGGGGTTCCTGTCCTTCGGGACGGCCGGACCGCTCAAGGACTTCTACGGCAGCTTTGCCGGCGCCGCCTGGGCGGACTGGCTGTTCATGATCGGCCTTCTCGGCATCGGCATCGCCCTCATGCTCGGTGTCGCCATGCGCATCGCCACGGTCTCCGGCATGGCGATGCTCGTGATGATGTGGAGTGCAGCCTTGGCCCCGGCCAACAACCCGTTCATGGACGACCACCTCATCTACGCCCTCACCCTCGGCGTCCTCCTCGGGATCGGCGCCGGCCACCACCTCGGTCTCGGGACCGCCTGGAACCGGCTCGCCCTGGTGCAGCAACACCGCTGGCTGCGCTAGCCGCACCAGCCGTGACGCGCGGTCACCCGCACCGAGCTCGCCCCCACCGTCACGGTGGGGGCGAGCTCGGTCCATCGTGACCGCCGGCCGACGAGGGGCCGCCGGTTCAGGTGGGAAGGTCTGGAGCAGGCACCGAGCCGCCGGCGATCACCACACTGCGTACTCCCGGCACCGCCGAGGCCATCACCTGGGCGAGCCGGGACTCTCGCCCGCTCCGCGTCCCGGAGACGGTGACCTGCCCCTCACGGACGCTGATGGACCAGCCGGCCCGCCCCACTGATGCGAACTCCCGGGTGAGGTGGCGGCGGATCGCACTGTCGGACGTCGTCATCGCGTGGAGGATGTCGCTTCGGCTCACCATGGCGACCAGGACCCTGTCGCGGGTGACGGGCACACTCTTCCACCCCGTGTCGGCGAGCAGCTGCCCGAGCTCAGCGACATCTGCGGACTCGAGGACCGTCACCGGATCCGGCGTCATGACCTCGTCGACGAGCTGTGGCCACGGCTGCGGCGGGACATCGACAGGACGTAGGTGGGCTCGAGGGTCCGGGGTGAGGTGCAGCCGCAGGATGTCGGCCTCGCTGACGATGCCCACGACGTGGTGGTCGGCGTCCACCACCGGAAGTGCCGACAGCTTCGCCCTGGCCAAGAGCTGGATGGCCGCCTCGAGACTGCTGCCAGTGGGAAGGCTGAAGGCCGGGACCGTCATGATCTCGCGGACCAGCATGGGAGCTCCTTGGTCACAGGGATGTGGTCATTCCACCCTCCCGGGCCGCCGGGGGCTGGCACAGGGACCAAGTGCCCTGTGCCCATCCCGGTTCCGCGACCACCGTGGAGGTATCGGGAACCGAACCACCAGGAGCAGGCCATGGACACCAACCACCGCACCATCGTCGTCGGCATCGACCTGTCGGACACCAGCGACCTCGCCCTCGAGTGGGCCGCGCAGGAGGCGGAGCGTCGCAGCTGTGACCTCACCGTCGTGCACACCTACTCGCTCCCCACGTATCCCGCCGCCCGTGCGGGCGTGCCCGGCGGCACGGTCGTGACCGAGCTCGACGACTCCGTCCGCGAGTCTGCGGTCGCCTCCACCACCCACGCCGCCGAGCGCATCCAGGCGGCGCATCCCGGCCTGGAGGTATCCGTACAGACCGCCGCGGGATCCCCCGGCGAGGCACTCGTGCGCGCTTCTCGTGAGGCGGGCCTCGTCGTCGTGGGGTCACGGGGGCTAGGGGCCTTCCGTGGGCTGCTGATGGGTTCGGTCTCCACCCACGTCTGCGCCCAGTCGCACTGCCCGGTCGTCGTGGTCCACGAGAGCCCGTCGCGGTCGCTGCCGGACGCCCGCGTCGTGGTCGGTGTCGACGGCACCCGGACCTCGGCCGCGGCCCTGGCGTTCGCGTTCGAGCAGGCAGCCTCCCGCGACGTCGGGTTGACCGTCGTCCACACCTGGCAGCTCGATGCCACGGAAGGAGCGTCGGCGTCCATGGCCTGGTCGGTCGACTGGGAGCAGGCCGGCGAGCAGGAGCGTTCGGTGGTCGCCGAGGCCGTCGCCGGTTTCGGCGAGCAGTACCCCACCGTGGACGTCCGGCGCGATGTCGCCCCTGGGCATCCTGTCGAGGAGCTGGAGCGCCAGAGCGAGAACGCCTGCCTGCTCGTTGTGGGCACCCGCGGACGCGGTGTCGTGTCCGGGTGGGTGAAGGGATCGGTCTCCCAGGCCGTCGTGCGAGCCGCCCACTGCCCCGTCGCCGTGGTGCATCCTGCCGAGCCGGACCCCTCTGTCCCGAAGAAGAAGCGTGACCGAGACAGCAGGAGCCTCCACCTGCCCGTGCCCCCGGTGCGCGAACGCCTCTGAGGCGGTCGCCCGCCCTGAGGGGCCATGCTCCAGCTCGGGTGCCGGGCGGTCAGGCAGGTGGAGACGACTCGGTGGCCGGGTGGTGATAGGCCCACGAGACGAGCTCGAGCACGACAGCGGCGGGGCTGCCCGGCGCGGCGACCACGACCATCGTCGTGTGGTTGGCCCCGAGGAGCGCCGCCCGCGCCTTGGGCCCGCCCCCCTGCGGCCCTGCACCACCGGTCCTAGGGTGGGTTGATCCCTACCCGAGAGGCACCACCATGAGCGAGCTCCACGTCGTCGCCACCATCCCCGCAAAGTCCGGGTCGCAGGACACCGTGCGGGACGTCCTGACGAAGCTGGCCGCAGCGACGCGCGAGGAGGAGGGCTGCCTGGCCTACGACCTCTTCGAGTCGGCCGCAGCTCCCGGGACGTTCGTCACCGTGGAGAGGTGGCGCGGCCAGGCCGACCTCGACGCGCACCTCACGACCCCACACATCGCCGAGGCCATGGCCGCGAGCGCGGACCACCTCGGCGGCGAGATCGCCATCCACCCGCTGAGCCCCGTCTCCTGAGCCCCGTCTCCTGAGCCTCATCCCCTCAGCTCGACGGGGTCAAGCGCAATCCGAAGCTCTTGGGCGCGCGCTGGCGGGTGCGAGTCGACAGGTCGGGCAGTATTGACCCGTCCCCGTCCCGTCCGAGAGTCAGGTGTCCACGTGTCCTTCGCGCACGTAGTCAGGGCCCTGACGTCCGGAGTCCCCTCGTGATGGCAGGCGCAAGCCGCCCGTCTTCAGCGCGTCGTCCCGCCAACGGGCGCCCCGACGTCCCCAGGGCCACGAGGGCGGCGTCCAGCCACGTCGATGCGCCCGCCGCAGGGGTCGGCCAGGACGGGACTCTTCGGGTCTGGTTCGACCGGATGCCTGAGCGCGTCCGGCCCGTGGTCGCCATCGCCGGCGTCCTCGGCACGGTCTTCCTCCTGACGTCCACCTCCGTCGTCCTCGCGCCCGCCGGCTCGAGCGTCGCCGCGTGGTGGCCGGCTGCCGGCGTGTCCGTGGCCGGCCTCCTCTGGATGTCGGGACGGCAACGCTGGGTGCTCGGCGCCGGCCTGTTCGCGGTCTCGGTCGTCGGCAACCTCATCGGCGACCGCCCGCTGCCCGTCTCGCTCGGGTTCGCCCTCGCGAACCTGACCGAGACCGTCGTCGTCACCCTGCTGCTGATCCGCGCCGGCGGAGCAAAGTCAGCACTCGCCTCCATGTCCGGGCTCGGTCGCTTCCTCCAGGCCTGCGCGGCGGGCGCCACCGCCATCGCCGTCGGAGCGGGGGCCACCGTCCAGCTGTCAGGGACGGGTGACTTCGTCGACGTGGCTCGCGCCGTCGGCGCCTCGCACCTCGCAGCCCTGCTGGTGGTGCTCCCGTGGTTCCTCGGCTCGTCGCCGCCGCCCACTCGACGGCGCACCGAGCGAGCAGCCCAGTGGGTGACCCTTCTCGCGGTCGTCACCGGGGTGTTCGCACCGAGCCATGGCCTGCCGCTGGCCTTCGTGCCCTTCGTGCCCCTCATGTGGGGCGCTGTGCGGATGGGGCAGCGCACCGTCTACGCGCAGCTGTTGGCATCGGCCGTCATCAGCACCGTGCTCAGCGCACTCGCGGGCGGACCGCTGGCCCACGACCCCGCCGGTCGTCCGCCCGAGGTCATCATCGCCCTGGTGCAGGCGTTCGCGGTGTGCACGGCACTCCTCGTGCTGCCGCTGTCCGTGGCGATCCGGCAGCGCCAGGAGGCGATGGCCGAGCTCCAACGCAGTGAGGCGCTGTTCCGGCATGGGTTCACCGGCGCTCGCGTCGGCATGCTGCTGCTCCAGCGCGGCGACGGGGTCCTGCGTGTCGTGGAGCTCAACGCGGTGGCGCTGCGCCTGCTGACCGGCGACGACGGCCGTACCGAGGACGACGTGTTGGGTCAGAGCTGGTCGCTCCTGCTCGCCCCGCTCAGTGCTGTCGAGGTGGATCGTGTCGTCCCGGGTTCACCCGGGTCCGGGGTCGCTGAGGTCGAACCGGGCAGTGGCTGGCGGGGCGAGGTGCAGGTGGCGCAGCCTTCGCTGGCCTGGCTGGAGGTCACCCTGTCCCCCTTGGAGGAGTATGCCGGGGACCTCTACACCGCCCAGCTCGTCGACGTCACCGAGCGTCGCGAGGCCGAGTCCCAGCTGCGGTCAGCACTGGAGAAGGAGCGCCGGGCGGTCGAACGGCTGACAGAGCTCGACCAGGCCAAGGACGACTTCGTCACCAACATCAGCCACGAGCTGCGCACCCCCATCACCAGCGTCATCGGCTATGCCGAGATGCTGTCGGAAGGGGACGCAGGTGACCTCAACCGGCTCCAGCTGGGCATGGTCGAGAAGGTCGAGCGCAACGCGGGACGCCTCCTGTCGCTGATCGAGGACGTCCTGGCCGTCTCGCGCGTCGACGCGGGCAGCTTCTCCTTCACCACCGCCGAGGTCGACGTCGTCCACTGCGCCTGGCAGGCCTGCGAGGCGCTCGAGAAGATGTCCAGCGACGCCGAGGTCACGCTCACCGTCGTGGCGCCCCACGACCCCGTCTTCGTGACCGGCGACCGGGGACAGCTCGAGCGGGCCCTGCTCAACCTCGGCTCCAACGCCTTGAAGTTCACCCCTGCCGGTGGTCGGGTGACCGTCCGGGTCGGCATCACGGAGGACGACCTGGTCCGGATCGCGGTGGAGGACACCGGGATGGGCGTACCCGAGGGCGAGGCGCACCGCCTGTTCGAACGCTTCTTCCGCTCCAGCACCGCCCAGTCAGAAGCCATCCAGGGCACCGGCCTCGGCCTGACCATCGTCAGCTCGATCGCCCACGCCCACCACGGCGACGTCAACTACTCGCCACGTCCCGGGGGTGGGTCGGTCTTCACGATCACCCTGCCCCTCAACCACCGCGCCACCGCTGCCCGCTGACTGGCCAGGCAGCGTTCCTTCTGCTCGTCGCAACCGCGGGGTCGCTGCCTCAGAGGCAGGCGGCCGCGACCGCGCGGATGTGCCGGTCGTCGGTGCCGCAGCACCCACCGACCACGTCCACGGCCGGCAACCGGCGCAGCAACGCTGCGTACGCCTGCGCGAGCTCGTCCGGGTCGCCCCCGTCGAGCTCCTCGGCGATGTCGAGCTCGGCGTGGCTCATCCGGGAGGCGTTGCCACGAAAGCCGATGACGCGACGCACCCACTCATCGTCGTCGAACGCCGACTCGACGTGGTCGGGGTGGGCGCAGTTGACCATGAACCCCAACGCCGACGCGTCCGTCTCGTGGTCGACGACCTGCACGGCGTCGCGGACGGTGACCCCGCTCGGCAGCCGGCCGTCGGTCTCGACGGTGAACGACGCCACGCACGGGACGCCGACCTCGTGAGCCGCCCGGACGAACCCCACTGCCTCGGCGACATAGGGGATCGTGAGCATCGCGACCTGGTCGGCGCCTGCCTCCGCGAGGGCCCTGACCTGCGGTCGGTGGTAGTCCGCAGCCTGGTCGGCCGTCATCTCGTGCCCGACGACGTAGCCGTCACCCCGAGGGCCGACCACCCCACTGACGCTGGCCGACGGCAGTCGGTCGGCGAGCTCTCGAGCGAACTGCACCGCTTCGGTGTTGACGTCACGCAGGGCATCTGCGTCATAGCCCAGCCGCGCCCCCCAGTCGGCGTTCGCTCGCCACGTCGCGGTGTCCACGAGGAAGTGGGCCCCGGTCACGCGGGCCAGCTCGAGGTATGGCGCCCAGTAGCTCCGCAGTGCGGCCCGCCCCTGCTCGTCGTCGAGCAACGGGAAGGCGGCGAAGTCCGGCAGGTCGAGTCCCTGGTGGAAGATCAGGGTGGTCTCGAGCCCGCCGTCGGTGAGGCGCATTGGTCCACGGTACGGCCCGACCGCGCCCCCGTCGATGGTCCGCCGGTCCGGCCGCCCGTCGTCGCGGTCGCAAACCCGTCGTCAACCAGGTGTCCGGAAGGTTGGTCGTCGCGCCCGCGGGGACTAGAAGCCGGCCGGTGAGTGCGGGACGTACGGCGCCTCGAGCATCGCCACCTCGGTGTCGTCGAGCACGAGGTCGAGGGCGGCGACGGCGTCGTCGAGGTGCCCTGCGCGGGTCGCCCCGACGATCGGAGCGGTGACGACGGGGTTGCGCATCACCCAGGAGAGCGCGACCTGCGCCCGTGGCACCCCACGCGCCTGCGCCACGGCGCCGACGGCGTCGACGACGGCCCGGTCGGCGGCGCCATACAGGGTGGCACCGAACTCGTCGGTCTCGCTGCGGCTGGTCTGCTCGCCCCATTCGCGGGTGAGCAGCCCGCGGGCGAGCGGGCTCCACGGGATCACCCCCACCCCCTGGTCGGCGCAGAGCGGGAGCATCTCGCGCTCCTCCTCGCGGTTGACCAGGTTGTAGTGGTCCTGCATCGACACGAAGGGCGTCCAGTGGTGCGTCCGCGCCACCTCCTGCGCCTTGGCGAACTGCCACGCCCACATGGACGATGCTCCGAGGTAGCGGACCTTGCCCGCGCGGACGACGTCGTGAAGCGCCTCCATGGTCTCCCCGATCGGGGTGTGGGGGTCCCAGCGATGGATCTGGTAGAGGTCGACGTAGTCGGTGCCCAGCCTGGCCAGGCTCGCGTCGATGGCCGCCAGTATCGCCTTGCGGGACAGGCCCGCTCCGTTGGGTCCGTCGTGCATCCGCCCGTGCACCTTGGTCGCGATGACGAACTCCTCACGGCGCCCGTACTCCGCCAGGGCACGTCCCACGATCTCCTCGCTGCTACCCGCCGAGTAGACGTTCGCGGTGTCGAAGAAGGTGATGCCCGACTCGACCGCCTGGCGCAGCAGGGGCTGGCTCGCCTCCTGGTCGAGGGTCCAGGCGTGGTTGCCACGCGCAGGCTCGCCGAAGCTCATGCAGCCCAGCACGATCGCCGAGACGTCCAGGCCGGTGGCTCCGAGCTTCACGTACTCCATGGGGTCCTCTCCGCAGGTGCCACGATCCGGTGAGGGTGGCAGGGTCGTCACCATCGTCACCTCGCCGACCCCGCATCGCCACCCCAGGAGCCCTGTGATCCACCACCTCGCCGTCAGCCCCGACACCGTCGTCGAGACGATCTCCCGGGCCAGTCCGCCGGCGCTGACGGTGCGGCCCGGCGACAGCGTGGTGGTCCAGTCGCTGGACTCCGGTGGACACCTCGAGCGCCAGCAGGAACCCGGCGAGGAGCGTCCGAGGATGTTCGCCCCTCGGCGTGGGCACTGCCTCACCGGCCCGGTCGCGGTGGCCGGCGCCGAGCCAGGCGACGTCCTCTCCGTCCAGTTCGCCTCGCTCGAACCCGGCCCCTGGGGGTGGACCGCCTCGGGGGGCGCCGACACCTGGCTCAACACCCGTCTCGGCCTCGGCGAAGGCCGGGGGGCTCACCTGTTGTGGGAAGTCGACACCGCGGCAGGTGTGGCCCGCAGCCACCTCGGGTATGCCGTGCGGCTGGCTCCCTTCCTCGGCGTGGTCGGCGTGGCGTGTGACGTCCCCGAAGAGCTGTCGACCGTGCCCCCGCGCCCGGAGGGCGGCGGCAACATGGACTGCCGCGACCTCGTCGCCGGGTCGACGCTCTACCTGCCGGTCAACGTGCCCGGTGCCCTGCTCACGGTCGGCGACGGCCACGCCGCCCAAGGGCACGGGGAGGTCGGTGGGACGGCGATCGAGTGCCCCATGACCACCACGATGGTCCTCGACCTCGTCGCCGACCCACCGCTGCGCTCGGTGCACGCGGTCACGCCGACGGCGCGCCTGACCTTCGGGTTCGACCCGGACCTCAGTGTCGCGACCGCTGCTGCCCTCGACGCGATGCTCACCTGGCTGTCCGGGCTGCTGGACGTCGCCCGGGCCGAGGCCCTGGCCCTGTCGAGCGCCGCCGTCGACCTGCACGTTACCCAGGTCGCGAACCGGACCTGGGGTGTGCATGCCTCACTCGGGCACGACGCCATCCGCCGGGGGTGACCCGAGCGGACTATCGCTGTGCTGTCAGTCGATGAGCGATGTCGACGGCCAGCCCGAGCTGATGATCGAGGGCCGGCGCACTGCCCCACCACGACACCGACTCCACGACCAGCCCTTCACGGGTCTGCCTGATCGACCACAGCTCGGCGGGTCGCACGACACCGTCGCCGTGGAGGGCGGACGGCCAGCTCTCGATGCGCCGGCGCAGCTCCACGTCGAGGATCCCAGCGGGGTCGGTGTAGACGAGGCGTCGCTCGACCTCGACCGCGGCCCCGCGACGCGACGCCCGACTGGTCAGGCGCCCGAACATATTCACCAGTCGGTCAAGGTCGGAGTGTGGACCCGTCCGTCGCACGTCGACCACCGGGACTGCTGTCCCGGTCGCCCGAGGTTCGACCCGCAACGCCGGACACACCCACCGGACGTACGACGCCGGGTCGCTCTCCCCCGACTGCGACGTGCCGTCATCGAGGTCGCAGTGCCACGCCAGGTCGGCCTCCCGGGGCTCCAGCCGGCACGCGTGCTCGTGCGCGCTGGTGACCACCAGGTCGCGGTCGGTCACCACGACGTCGGCGAAGTCGAAGTGCGATGCCATCACGCAGCGATGCTAGTCCGGCCGTTGTCGCCTGGGCACGCTGAGCCTCGCTGCCCGGCCGGGTCCGGGGCAGAGGCTCCGTCACACATCTGTGCCGCGAACCGTCACCTCGGTGGCAGGCTTCGTCGGACGAGGGATGAGGACCATGGACGAGACCGAACGGTTCGAGGCCGAACGGCCCAGGTTGTTGCGCATCGCCGGCCGCATCCTCGGCGACCCCACGGAGGCGCAGGACGCCGTCCAGCAGTCGTGGCTGCGCCTGCACGGCACTGATGCGGACGTCGAGAACCTCGCCGGCTGGTTGACGACCGTGGTGACGCGGCTGTGCCTCGACCGGCTCCGGGCCCGGACCCCTGTGCCGACCGAGCTCTCTGATGCTCCGGCCTCGCCGGTCAGCGGCACGGCGCCCGACCCCGGGGCCAACCCCGCCGACCAGGTCGCTCTTGCCGACACCGTCGGCGTCGCCCTCCAGGTGGTGCTCGACCGCCTGACCCCGAACGAACGGGTCGCCTTCGTCCTGCACGACACCTTCGGGTTCGAGTTCGCCATGATCGCAGCGATGCTCGACACCTCCCCGACCGCAGCACGCAAGCTGGCGTCACGGGCGCGGGCCAAGGTCCGCGCCACGTCCGCCGAGGGAGGGCACGGGCAGGGTTCGCCGGCCGACTGGGAGGTCGTCGACGCGTTCCTCGCGGCGGCGCGCGGCGGTGACCTCGATGAGCTCCTGCGCCTCCTCGCCCCCGACGTCGTCGTCACGGCCGACGCCGCGGCGGTCGCCACCGGGACGCCGCAGCGGATCGAGGGTCGGCGGGCGGTCGCCAAGATGTTCAACGGCGCCGCGAAGGCAGCCCTCCCCGTGCTCTTCGGCGACCGACCCGGCGCCGCCTGGTACCACCGCGGGACGGCCCGGGTGCTCTTCGACTTCGCCGTCAAGGACGGAGTCGTGACGGACATCGACTTCCGCGCCGACCCGAACGTGCTCGCGCGGGTCGTCCAACGCACCGACGGCAGCCCTACCTGACCGGCGCCCGCGCCATACCGACCCCACCCAAGGAGACAAGATGAAGACGATGACGTGCCGGCAGCTCGGCGGTCCCTGCGACCTCGAGCTGCGCGGTGAGACTGCCGACGACGTGATCAAGGACCAGGACCGCCACCTCAAGGAGGCGGTCCGGGCCGGGGACCCGGCCCACCAACAGGCCCACGACGACATGGCGGGCCGCTGGCGCAACCCCATCAAGGGGATGGGCTGGTACCGAAATACGAAGAAGGCGTTCGCGGCGCTGCCCGAGGACCTTCCCCGCGGCTGACGAGGGCGGTGGACGGGCGCTTCGCACTCGGCCCGAAGCATCCGCCAGGAACCACTCTGCGTCGTCTCTGATCCAATGGGCCCATGCCCCCGGCTCAGCGAGCCCGACTCGGGCCGGTCCTGCTGGCGGTGGTCACACCCCTGGCCTCCATATTCGGCTCAGGCTTCCTGATCATCGTGCCGGCGCTGGAACGCACCCTCGGTCCCTGGTCCGTGCTCGGGATCGCAGGCGTGTGTGCCGTGGCCTGGGTCGCAGGCACCGCCGTCAGGCACTGTGTGCGGGTGGTCGAACCGCGCACCGAGTCCGGCACCCTGGACCTCACCAGCCACCGAATCGATCGGACCTCCGACGCGGTCATCGTGGTGGCCTATGTCATCTCGGTGGCCCTGTATCTGCGGATCATGGCCGAGTACGTGGTCAGCTATCTGGACCGGGACGACCCCCAGGTTGCCGAGCGCCTGGTCGCGTGCGCGGCCGTGGCGCTGATCGTGGCCATCGGCGTCCTGCGTGGGTTCCGCGGGCTGGACCTGCTGGACCGCTTTGCCCTGGGCAGTGTCCTCATCCTGGTCACGTTGCTCGGTGGCACCCTGCTCTGGCACGACATCGGCCTGGCCGGCGACGGCGGCCTGTCGTTGCCGCCCACCCCGGAGCTCTCCCTCCGCAGGACGCTCCTGGTGCTGGGCGGCCTGGTGATCAGCGTGCAGGGCTTCGAAACCATCCGCTACCTGGGTTCGGAGTACGACGGTCGCACCCGGATCTGGGCCTCGCGCCTCGCCCAGGTGGTCGCTGCGGTGGTCTACGTGGGTTTCGTGGCCGTGGTCACCCCGGTGATGGGACTGGGGACCAACGACGGGCCGGACACCACGCTGCTCGACATCACGATGAGGGTGACCCCGCTGCTCACCCTGCCGCTCGTCCTTGCGGCCGTCTTCAGCCAGCTCAGCGCCGCCGTCGCCGACACGGCTGCCGCCGAGGGCAACCTGCGCGGACTGTCGGAGTGGATGCGCCACCCACGCCCATACCTGGTCAGCGGCGCGGCCGCGATCGCGCTGGCGGCCACGGTACCCACCTTCACCATCGTTGCCGTCGCATCCCGTGCGTTCGCCGCCTACTACGGGCTCCAGGCTGTCCTGGCGCTGCGAACCACCGAGGGGATGGCCCGCAAGGTGGGGTTCGGCCTGCTCGCGGCGCTGATGTTCGCGATCACCGCACTCGCCCAGCCGGTGGGCTAGCGGCGGGGCTCGTGTTGCCACCGCTTCAGCGTGGCGGCCTGCGGTATGCACGGACGGCGCCGGTGTCGGGCGCGAACCCCATGCTGCGGTAGACGCGTCCGGCCGGGTTGGTGGGCTCGGTGACGATGACCCATCGGTCGCAGCCACCGGCAGCGGCCCACTGCGCGGCGACGCCGAGCAGGTGGGAGGCCAGTCCTCGCCGTCGGTGCTCTGCGTCGGTGGCGACGCTCTGGTAGCGCGCCGTGCTGCCGCACCGCACGATGCCCAGGTCGGCGACGAGCGTGCCGTCCGTGAACGCGCCGAACCAGGCGCCGAGGTCACGCTGGGAGAGCGCAGCTCGGGCCTGCGCCTGCGCCTGGGCGAAGCGTCCGAAGGAGGTCGGGTCCTCCTGCCCGGTGCGGTCGTTCTCCGCCACCGACCTGGCCACCGACTGGGCCCAGTCCCCGGCGCCGAGTCGGCGCACCGTGTACCCCTCGGGGAGCGGCACCCGCCGGGGCAGGGTCGGGGTCGTGAGCACGTCGTCCAGCTCCAGGTCGAGTCCCTGCGAGGCCCAGGCATCGGGGTCTTCGGGCATCCGGGCCAGGCCGATCGCGACCCAGGGCGCTTCGGGAAAGGCCAGCAGAAACGTGGTGACCCACCTCTGCGCGTCACTCAGGGCGTCACCGTCGGTGACGAACAAGAAGTTGCCCCAGTGGAAGTCGGGGTTGCGCGGGGTACGGACGACCAGGTGGTCCGGATGCTCCTCGACGACAGAGCCGGTGAGCTCGAGGATCGCCAGATCGGTGGCCCAGCCGGGCGGGAACACGTGCATGGATCGACGCTACCGAAGGACTGTGCGACCCGTGACCGTCTGCGCCTGACTGCTAACCTTCCGACCATGTCGGTCATCGGACGCCACAACGTCACGATCACCGGTCCCACTGATGGACAGCCGATGCTCTTCGCCCACGGGTTCGGTTGCGACCAGCGCATGTGGCGACATGTCGCGCCCCGCTTCGCCGACCGGTACCGCGTGATCACCTTCGACAACATGGGCGCCGGGGCCTCAGACCCGGCCGGGTACGACGCTGAGGCGTACAGCAACCTGGGGGGCTACGCGCAGGACATCGTGCGCATCGTCGAGGAGCTCGACCTCCGGGACGTGGTCTTCGTGGGGCACTCGGTGTCTGCGATGATCGGGTCACTGGCCGCAACCGCGGTCCCGGAACGGTTCGCGGCCCTGGTGCTGGTCGGGCCGTCGGCCCGCTACCTGGACGACGAGGGCTACGTCGGCGGCTTCACGGAGAGTGACATCGACGGCCTGCTCGAGTCGCTGGCAAGCAACTACCTCGGCTGGTCCGGTGCCATGGCCCCGGTCATCATGGGGAACCCGGACCGGCCAGCCCTGGGCGAAGAGCTCAACGACAGCTTCTGCCGCACGGACCCAGCCATCGCGCACCAGTTCGCGCAGGTCACGTTCCTCTCCGACAGCCGCGCAGATCTCGCTGCCGTCACCACACCCGCGCTGGTCCTGCAGTGCAGCGACGACGCCATCGCACCGTTGGGCGTGGGCCGCTTCGTTGCCGACGAGCTGCCCGACGCCACCTACGTGGTGCTGCAGGCAACGGGTCACTGCCCCAACCTCAGCGCGCCCGAGGAGACCTACCAGGCGATCGACGGGTGGCTCGCCGGTCGGATCGCGCTCACGCCGTGACTGAAGAGGAATCGCTCGACGGCTTTCACCAGGCATTGCTGGAGGACGATCCGGCAGCGCTGTACGACAGTGCGCCGTGCGGCTACCTCACCACCACCCCCGACGGCCTGGTCGCCAAGGCGAACGCGACGTTCCTGACGATCGCGGGCCTGTCCGCAGAGGAGCTGATGGGGCGTCGAACCTTCGTCTCGCTGCTCACGCCCGGCGGACGCATCTACTACGAGACGCACCTGGGTCCCATGTTGCAGGCCAACGGGCGGATCAGCGGGGTAGCCCTCGAGCTGGTCACCCGCGAGGGGGCACGGCTGCCCGTTCTGGTCAATGCCGTCATGGAACGCGACGAAGGCGGTCGTGCGCGGCGGATCCGGCTGGCCGTCTTCGACGCGACCGAGCGTCGGGCCTATGAGCGCGAGCTCATGCGTGCCAAACAGGCCGCCGAGGAGCTGCAGGACAAGGCGACGGCTCTGGCCCGAACGCTCCAACAGGTGTTGATGCCGCCCCAGCTCCCCGACATCCCGGGTCTGGAGCTGGCGGCGGCGTTCCGTCCGGCGCACGACGGTGCGGAGATCGGCGGCGACTTCTACGACATCTTCCCGACGCCGGACGGCGGCTGGCTGCTGGCCATCGGCGACGTCTGCGGCAAGGGCGCCGAAGCAGCCGTGGTGACGTCGCTGGTTCGGCACGCCCTGCGCCTGATGGTTGCCGACGACCGGCTGGACGTCGTGATGCCCACGCTGAACGAGACGCTGCTGCGGCACAGCGAGCGCTTTGCGACGGTGCTGCTCATTCACCTGCAACGCGAGACGAGTGGTTGGGCGGCGACCGTCTGCAGCGCGGGGCACCCGCTGCCTCTGCTGGTCCGCGACGGGCGACCTGCGGAGTCGCACGGATCACCCGGGTCCTTGGTAGGCGCGGCCGACCAGGCATCGTTCACGCAGACCCGCACGACCCTGAACGAGGGCGACGCCCTCCTGCTGTTCACGGACGGCATCCCCGACGGTCGCCGCGCCGGCGCGTTCTACGGGGACGAGAGGCTCGCAGCCCTGGCCGCCGAGACCGGGGAGCCGCATCTCGTCGTGGACCGAATCCTCGAGGACGTGTTCGAGTTCCAACGCGGCGATCCTGCGGACGACATGGCCCTGCTCATGGTGCGGGTGGCAGCGCCCCCGCACACGACAGCGCGGAGCTGACTCAGACCTCGAAGGTGGCCGTGAAGCCCTCGCCTGCCACCGGGAGCACGGCCCCAGCCTCGCCGGTCTCGATCTGTGTCCCGTCGTGGTCCACCGATGCCGGATCGCCCCCGTGCACCAGGAGGCGGAAGGTCGCTCTGCGGAACTGTGGGTAGCCCTCGCCCTCCACCTCGGCGCGCACGGTCACCGAGGACCCCTCGCGCAATACGGTGAACGTCGTGCGCCAGGCGGCGCCTCGTACCGATGTCGTCGTCAGGCCGTCGTCCTCGACCAGCCGTGACGTGTGCTCGCCGTCGGACCTCGGCACGAACACGTGCAGCTCGATGGCTTCCGGGTGGTAGCCGTCGGTCGACGCCGGGGCCTCGACCCACATCGGGATGACCGCTCCACCGCGGGCGTAGATCGGAATGCGATCCATCGGCGTCGCGGCGAGGACGAACGCGCGCCCCGCATGCACCTTGTCGGAATGCCATTCGTACCAGTCGCCTTCTGGCAGGTAGACCTGACGGGAGGTGGTCCCGGGTGCCGTCACCGGGGCGACGAGCAGGTCCGTGCCGAACAGGTACTGGTCGTCGATGTCGCGGACCGTGCCGTCGTACTGGTGGTCGAAGACCATCGGCCGCTGCACCGGCTCGCCGGTCTCCGAGGCACGCACGAACGCGCTGTAGATGTAGGGCATCAGGCGGTACCGCAGCCGGATCGACTCCCGCACCAGGTCCTGCACGACCGGACCGAACGCCCAGGCGTACTGGTCGACGTTGCCGATCATGGAGTGGTTGCGACAGAAGGGCGTCAGCACGCCGTACTGCATCCACCGGGTGAACAGCTCAGGGTCGGAGCTGCCCGCGAACCCGCCCACGTCGGCACCGACGAAAGCCTGCCCGGACACGCCGAAGCCGGAGCCCATGGCGATGCTCAGCCACAGGTGGTCCCAGCGGGAGAGGTTGTCGCCCATCCAGTTGGCCGCGTAGCGTTGGATACCGGCGAAGCCCGCGCGGGACAGGATGAAGGTCCGCAGCTCCGGCATCGCCTGCTGGAGGCCCTGGGTCGTGCCCATGGCCATGAGCAGGGCGTACTGGTTGCGGTAGCGGTCGTGGGAGAACTTGCCCTTGTCGAACCGCATCTCCTTCGGGGGGATCGTGCCGGTGGCCGGCTCGTTCATGTCGTTCCAGATCCCCGCGAGCCCGGACTGCACATGCCTGGCGTTGAGCTCGCCCCACCAGGCGCGCGCCTCCTGCGTGACGAAGTCCGGGAACGCCGTGTTGCCCGGCCAGACCTGCCCGATGTAGGTGTCCCCACCCTCGGTGCGGCAGAACACGTCGCGCTCGAGCCCCTCGTCGAAGACGGCGTAGCCGGGATCCCACTTCACGCCCGGGTCGATGATCGTGATGACCTTGAACCCTTGGTCGGACAGCCGCTCGAGCATTCCCGGGACGTCCGGGAACTTCTCCGTGTCCCAGGTGAAGACGCGGTACCCGTCCATGTAGTCGATGTCGAGCCACAGTGCGTCGCAAGGGATCTCGTCGTCACGGTGACGCTGACCGATCGCCTCGACGGCCTCCTGGGTGTAGCTGAACCAGCGGCACTGGTGGTAGCCGAGCGACCACAGTGGCGGCAGCTGGGTGCGACCGGTGAGGGCGGTGTAGCCCGTGAGGATCGCCGGCATGTCAGGTCCCGCGAAGATGTACTCGGTGTACTGGCCGCCGCGGAACGTCATGCGGTACTGGTCGTTCGCCGAGAACTCGTACTCTCCCCGGTAGCCGTTGTCCATGAACGATCCCGCCATCGAGCCGGCTGGGTAGGTCTGGTGGTAGAAGAACGGGATCGTCACGTAGAACGGGTCGAACTCGACACTGTGGCGGTCTCCGCGAGGGTCATCCGGCTCCTTGTCCGCGGTGAACTCGAGGGTCTCGGTCGGGCTGAGGACGTCGGTGTTCCACATCGTGAAGTCGCGCCCCTTGCGGTTGTGCCGACCTGCCTTCTCCCCCAGGCCGAAGACCGCATCCTCCTGCCGGCACGCGCGGCGGACGGTGAACGTGTCGTTGAGGGTGGCGTACGCCCAGTAGTGGCCCTGGGCGTCGGCGGCTGTCTCCACGACAGGGGTGCCGTCGGTCCGGTGCACGTCGAGGCGGAACGGGTCGAGCCAGAGCGAGACGACCATCGCCGAGGTCGTGATGGCCACGCGGTCGACTTCACGGTGCACGGTGAAGTCGACCGGCTCGGCCAGCGGGTCGACGCAGACAGCGAAGGTCGGCGCCTCGTCGAACACCCCTCCGCGGCTCATCTTCACCCGGACGACGTCCTCGCCGACGAGGTCGATGCGCAGTAGCTCGGTCTCCACCTCGGCGACCAGCCCCCGGTCGGTCGCGGTGACCCCGCCAACCTTCTCGAAACGGATGAAGTGGTCGGTCTGCAGCACGTGGAAGACCTCTCAGGAATGGGTCCCCCCGGGGGGGACGACCGAGGTGGTGGCCGGTGCAGTGGGCGCCGCACCAGGGGTCTGGCGCGCCGTCGGATCGCGGCCGCTGGCGCCGCATCATTCTGGTCCCGACCCTGCCGGCACGTCCACCCTGCCTGCCAGTGGAACAAGTCGACAGAAACCTGCCGCCACCCGTGCATTCCGGCGTAGAGTTCGCACGTGCTCCCTGGCGCCCAGGTGGCCGCGTGCTGTGAACATGCGGTGCTCTTCTACGACCATGACGCCGAGATCGTCTCGGCGGTGGCGGCATACACGCGCGAGGGCTTGCAGGTCGGCGACAGCGTCCTGCTCATCGCCACGACCGCCCACCACGCCGCGATCGTCGAGGCGCTCCACGACCTGGGCGTCGATGTCGCCACCGCGATCGCACGTGGCTGCCTGGCCCTGCGCGACGCCCGACGGACGTTGGACGAGTTCCGCCCGGCAGGCGCGGTGGACCTCACGGCCTTCGAGGACGGGATGCGAACGCTGGTCGCCGCATCGACCAGGGACGGCGCCCGGCTGCGGGTGTTCGGCGAGATGGTCACCCAGCTCTGGGAGGAGGGGGACGTCACCGGAGCCGTCCACCTCGAGTCGGCGTGGAACGACGTGCTCGCCGGCCAGGAGGCTGGCCTCCTCTGCTCCTACCCCGCCGCGCTGCTCGGCTCGACGGGACTGTCCGAGCTCCACGAAACCTGCTCCCTGCACTCCGAGGTCCACGCTCCAGCGGGGTACGGCTCGCCGCGTCCACTGCCCGCCGATCCCGGCACACAGGTGGCCGACCTCGTGACAGACCAGCGCGCCGAGGTGTTCGTGCCCGCCGGGGCCGCGGTGACGGCGGCTCGTCGCTTCGTCAGCGCCACCTTGGAGAGCTGGGACCTCGACCACATCGCGCCGGACGCACTGCTCGTGGTGTCGGAGATGGCCACGAACGCCGTCCTGCACGCCGAGTCCCCGTTCCAGGTGTTCCTCCACCACTCCCCGGGGGTGCTGCACCTGTCGGTGCGCGACGCCCAGCGAGGCTGGTTCGAACAGGGCAGCCCGACGGCCGCCGAGGTGAATGGTCGGGGGGTCAGCATCGTCGAGGCCGTCGCCGACCGCTGGGGCTGTGATGCGGTCTCCGACGGCAAGGTCGTCTGGGCCGAGCTGCCGACAGGAGCCTGAGCCCCGGCCAGGGCGCCCCCAACGGCTCGCCCTTCTTGGTCGAGAACAGGGAGTCCTCACAGGCGGCGAGGTGCTGCCTCGTGACCACTACCAGCACCTCGTCACCAAGGTCGCCCGCCACGTCCTGCGCCGTCAGCCCTCGTGGTCGTGGGCGTACTCGACGTCGTACGCCGGCCCGAGCTCGAGCTGCAGGTCGCGGGACAGCCGCCGACCGGAGGTGACCCACGATGCGTACGAGCCCTCCTCGAGCACCCCGGAGCGGTGGCCGCGCAGCTCTTCCCAGCGCCGCGCCCAGGCGAGCAGGTCCGCGGTCAGCCGGGGCGAGAGCGGCAGCGTCTCGAGATCGACCATGCCCTGCTTGTTCCAGACCGGGTCGGCGTTCCAGTCGGCCATGACGGTGAGCTCCATCCAAGAGACCCTGACACGGCTGGCGCACCCCCACCTGCGGTTGCACCCGACCTTTGCCAACTCCATGGCGACTCCCGACCACTTCAGGCAACAGTCCGCGGACCGGATGCGGACAATCCGGTCAGAGCGGCGAGGAGCCCCCCGCGGCACCGCGTTCCTCGCGCAGCCGTGGCTCCGTGCGGCGCTCGGGGTGGATGCCCCTCTTGTCCTGATAGAAGGCGCGCACCTGGTCCATGACCGCGACGACGTCGCTACCGGCCACGATCGTCGGTCCGAATCCGGCCGTGCGGGAAGGGCCGTCGATGAAGGCCAGGGCGATCGGCAGGTTCGCCGCACGCGCGATGCGCCAGAAACCGGACTTCCAGTACTCGCCCTTGGTGCGGGTCCCCTCCGCGGCCAGGATGAGCAGGAACGGCTCACCGCTGCGGGCCTGCCGCACGAGGTCGCGGACCACGGCACCGGGGTTGTCGCGGTCCAGGGACACTCCCCCGAGCCGGGACAGAACCCAGCCCAACGGTCCCTTGAACAGGGTGTGCTTGATCAGGACCCGGGGGGTGACGCCGCCGCGCCACATGATGAGCAGCATCATCACGAAGTCCCAGTTGGACGTGTGCGGGGCTCCGACGAGGACCCCGCTGCGGGGCACGTCACCGACGGCCGTCCACCGCGAGAGCCGCAGCACCGCCTTGGCCAGTCGACTCCTCATGACGCGTCCTCCCGTGGGGCCCCGTACCCCGAGGAGAACAAACCTACGGGTTGTCGCGCCGGTGAGCTGGAGCAGTGGGTATGGCGCCCGCTGGGCGCGTGCTGGTAGCCAGCACGATGCACGCCGCCAGGGACAGGAGCAGCGCGACAGCCGCCGGGACGACCCAGCCAGCACGAACGGTGTCTCCCAGCACCCACACGCCGACCACCGCCGGAAGGGCAACCTCCACCACCCAGAGGATCGCCGTCGCCGGCCCCACCTGCCCGTGCTCGAGGGCAGCGGTGTACCCGACCATGCCGATGACGCCATACGCCAGCACGGCACCGACGAGCGGCTCGTGCAGGAGGCTGGCCAGGTCCCCCGATCCGTGTGCAGCCCTGGCGCACAGGGCGGCGCCCGAGAAGGCGCAGCCTGCCAGGGCTGCCAGCTCGACGGAGCGGGCGCGGCGTGAGGCCACCGCCGTCGCTGCCGCGAGGACGCCGAGCCCGACCAGCATGACGGGCGTGAAGAGCTGTGGAGGTCGCTGCGCGGACAGCGACCCCGCACTTGCTGCCAGCACGACCAGGGCGAGCGTGATGACCGCCGCCGCCGCGGCGTCCCGTGGGCGCAGACGGACGTGCAGGAAGGCGCGGGCCAGGACCACCGTCACGGCGAGCGACCCGGCCAGGAGTGCCTGCACGGCAAAGAGGGGCAGCTGGCGCAGGGCCACCAGTGAAGCGATCCAGGCCACGGCATCGCACCCGAGCCCGGCGACGTACGCAGGCTGTCGGACCACGGACAGACCTCTGGCTCGTGAGGTGCCCACGCTCTGGAGCACCGACCCCGCGCCATACCCGAAGGTGCCGACCAGGGCAGCAAGCAGCGCGACGGTCACTGCGAGCGATCCGGTCCGGCAGGCTCCACAGGCGCCGTCCCGGCAGGGAAACCCAGTGCTGGACGCGTCCGCGAGCCCTGGAGCGTCATGTCGCAGCCGCGGAGCATCCGGTCCAGCACCACCCATCGGGGTTGTTCGGGCGAGTCCTCCATGGGATCCCGTAGAACGGACCTTACGTCTCAGGCTGGCACTGGCCCCAGTTGTCACGCAGTCGCAACGTGGCCGGCGCCATACCTGACATGTGCGCGGACGAGGTTGGAACGTAGTGCAGGTCAGGCCCATCCGGGGTCGACCACGAAGAGTTCGAGGTTCACGATGTCTGTTGGATCTGTCGTCACACAGGAGATCGACGAACGTACCGCGCACGCCGTGGTCGCTGCTCAGGTGCGCGGCGAGAACAAGGTTGACGCCGAGGACGCAGACGCCGTGGTCCACTCGATCGCCACTGAGCTGGAGCAGATCGGGCTCGACCCCGATGTGGGAGAGCTGGAACGGCGGTACCACGGAGGGGACACCCGGGTGCCGGAGTCCCTGCGTCAGCGAACCAGCTAGTCACGACGAGACCTCGCCTACGGGCTCGCGGACGACGGCGCGGACGTCGGGGTGCTGGGCGGGCCCACGAGATGGGCGTAGTCACGGGCAGTGAGCGGGCGACCGGTCAGGACACCGCCCGGCAGCGGGGCCTCAACCGGCTCCCCCGCTGCCGTGAACGACACTTCGTCGATGCCCGGGATGGAGGTCAGGGTCAGCACCACCTGTCCCACGGCCAACGGCAGCTGCCCCGCGCTCGGCCCCTGGTCCCCCGCGCCGATGTCGACGGTGGCGCGACCCAGGGACACGGCCGCGACGGACAGCTGCACATCGGGGCCGAGAGCCGTCGACAGTCCCCGCCCCCTGTCTGCCTCGGTCGGACCGCCGGCCAGTTGGTCGATGACCCCCCTGGAGGTGACCAGGGTGCTCGATCCTTCCGGGGGCGCGGCCACGGGGACCAATGCGTCGCCGCGCACCCACCAGACCTTGCTCGCAGCGGAGTTCGGCACCCGGCTCGTGGGATCTGGATCCGCGGGTCCTTGGGCCAGGTCGTAGGGAACGGCCGTGATGACCTCGGCGGACGTCCTCCCCGGGACGCCGCAACCACCGATCACGACGGTGGACAGGACCAGGATGGCCCCCAGCAACGATCGTCGGGTCATGGGGCGGCCTCCTGGTCGACTTCGGCGGCAGGCAGACCGACCACGAAGGTCGCTCCGCCACCGGCGGTGTCCTGGCACCGGACCGTCCCGCGGTGCGCCCTGATGGTCTCTGCGACCAGGCTGAGCCCCAGGCCCGCGCCCGGCCGAGAGCCACGGGAACCCACCCGTACGAAGCGTTCGAAGATGCGTTCGTGCTCGGCACCGGGAACCCCTTGACCGGCATCGACGACACGGACCTCGACCGAGTCCTCGCTGCGGTCGAGCCTGACCTCCCGCAGACCACCGCCGTGCACGTCGGCGTTGTCGAGGAGGTTCACGAGCGCCCGGTGGAGCATCTGCTTGTCACCGCGCACCAGCATCGTGCCGGGACCTTGCACCAACAGCTCTGGGGTCCGATGGCTCTGGTCCAGGGCGTGGGTCACCAGGTCAGCCAGGTCGAGGACCTCCTGCCCCACGTCGGTCGTGGACCCGTCCAGTCGACCGAGCTCCAGGAGGTGCTCCAGAGCCCGGTGCAGTCGGTGCACCTCGCGCTCCACCAGATCCATGGCGGCCTGCCGTCGCTCGGGCGTCCTGCCGTCCAGGGAGCGCAACAGCGACACGCTGGTCATCAGGGTGGTCACCGGAGAACGCAGTTCGTGGGACACGTCGGCCGCAAAGCGGGCGTCGCGCCGGATACGGTCGTCAAGGGCCTCCACCATGGTGTTGAAGGAGCCGACGATCACCGCAAGGTCCGGGTCCGAGGTCCCGGTCAGGCGGGTGTTCATCTTCCCGGCCGCGATGCTGGCAGCAGCAGTCGCCACGGCATCCAGGGGAGCCACCACTCGGGCCGATGCCGCCCGCCCGATGAGCGCACCCCCCAGCGTCGTGACGAGGGCGAAGCTCCCGAGCACCAGGCCCAGGGTGCTCAACGTGGAGTCGAGCTCGCTGGTCGGTGACAGCTCGTAGAAGTCACTGTTCACCGAAGGGATGGGCACCCCGACCACCAGGGCCGGCTCACCGCCGAGGTCGTCCCAGGCCCTCGCGGCCTGCCCCTGTCGGACCAGGGTCTGCACACCCGAAGGGACCCCGTCGGCTCCCTCGTTCAGGGACGACGAGTACCACCGCCCCCCGCGGCTGACCACCACCACGGCGCCGGGCGGGGGCGAGGTCCGGTCCAGGACGTCACTGACCTGCGCACCGGAGGTCAGCAGGCCGTCGCGCACGAAGGCTGCGTCCAGGAACGCCTGCCTCACAGCAGTCGCCTGCCGCTGCTCCACGAGGAAGTGCCGCGCCGTCAGGTAGGTCCCGGTGGCAAGAACCACCGAGATCAGCAGGCCCAGACCTGCGAACGACAATGTCGACAGCGCCCGCACACCCAAGGCGCGAGGCCTGCGTCTCACGCAGGATCCAAGCGGTAGCCCAGTCCCCTGACGGTGACCAGCAGCGTCGGCTCGCCCGGATCGACCTCGATCTTGGTCCGCAGCCTTCGGACATGGACGTCGACGATGCGCTCGTCGCCGAAGTAGCCCCGGTCCCAGACCCGCTCGAGCAGCACACGACGGCTCAGCACCCGCCCTGCAGACTCGGTCATCTCGCGAAGCAGCCGGAACTCGGTGACCGTCAGGTGCACCAGGGTCTCTCCGCGGCGCACGACACCGGCTCCCACGTCCAGCACCAGGGGCCCATGCTCCGAGTCCACGACCACGGCAGTGCCTCCACCGTCGTGGTCGTCGGCCGGGACCGGGCGAACGGGCGGCCGTCGCCTCAGCGCGCGCAGCCGCGCACTGACCTCCTTGATCTCGAACGGCTTGGTGACGTAGTCGTCCGCCCCCGCCTCCAGGGCTGCGACGATGTCATGGGTGTCGGCCCTGGCACTCAGCACGATGATGGGGACGTCGGTCCGTTTGCGGATCTCTCGGATGAACTGGAACCCGTCGATCCCCCCGAGCATGAGGTCGACGAGCATCAGGTCCAGGTGGGCTGTCGCATCGTCCTCGAGGGCGGCTTCGGCCGACTCGTGGCACGTGATGGCGTAGCCCTCGTCCTCCAGCGCCATGGACAAGGACTCGCGGATCCCGTCGTCGTCCTCGAGCACGAGCAAGGTGATGGCCACGGGGACATAGTGCCAGCGCGACGGCTGGCCCTCTCCGTGGAGTGGCCGGGACACACCCACTTGTCATGAAACTGCAAACTTCCTGGCGGACCCATCGTCATGATTCGTTGGAATCCTCGGCCCATGTTCAAGGACGCGTCGTGACCGCGGCCCCGCTGCGGTCTGCGACCGGAGCGGACCTGCCGGGCATCGTGACGGTGCACCTGCAGGACTCGTCGTTGACGCAGGACCTCTGTCGCCTGCGATCGGAGGTCGCGAGGTCCGTACTGGATGGTCGTCGAGGTGTCACCGTCGATGTCTCGGGGATCGACACCATCTCATCGCCAACGGTGGCCGCCATCTTGTGGGCACGGCGTAGCTGTGCGGCGCGACAGGTCCCGTTCACGGTCTCCGGCGATGCAGGCCGGAACGTCAGGGTGCTGCGGTCGTGCGGGCTGCTGGAGCCACGGACTCGGACCAGATGGTGATCCGCGTCGTGGGTGACGCCATCGTGCACACCGAGGTCAACGAGGGCTGGGCCGTGACCTCCCTGGAGTGCACCCGGGGGTTGGCTCGACTCGACCTCAGGCGCGACCTGACCCAGGTGGTCATCGCCGACACCGGTGATGCGGAGGCAGGACTCGGTGAGCCCCCCGCCTTCGCGGCAGCAGCGTGCACCCCTGACGGAGAGGTCGTCGTCGTCGCACGCCGGTCACCGCCGGCGATCGTGCTGGGACCCTCCGGTTGCAGGACCAGTCCGTCCAACGGCGCCGACCGTGAGACCGCGTACCCACAGCCCGGCGAGAGGCTGCTCCTGCTCTCGAGCTCGGCGTTCGAGAACATGTCCGACGTTCTCGTCAGCGGCATGAACGTCTCCCCCTCGGCGCTGATCCAGCGAGACCCCCAGGACCTGTTGCTGGCGATCTTCGCCGATCTCGGCTGCGGCGCGGGAGCCGTGATCGACCGACGACCCAACCGGCTACCAGAGGGGGTAGGACCATGACTGCACGTGGGCGACCCCCGTGGTGAGTCGACGTGATGGGGCCGAGGTGGCCAGGTGGACACTGCCGCTACGAGGGGGATCTCCGAGACAGGCCAGAAGGCTGGCAGCTCGGTGGTTGGCTGATCGGCAGATCGTCGGACCCGACGCAGACAGCGTCATGTTGGTGTGCAGCGAGCTGGTCACCAACGTCGTTCTCCATGCCAGTGGGCCAGTGCTGTTCTCGGTGCGGGTCACGGGCCGGGGGGTGTTGGTCGAGGTCGGCGACAGTGCACCGGACACCGGGATGTTGGGCCCCCAGGGCTCAGGCGCCCGCGCCACCAGTGGACGTGGTCTGGCGATCGTCGAGGCCCTGTCGAGCGAGTGGGGCGTCACGGCCGAGCCCACCTCCAAGACGGTGTGGGCGATGGTCGCTGCGCTGGACTAGCTGGAGCTCACGTCGGGCTGCTTGCCGCCCCCGCGGGTGGTGGATGGACGACCGCAGCATAGGACCCGATGCCGATGAGGGACTGTCCTGCGATCGCGGCGCCTTCGGTGAGCCTCAACGTGATCAGCTGGCCCGTCTCCGCGTCGAACTCGACGTCCGCGACGGTGCCGAGATCCACCCCCGTGGCGTCGAGCACTCGCTTGTCCATCAGGCGGCGTGCCTTGCCGGACAACGCTGCGACGGCTTCGTTGGGCTCGCCCAGCACGTCGGCGCCAGAGACGATGACGGCATCGGCGCCGAAGGCGCCGATCGCTCCCCACAGCACGGTGTC
Organism: Pedococcus sp.; assembly: GCA_039916625.1. GTDB lineage: Bacteria > Actinomycetota > Actinomycetes > Actinomycetales > Dermatophilaceae > Pedococcus. Next base: position 67,279 of record JBDSKZ010000141.1, read on the forward strand.
GCCCTTCTTGGACTTGTTGACGCTGATCGCCACGATGCTGCGCGACCGAGGGTCGATCACGAAGTCCGCGACCTGCCCGATGGTCTCGGCGGTGTCGGTGGTGACGATCTCGCGGCCGAGGGTCTCGGAGAACAGCATCAGCTCGTCCCTTTCAGCTGCTCGCGAAAAGCCAACACCGATGCGCCGAAACCGGCGAGGTCGTGGGAGACGAAGTCTCGGGCACTGGCAGGCACCATCAGGTGGCTCCCCGATGCCGCCAGGGTGTCCGGCAGCGGGACGAACACCCGCGTGCCATCGGTCCCGAGCGCCTCCGAGGCCTCCACCTCATAGCCCACGACATCGCAGTGGTCACCGCCGGACCCCGTGATCTCGAGGATGACATCGACCACGGTTCCCAGGTCGGTTCCCGCGTCGGTGAGCACCTGCGAACCCAGCACGTCCCCACGAGGGCCGGTCTCGTCCGAGGCGTCGAGGACCTTCGCCACTGGCTCGAGCAGGTCCTCTCCGCGGATCATCACCGCATCCGGACCCAACGCCATCACCGACGACCAGGGCAGCGCCTGCTTCAAGGGCCCGGCAAACAGGCCGCGGCCGGCGAGGGTGAAACCGCCCACTGCGCCGCCACCGGCGGCATACACGATGTCCTTGACCTGGGCGACATCTTCTCCGCCCATCGTGACCACCGGACGTCCCATCACGGTGGACGTACGCATCAGCCGACTCATTGCGGTTTGCCCTTGCCCCGAGAATGCCGGGGCGTCGACCCCACGATGACCCTCCCGCGTCGACGACGGGCCTGGATCGCCAAGAACACTCCCACCACGACCGCGATGACGACAGCGATCACGACCAACCACCAATACCAGCTCATGGCACCACCCCATACGACTCGTCCGCGCCCGGTGGGCGGTCGCGCAGAAGTCCTCGCCATCGACCGGTCAGCCGACGCCGACCATGAGCCAAGGGTATCGCCCGAACCCGGTCCGCGTAGGATTTCTTACGGGCCACCGAATCCGGACCAGCGCCACGCTCCGTGGACCTCCCGGACGAACGTCGAGGCATGATGGGAACACCATGAGCAGGTCAACGGGTTCCCCCAACGTGCCCGAACCCAGCCAGGACGTGGAAGCTCGAGCCTCGGCCCGTGCGTTCCGCGAGTACGTCGAGCCCGAGCTCGAGGTGCTGCTTCGGGTGGCCCACTCGCTGACAGGCAGTACCGCGGACGCAGAGGACCTCACGCAGGAGACCCTGATCCGGGCGTACAAGGCCGTCTCCCGGTTCGACGGTCGCCACCCCCGGGCATGGCTGCTGACGATCCTGCGGCGCACCCACCTGAACATGCAACGACGCCAACGACCTGGCACCGTCGCCGACTGGGACGCGCTGCGCAACACTCGCCCAGCCTTCGGTACGCAGGAGAGTCCCAGTGCGGAGGACCAGGTCGTCGACCAGGCGCTGCACCACCAGCTGGCCCTGGCCGTGGCCGACCTGGACCCGCGCTTCCGGCAGGCGCTGTGGCTCGTGGACGTCGACGACCTCAGCTACGCCGATGCCGCCGCAGTCATGGGCGTGCCCGTCGGCACCGTGATGTCCCGCCTCAGCCGTGCCCGGGACCGCGTGCGTCGTCACCTCGGTCCGACCGTCCTCGCCACAAGGAGGCTCCCATGATCGGCTCGCTGCGCAGGATGGTCACCTGCCACTGGACTGCCCGACACATCGAGCGGTACCTCGACGCCGACCCTGCGGCGCCCCTGACCCCCGAAGAGGTGTCGCGCCTGGAGTCCCACCTGGCGATCTGTGCGAGATGCACCCAGGTGGCGGGCGAGCACCGCGCGCTGCACCGCGCCCTGTCCCTCTGGCCCGGACGCCCGATACCGGACCCGGCGACGGTGGAACGCCTGCGCGGTTTCGTCGACGAGCTCGTCGACGACGACCAGCCGTGAGCCCGACCAGCGGCTCCCACGATGCCGCCCAGGCCGGATCGCACGTTCCACCCGGGGCGCTGGCCGGGCAACCCTCCCCGGTCGCTGACAGGACGTGGTGGGACCTGGTGGTCATCGGAGGAGGCACCGCGGGCATCGTCTCGGCCAAGACCGCTGCACGTTTCGGCGCGAACGTGCTGCTCGTCGAACGCGGTGAGCCGGGAGGCGACTGCCTGTGGACGGGGTGCGTGCCCTCGAAGTCGCTCCTCGCGGCAGCCGAGGCCGTGGCGGCGGCAGGCCGTGCCGCCCAGTTCGGGGTCGAGGTCCCGGTGGTGAAGGTCGACTTCAGCCGCGTGATGGCTCACGTCCATGGCGCCATCGCACAGATCGCCCCCACGGACTCCGCCGAGACCTTGGCGGCCGCGGGTGTCCGGGTGCGTCAGGGCACTGCCCGGTTCACCAGCCGTTCGACCGTGGACGTGGACGGCGACCCGGTCAGGTTCCGCCAAGCGGTCCTCGCCACCGGGGCCCGCCCTGCCGTGCCGGGGATCCCCGGCCTTGCCGACGCGCACCCCTTGACCAGCGACACCATCTGGGGCCTCGAGCAGGTGCCTTCCCAGCTGGCCGTCCTCGGCGGCGGCAGCATCGGCTGCGAGCTCGGGCAGGCCTTCGCCCGACTGGGCTCCCAGGTCACCATCGTCGAGGGGGACGACCGGATCGTGCCCCGCGAGGACCAGCACGCAGCAGACGTCCTCGCCACCTCCCTGGCCATCGACGGGGTCAAGGTCGTCACCGGACACGGCGTCGTCAAGGTTGCCGGCCGCAGCGGAGAACACGGCACTCTCGAGCTCGACGACGGGTCCACCATCGAGTTCGACCACCTCCTCGTCGCGGTCGGGAGAACACCCCGCACGGCGGCCCTGGGCCTGGACGCTGCCGAGATCGACACCGACGAGCGCGGGTTCGTGACCGTCAGCTCCACGCTCCAGACGAGCAACCCCCGCATCTGGGCCGCTGGCGACCTCACCGGGCACCCACAGCTCACCCATCTGGCAGGGGTGCACGCCAGCATCGCTGCCTCGAACGCCATCCTCGGACTGCGACGCAAGGTGTCGACGACGGCCGTCCCCAGGGTGACGTTCACCCATCCCGAGATCGCTGCCGTCGGCGTGGGAACGCAGAGCCCTGGCCGGGGGCTGCAGGTCCGGCACTGGTCGAACGAGCACGTGGACCGCGCCGTTGCCGAGAGCTCGACCGAGGGCTTCACCCGCCTGGTGATCGACAGGCGAGGCCGCATTCTCGGGGCGACGGTGGTCGGCCCGCGCGCCGGCGAAACCTTGGCGGAGCTCACCCTGGCGGTCAAGCAGGGCCTGAGGACCCGCGACCTCGCAGGCACCACGCACCCCTACCCCACCTACGGCGACGGACCGTGGAACGCTGCCATCGCCGACGTCCAGCAACGACTGGGCCACCCCGGGACGGCCTTGGCCATCCGCGCCCTGACGACGTGGCGTCGGTGGCGCCTGCGCGCTCCCACCCCCTAGGAGCCCCTCCCCCCTCCGCTCGGGTCCCTCAGCTCGGCCCACTCAGCGCAGCGACCGGTATCCGGCCACCATCCGCTGTGCGGCGCTGAGCCCCACGACACCGGCCCACACTGAGGCGATCAGGTCCGCCGACCCCGGGAGCAGCAGCCAGAGGCTGTGGACCACGATGGTCTCGGCCCCCTCGGCGAGCCCGCCGAGGAAGCTCAGTGAGCGGCCGTCCTCGATACGGCGGTCCGCACGCTCGGCGATGGAGGAGAACGCCAGGAACGCCGTGCCGTTGAGGTAGTACGCGAGCAGCACCAGCAGGAAGGGAAGCCAGGCGGCACCCTCTCCGCTGGTCGCACCCACGGCCACACCGACCACGGTCGCGCCGTAGACCACGAAGTCGCTGCTGATGTCCAGGAACCCCCCCGCGTGGGACCCGGACGGCGCCCGAGGGTCACCGGGACCGGCACCGACATCGAGACCGGCGCCGCCCCCGGCCGGGGCCGAGGACCGGCTCGCGCGGTGTCGGGCCAGCGGCCCGTCCAGCCCGTCGCAGGCCCTCGAGACCAGCCAGAGCGCCAGCGCGAGCATCCACAGCTGCGAGGCGGCCGACGCCGCGCTGCCCAGACCCAGGACCAGTCCGGCCACGGTCACGCGGTCTGCCGTCACGACCGTGCCGTCCACCCTCGCGGCCAGCGAAGCCAGCGGACCCTCGAGGTGTCTTCTGATCTGGGAGTCGAACACGTCTACTGTTCCCCACCGGGGTCGGCGGGTCGGCCAGTAGTGACCGGGGACGCGCCCGCCCCGGGTTCGCTCGCGTGTCTGGTTCGTAGTCGGCGGGCCCAGACCCCTCCCCCCAGGACCAGAGCCGCCAGAGCCGCCGCCATCGCACCGAGGCGTCCCGGGCTGCCCAGCGCGAAGGCGCCCGCCGCGACATACACGACCGTGCCGGGGATGATGCCGATCCCGGTGCCCCACACGTAGGCACCCACCCTCAGCGGCGACATGCCGCTCACGTAGTTGACCGCGGTGAAGGGCGCGATCGGTATCAGCCGCACCACCACGACCGCAGAGACCCCGTGGCGGTCCAACACCTGCTCCACCCGCTCTCGGTGCCTGCCGGTCGCCCAGCTCAGGGCTGACGGATCCACCGCCCTGGCGACAGCGAACGCGACCAGGGCGCCGATCATGGCAGCCACCCATACCAGCGCCAGTCCTGCACCGAACCCGAACAAGGCGCCCGCAGCGGCGGAGAGGACGTTCTTGGGCACGGGGAGCAGGGTGAGCGCGGCGTAGACCGTGACGAACAGCACCGGGGCCGCGGAGCCTGCCGCTTCCACCCGGTCCCTGAGCTGCTGCAGGTCCAAGGCGCCCGTGGACCACAGCACAGCCCCAGCGGTCCCCGCTGCGAGCAGCAGCGCGGCGGCCCGCCAGTGCTGCCGCCAGCGGCCCCGGCGCCCAGGTGCCTGCGGACCACCACCCGGCTGCCATGCTCTTCGTGGACCCACGAACGCTCCTCCCTCCATCGCCCTGGCTGCCGGGGCGACGACCACCGCCACTGCCAAGGTGCGTCCTCGGGGACCGAGCATCGCACTGTGGGAAGTCTTCGAGGTGCCCGAAGTGTTCCCGGACCAGACATCCGAAACGAGCCCGACAACGAATCCCGACGGAGCAACGATGACACGAGCCCTGCACCGAGCCCCCGCCGGACCCAAGTTCACCTACCGCCGCCCCCTGTGGGCGGCGGTGCCTGTGCTGGTGTTCGCGGTCGCGGCGTGTGCCGCACCGACCCCGCCGCCCACCGGCTCAGGTGCCTCGGCGAACACCTGGGAACAGGTCTCGTCCGCAGCCAAGGGAAAGACGGTGTCCTTGTGGATGTGGGGCGGCGATCCCCAGGGCAACAGCTATGTGGATGACGTCCTCACGCCGGCCGCGGCCGAGCTGGGGGTCACCCTGCGCCGCGTCCCTGTCGCCGACACGCGGGACGCCCTGAACCGCGTGCTGTCAGAACGCCAGGCCGGCACGACCGACGGCTCCGTCGACCTCGTCTGGGTCAACGGCGACAACTTCGCCGCCGGGGCGGCCGCCGACGCCTGGTTGTGCGGATGGTCGGGCAGCCTGCCCAACATGAAGTACACCGCGCCAGGGGACCCACTCCTGGCGGATGACTTCGGCACCCCTGTCAAGGGCTGCGAGTCCCCTTGGCACAAGGCACAGTTCTCCCTCGTGTACGACTCGGCCAAGGTGCCCGACCCGCCCACGACCTTGGCCGGGGTGATGGACTGGGCGCAGGCCCATCCGGGCCGGTTCACCTACCCCGCGCCCCCCGACTTCACGGGGTCGGTGTTCGTTCGACAGGCGTTGTACTCCGTCTCCGGTGGCTACTCCAAGGTCCCGTCGACGTATGACCAGGCCGCGTTCGACGCGCTCACCCCCGCCCTGTGGGGGCGGCTTGCCGAGCTCCAGCCGCACCTGTGGCGCAACGGGAGGACCTACCCCCGGGACTCCGCCGCCCTCGACAAGCTGTATGCCGACGGACAGGTCGACATGACGATGACGTACGGCCCCGCGACCCTGACCGACCTCGTCAGGAAGGGGACCTTTCCCGCCACCACCCGCATCCTGTCGCTGACCGAGGGGACGGTCGGGAACGCGAGCTTCTTGGCCATCCCCTCCACGTCCGGGCGTGCCGACGCGGCCAAGGTCGTCGCCAACCTGGCCTTGTCACCGCAGCAGCAGGTGGCCAAGGCCGACCCGGCGAGGTGGGGCCAGTTCACCGTGCTGGACCAGAGCAGGCTCGAGCCCAAGGACGCGGCGTTGTTCCGGGCCCTCCCGAAGTCGGACGTGGTCCCGGCCTACGAAGTGCTCTCTCGCAGCGCCAACCCGGAGCTTTCCGTGGCCTGGGTGCCTCGTCTGGACGACGGCTGGCGGCGCAACGTCCTCGGCGCCGACCAGTGAGGGCAGGGCGCGTGATGCACCCTGCCCTCCTGGTGTTGCCCGCACTGACCCTGACCATCGCCGTCACCGGGTCCGCCCTCGTGATGCTCGCCCTGACCGCAGCCGGGCTGATGCCGCTGGTGGGGCAGCCTCGTGCGAGTGCGGACGCGTTCTCGGCCCTGGGTCCCGACCTGGCATCAGGGATCGGGACGAGTCTGCTCATCGCGAGCGCCTCGACGGTCCTCGCGGGTGTCGTGGGGCTCGGCCTGGCCGTGCTGCTCGTCGGCACCCGACGCGGTGCCCGGTTCCTGGCCCTGGCGGTGGTGGCTCCGATCCCGGTGGCCCACATCGTCGGCGCGGCCACGGTCGGGCTCCTGCTGTCGGACTCGGGACTGCTGAACCGACTGCTCGGGACAGATCCAGCCGGATGGCCCCGCCTGGTTGCCGGACCCGTTCCCGTGGCCGTCGTCGTCGAGTTCGCCTGGAAGGAGTCGGCCTTCGTCGCCCTCGTCGTGACCGCGGCCCTGGCTCCCACGCTGCGCGAGTACCACGACGCAGGAGCCCTGCTCGGCGCGACGGGACGCCAGCGCACCGCCATGATCACGCTGCCGCTGGCCCTGCCGGCGTTGGCTGCCTCGTGCCTCATCGTCTTCCTCTACACCCTGGGCTCCTACGAGGTGCCCTGGCTGTTGGGTGCGGCACAGCCCGAAGCCCTCCCGGTCACCTCCTACCGTCTCTTCTCCTCCATCGACCTCACCGCGCGACCGCAGGCAGCCGCAGCCGCCTTGGTCGTCACGTCCATGGCGTTGGCCGCTGCAGCGGTCACTGCCCCGCTGCTCCGTCGACTCGGTGCGCTGCGATGACCACCAAGGCCCTGCGCCGAAGGACGCGGCTGCGTCGAGACGGGCCCACCCCCGTGCTGGGTGCGGCAGCAGTGTTGCTGGTTCCGCTCCTGCCCCTGCTGTTGTGGGCGTTCGCCGACCGCTGGTCCTTTCCGGCGATCCTTCCCCAGCGTTGGGGCACCAGGGGCTTCGCGGAGGTCCTCACCGGTGAGACGTATGCCGCCCTCGGGCGTTCTGCCCTCGTCGGTACGGCAGTGGCGGTCGCAGCAACCACCCTCGGCGTGATGGCGGGGCGCGCGTTGGGTTGGAAGCTGACTCGTTGGCGACCCGCCACGGTGGTGGTCCTGCTCGGTCCGGTCGCCCTGCCCCCCCTGGCCGTAGCGATGGGCCTGGACAGCCTCGCCCTGCGTACCGGCATCCCCGAGCTCGTCGCCGTCACCCTCATCCTGACCGTGTTCGCACTGCCCTACACCGTCTTCACCATGGCGAGCCGGTATGCCGCCACCGACCCCGCGATGGAGGAGCAGGCGCGCCTGCTCGGGGCCAGTGCTGGTCAGGCGCTGACCAGGGTGACCCTGCCCGCCCTCGTCCCGGCCATCGCCACAGCACTCTTCTTGTCCTTCCTCGTCGGCTGGACCGACTATGCCGTCACCCTGCTGGTGGGTGGCGGCCAGCTGGTGACGGTGCCCATGCTGATCGGCTCTGCCGCCTCCGCGGCAGGCAACGAACCGGTCGTCGCCGTCCTGTCCCTGCTCTCCGTCCTGCCCCCGCTCCTCCTGCTCGCCCTGGCCAGGCGGCCCCTTCGCTCCGTGGGACCGTCCGGTCGTCGACGGCAGCCCACCCTCGAGGCGAGGTCCCATGTTCGATAGCGAATCCCGGCGCGCGGCTGTCGGCCCGACCGCACGCATCAGGGCCACCCCGTCCGATGAGCTGCCGGCGAGCACCACCAAGACCGTCCTGGAGGTGCGAGATCTCACCTATGCCCACAAGGGGCAAGCCGTTGCGACGGTGGACTCGGTCAGCCTGGGCGTCGCGGCCGGCCAGATGATGGCGTTGGTCGGCCCCTCGGGGTCCGGCAAGACCACGGTGTTGCGGCTGATCGCCGGACTGGAGGTCCCGGACTCCGGCGACGTCCTCGTCGCGGGGGTCAGTCAACGACAGGTGCCCCCGGAGGGTCGGGGCATGACGATGATGTTCCAACGCCCTCTGCTCTTCCCCCATCTCGACGTGCTCGACAACATCGGCTTCGCTGACCGCGTCGCAGGAGCCCGGCGCTCCGAGTCTCGGCGACGAGCCGCCCGCTACCTCGACATGGTGCACCTCGTGGGCCTCGGGACCAGGCGCCCGGGTGCGCTGTCCGGGGGTCAGGAACAGCGGGTGTCACTGGCGCGAGCACTGGCCGCTCGTCCCGGCGTCCTGCTGCTCGACGAGCCGTTCAGTGCGCTGGACGCGGGAGTCCGTCAGAGCATGCACGACCTGTTGTCGGAGGTGCGCGCCGTGGTCGAACCGACCACGTTGATGGTCACCCACGACATGGACGAGGCCGCGATGGCCGACACCGTGGCCGTCATGGCCGCCGGGAGGATCCAGCAGGTCGCCCACATCGACGTGCTCTACGCCCAGCCGGCCACGCTCGACGTCGCCCGGGTCCTGGGAGGGTTCGCCGAGGTGTCGGGTCACGCGCGCGGCGGTGTGCACCACTCGGCCATCGGCAGCGTCCCGCTGCCGTACGCGGCGCGACACCTCACCGGCGCGGCGGTGCTGCTGGCTCGCAGGGAGGCACTGCGGCTGGTCGAGCCGCTGCACCAGTCGGCCGTGTACGCCGGTCGAGTCGTGTCCGTCCAGCGCCACGGCATGCGCCAGTCCGCCCTGGTCGAACCAGACGCCACCCCATCCGCGCGTCCGAGCCGCGTGTGGGCCGAGGCAGACCTCGGTGCAGAGGTCCGGCCCGGGGAACGCGTCGGACTGCGGCTCACTGGCGTGGGCCTGTGCGCACTTCCCTCGTAGCCCTCACGGCAGGACCGTGAGGGGTAGCAGACGGCGGAGCTCGATGTTCTGACCCGGGTCCAGGACCGAGTGCTGCACGCAGGCCGGGACGAGCTCACCGGTCTCGGGGTGGGCCATGGCGTAGGTGCAGGCGCCGAGCCGCTCCTGGGTCGCCTTCAACCGCGGCTCGTCGGCGACGATCCCGGCGCGCATCAATTCCCAGGCCGGAGCGACGTCTGCTGCGTCCATGAAGCTGTGGACCACGAAGGTCATGGGCCGGATGTTGCCGCGTCGGGCAGCGGTCAGCACCTCGCGCGCACCACCGGTTCGCGCCAGGAAGGACCGCAACCAGCGTGCGGCGACGACTGCACCAGCAGGGTGGGCGGCCACGACCCGTGCCACCTTGACGACGAGCAGGGGCCACGGCGTCCCGCCGAAGTTCATCCCACCGAACCGGTCCAGGAACACCTCTCGCGCCTTCAGCTCGACGGCGTGGTCATGGTGGCAGATTGCGTGCCAGCGCCCTCCCACCATGATCCCGAACGCTGTGCGGTTGCACCGGGTGTCGCCGAACTGCAGTGCCTGCCAGGACACCTCCTGCCCCAAGCCAGCCTCGAGCCGTTGCCAGACGGCGTCGATGTCCACGTCCTGGTAGTCCTGTCCCCAGCGCCGATCGTCGCCGACGAACGCTGCAGGCTGGAACGACACCATCTGGTAGCCCAGGTGCGCCACGTGAGCCACCACCTCAGGCACCTGGTCGAGGTTGACCGGTGTGACCGTCATGTTGTGTGCCAGGTAGGACCGCACTCCATGGCGGGCGGCGAGCTTCTCGAACATGGCGACGAAGTCCGCGCGGGCTCGGTGGAGGTCCTGCTCCTGCCGCGGTCGAGGCACCCCGCGTCGTCCTCGCATCAGGGAGTCGAAGTGCGCCGCGAACGACACCCTGCCCAACCTGAGGGCACCGGAGTCGTCGAGTACCAGCCGCTCGAGGTAGTCGTAGTCGAAGTCGCCGTGCGTCATGGACATCGGCTCCCGGCCGGCCTCGCGCATCGCCAGCAGGGCTGCGGCGTGGTCGTCAGGGCTGAGCAGGGTCACCTCCCCACCGATCAGCTGGGCGTGGGCCCGCGGTCCACGCAGCTTGCGCAGCAGACCCATCTGCCTGCGGATCTGGTCGAGGGTGTGGGCCCCGTCGATGCGGACCTTGTTCGCATCCTTGGAGTGGTAGCAGGGGGAGCACGTGAGGTTGCACTGGGGGAACACCCCGTGCGTTCCCTCACAACCCACGGCGTGGCGTCCCAGCAGCTGTGCCGGGGTCTTCACCCCCGCGGGGAGGGCCGCCCACCTGTCCTCGAGAACCTGCCGGGTATGGGGGTCCACCGGGCGGGTCGCCTCGCAGGCCTGCCTGAGCGTCGTCTTCAGCTTCACGCCTCATCCTCTCCGGCCGCGGCTCGCCCGACCGTGGCGGGTCGAAGGTGACGACGGCATACCTGCCTCTGACCTGTTCCCGTGAGGGACCGGTGCTGGGGGGGAAACCCACCCAGCCCCACCTTCACTTCCCGAGGGCACTGTCGTCAGGCTCGGGACTCAGGTCCGCGGACCCGCACCGTGGCCCCGACAGACCTCGGGTCACATCTGGACCGACCGCAGCAGCAGACTCGTCTCGCTGTTGACCACGCCCGCCACCGACCGGATCTGCCCCATGACACGGTCGAAGTCCGCCAAGGTCGTGGTGCGCAGCTCGGCGACGAGGTCCCAGGCCCCGTTGGTCGTGTGCAGGGCGTAGACCTCCGGCAGCCCCCGCAGCGCCGTGATGGCCTGGCTCGTCGACCGACCCTGAACCTCGATCAGCGCCACGGCCCGGATGGTGTCCGGGTCGCGCTCAGCCCGCACCCGCACCGAGAAGCCCAGGATCGTCCCTGAGTCGAGCAGGCGCCCCAGCCGGTGGTTCACGGTTGCTCGCGTCACTGCGAGACGGCGCGCCAAGGCGCTCACCGACTCACGCCCGTCGGCACGCAGGGCCGAGATCAGGCGCCGGTCCAGCTCGTCCAGCTCACTCATGTGCACATTGTGCACGGGTCGTCGTCATATCGAATGGTCGTGTGCTCACAGTCGACCTCATTGGTCATTGCGGGTGCAGACTGACTGTTCCTACGGTGGGGCCTATCCGAAGAAGGGAGGCGCTCATGGTGCGCTTCGTCGATGTTCAGCACCTCGCCCGCTGGGCCGCCGAGAGCGACCTCGAGGCGGTCCTTGCCGGGATGGTCGCCTACCTGGAGGAAGACTTCCGTCGCTGGCCCAGCTTCGAGCTCACCCCCCGCGTGGCGAGCCACTCCGGCGCCGGTGTCATCGAGCTGATGCCGACGAGCGACGGAGCCAGCTACTCCTTCAAGTACGTCAACGGGCACCCGAACAACCCGGCACGCGGATATCAGACCGTCACCGCCTTCGGCATGCTGGCCGACGTCCACAACGGCTACCCCACCTTCATCTCCGAGATGACGCTGCTCACGGCGTTCCGGACCGCAGCCGCGTCGGCCATGGCCGCCCGCGCCCTGGCCTCTCCCGGTGCCCAGACCATGGCCCTGATCGGCACCGGGAGCCAGTCGGAGTTCCAAGCCCTGGCCTTCCGCGCGGTCCTGGGCATCGGGCGACTGCGCATCTGGGACACCGACCCGGCAGCCATGCGCAAGTTCGTCCGCAACGTCGAGCCCCTGGGCTTCGAGGTCGTCCTCGCCTCGAGCGCAGCCCACGCCGTCGATGGCGCCGACATCCTCACCACCTGCACCGCCGACAAGGCCAACGCGACCGTCCTCACCGATGAGATGGTCGCGCCAGGGGTGCACGTCAACGCCATAGGTGGTGACTGCCCCGGCAAGACCGAGCTCGACCCCGCGATCCTTCGGCGCGCAGGCGTCTTCGTCGAGTTCACCCCGCAGACGCGGGTCGAGGGCGAGATCCAACAGCTGGAGCCCGATTTCGCGGTCACCGAGCTCTGGCAGGTGCTCACCGGCTCCGCCCCAGGGCGCACGAGCCAGGAACAGGTCACCGTCTTCGACTCGGTCGGCTTCGCCATCGAGGACTTCTCCGCGCTTCGCTATCTGCGCGACGCGGTCGAAGGCACGGACCACTCGACCGAGATCGACCTCGTCGCCAGCCCTGAGGACCCGAAGGACCTCTTCTCCCTCGTGCGTCTCGCGTCACCCGTCCCTGCAGGGCGCTGAGCATGTCGGTCCAGGCCCCCTGCGCCGTCGTCCTGATCCGTCCACACCACTTCACCCCGAACCCGGGCACCGCCGCCGACAACGCCTTCCAGTCGGTCGACCCCTTGCGCACCCCCGCGCAGGTGGCCGCCGCGGCATACGAGGAGGTCACCGCTGCGGCCGACGCACTGGCAGGCGTCGGGGTGAGGGTGCACCTCTTCGACGACTCGGACGCGACGCGCCACGACAGCGTCTTCCCGAACAACTGGTTCTCCACCCATGCCGGGGGACGAGTCGCCCTCTACCCGATGTACGCGCCGAACCGACGTACCGAACGGCGCTCGGACGTCATCGAGATGCTCAAGGTCCGCTATAGGGTGCAGGACCTCGTGGACTACTCCGGGCTCGAGCAGGACTGCGCCTTCCTCGAGGGCACCGGGGCGATGGTGCTCGACCACGTCAGCCGGGTGGCCTACACGGCCCGGTCGAACCGGGCCGACCCCTTGGTCCTGGCCCGCTTCTGCGCCCAGTTCGGCTACGAGCCCATGGCCTTTGACGCATCGGACGAAACGGGGGTGGCGATCTACCACACGAACGTGATGATGGCGATCGCCACGCGCTTCGCGTTGGTGGGCCTGGAGCTGATCGGCGACCCGGCTCGGCGGGCCGAGGTGGCGCACGCACTCGCAGGTCCTGGACGCGACGTCGTCGAGCTGAGCGCCGCGCAGGTGCGTGACTTCGCGGGCAACGCCATCGAGCTGCAGACCCCCACCGGTCGGGTGCTCGCCCTCTCGGCGCGCGCTGCGCGGAGCTTGACGGGTGAGCAGCGCGCCACGATCGAGCAGTCCTGTCGCATCCTGCCGCTGGAGGTACCGACGATCGAGCTCGCTGGAGGCTCGGTCAGGTGCATGCTCGCGGGCATCTTCCTGACGTCGCGACCGGTCCCTGCCCCGTCAGCTCAGGAGCCGGTGCTGACCACGTGAGCGGTCACGGTGTGCTCCGACCCTGATGGGCCAGCTGCGCCGCAAGGTCGACGAGTGAGGTCGCCTCCACGTCCGGACGTTCGAAGTAGGACGGGTAGGTGGCACCGGTGCGGTTGATGAACGCCGACCCCAGGCCGGCACGGCGCGCGCCATGGGTGTCCCAGGGGTGCACTGCGACCAGCATCGCCTCGTCCGGCTGTACGCCGCAGACCTCCAGGGCGTACTGGTAGGCGGCCTGCGCCGGCTTCCACGCGGGTGCATCCTGCACGGAGAGCAGCCGCTCGAAGCTCGTCACGATGCCAGCCCGCTCGAAGAGCCCTTCCGCCACGGAGGTCGCCCCGTTGCTCAACGTCACCAACCGGATGCCCAGCGCTCCCAGCGCCTGCACTCCCTCGACCACATCGGGGTGCAGGGACAGTGAGGAGAAGGCTCCCATCACCCGCGCGACCGCAGCCTCGACGTCATCGACGTCCTTGGAGCCCAACATCGCGGCCAACGAGGTCGCGGCCAGGTCGGCGAAGTCCGGATTGTCTCCCGTGACCGTCAGGGCAAACCCGTCGCGCAGCAACCCGGCGAACCACGTCGCCGCCAGGGCGGGTGGTGCGCCCACCTCGGCGAAGCGGTCCTGCAGGACACTCATGTCCGACAGGGTCTCGTTGACGTCGAAGACGAGCAGCCGGGGTGGGCGCGGCCCGTCGGGCGAAGCGGGCTGGTCGGTGGCCACGGGGCTCGTCATGCCCGCCATCCTTGCCGATGTGCCGATCGGGCGCTCGTCGAGGCGCTCCCCCGACCTCGTCCGGTGCGTGCCGCAGGGCGGCACCCGCGCACCCAACGGCGACGAGGACTAGGCGCTCTCCCTCTGCCCTCGGTGGAACGTGCCGACCTGGCCCGACCCCGATGCCCCGCCCAGTCCCATCACGATGTCCAGCAGGCTGCTCACCGGCTCCTGCCTGCTGAACGCCCCGTCGGCGACGCCGGCGACGATGCCCTGCGCCACCACGGCGAGCTTGATGTTGTGCTGGCTGGAGTAGGCCCGGAGCAGCTCGAACGCACCGTCCTCATCGACGCCGAAGGTGACCATCAACACACCCTTCGCCTGTTCGATGGCGGCCCGGTGCTCGGCGGACGCCGTCACGGCTGCCCGCGCCGTCTCGCGGAACGGCTCGGTCAGGTCCACCACGAACCCGGTCAGCGCCGTCGCACTCCCCTCAACCGTCCTGCTCTCGCCCACGAAGACCACCCGGCGTGGACGGCCGTCATGGTCGGTCACCCGACACACGCAGGAGCGCACCCCAGGTCGGCCCAACAGCTCCTCCAGCCTGCTGAGCAGCACCGGCCGGTCCTGCTCGACGACCCGTGCGAGCATCAGCTCGATGGTCGGCTCCTGACCCGGGGACAGCCCGCAGAGCTCGCGGAGCCGTTCCGACCAGATCCACCCTGCGCACCCAGACGCATACTCGAAGGACATCGTCTGGGCATCCGACTGCACCCCGTGCGGATCCACCGTTCCCCCTCCTCCGCGACAACCCGAGGATCTCTCAAGCGAGAAGGCCACCTCTTGACCAAGGTCCAAGGGTACGACGGGCCCCAGATCGACGCCAAGAATTGCGCAGACACCGGCCCCTTCGTTGCAGGGGTCGACCACGTCCGGGCGATCTTGTGCGGGCCGGCCGTACCGAACGACTGCGCGGAACGGCCTGGAGCCCCCTACGCGAACCCGCCTGGGTGCCTACAGCAGGCCGCGCTCGTGGCCGCGACGCACCGCGGCTCGGCGGCTGGTCACGTCGAGCTTGGTGAAGATGTGCTTCGTATGCGTGCGCAGCGTGTTGGGCGACACGAACAGCGCGCGGGCGACCTCGGGTCCGGTCAGCTCACTGTCGAGCAGTCTGAGCACCTGGAGCTCCCGGTCACTCAGCAGGTCCCTCGACGCCCGCACCGGCCGCCCGCCATCGGAACCGTCGTGGTTGCCCGCTCCTTGGTGTCTGAGCAGGCGTCGGGCGTGGTCACCGGCGTCGCCCTGCCCCTCGACAACCCGCAGCAGGCCCACCATCGGGGCCCCCTCGTCGAGGAAGAGCCGCACCCAACCGTGGGGCTCGGGCGCTTGGGCCCACGCGTGGGCCAGGGACTCGGCAGCCTCCGCACGATGGCCCAGCGCGTCCTGGGCCAGGGCGGTCAGCATGCGGATCTCGAGGAGACTTCCGTCGCGCCCTGAGGCGTCGGCGGCTCCGTGCAGTCGCGCCAACAGGCCCAACGCACCGTCCAGGGCGCCGGCGTCCGCTGACGCCCGGTGCTGGGCGATCAGCAACCGCACCAGGGTCAGGTGGTCGAACTCGTCCAGGTAGCTGGCATCGTCGGTCGTGGCCACGCGTCGTCCAGCCGCCCAGGTCGCGGCCTGCGCGAGGGCGCCCTGGCTGATCCAGACCCGGGCCCTGATCGCGGCGATGGGACGGACGTCCGGGAAGAAGCCCGGTCGGTAGAGCTGCTCCGCCCGGTCCAGCAGGAGGACGGCCTCGTGACGGTCGCCCTCGGCCGCGGCGACGCGACTCCTGGCCACGAACCACCGGTGCAGGCTCTCGGTGAACGGCGCGCGTTCGCTGAGCACGGTCGCTGCGCAGAGGTGCTGCCTGGCGGCGTCGAGGTCCCCAGCTTCGTGGTCCATCTCGCTGAGTCCCACGTGCAGCTCCGCGGTCGCCCGCGCCACAGGGACACCGTTGGCCTCGGCGACTGCCATGGCTCGCTGGTACAGGTGGCGTGCCCTGCTCGGACGACCAGCGGCGATGCACAGGTCAGCGAGCACGACCGTGCTGGTCAGCTCGTCGACCAGGTTGCCTGCTGCCTGCAGGCTGGCCACCGCTTCAGTGAACGTGGCCAGGGCGGTCGCCACGTCGCCGTTCGCCCACGCTGCAAGCCCGAGGAACCCGGACGCACCGCCGCGGGCGAGGTGGTCGCCCGGGCCAGCCAGCTGGAGGGCACGCTTCGCGTGGGCCACCGTGCCCGTGATGTCGCCGCGAGCCTGCGCCAGCGAGGCTCGGTGGATGGCGATCGTGGCCGGCAACGTGCGCAGGTCCTCGGTGCCGGCCCAGGGCGGGGCTGACGCGTCTGGTCCGTGAGCAAGCGCCCGTTCGGCATCGTCGAACCGCTGTCCGACCGCGTCGATGTCACCGGAGACCATGAGCAGGTACCCGTAGAACACACTGAGCACCGGACTGCGCCGAACCACCGCGTCGGGGAGCGCCTCGAGCCAGCCGAGCAGCAGCGCTTCGCGCCGATGACGTCGGATCGACGGCACCGCCAGCTCCATGAGGTATGCCGCGCGGTCGAAGTCCCGTGCCTGCAGGGCGTGGCTGACCGCCTCCTCGGCGTGGTCGTGGTCCGCGTACCATGCGCTGGCGCGCTGGTGCAGCAGCGGGACCAGGTCTGCCTGCTCGGCAAGGAGGCGGGCCCGCAGCACGTCGGCGAAGAGGTGGTGGTAGCGGTACCAGTGCCGTTGGTCGTCCAGGCGGACGAGGAACAGGTTGGCCCGCTCGAGTCCCTCGAGGGTTGCCGCGCCGTCGTTGCGAAGCGTCAGCGCATCGCACAGCGGGCCCGTCAGGCGATCCAGGACTGCGGTCTGCAGCAGGAAGTCGCGGACCTGCTCGGGTTGGTGAGCCAGGACCTCCTCGACGAGGTAGTCGACGACATACCGGTCGTTGCCAGCGAACTCGGCGATGAAACCGCTGGCGTCCGAGCGTCCGCGCATCGACAAGGCTGCGAGCTGGAGGGCGGCTATCCATCCCTCCGTGCGCTCCTCAAGGGCCGCGACGTCCTCGGGGGTGAGGTGCAGGCCAGCGGACGAGCCGAGGTAGGCGCTGGCCTCATCGAGGGTGAACCGCAGGTCTGACGCACGGATCTCCACCAGCTCGCCACGCACCCGCAACCGTGGCAGGGGCAGGTCCGGGTCGGCGCGGGTGCTGATCACGAGGTGGACGTTCGGTGAAACGTGCTCGAGGAAGAACGTCAGGCCGTCCCGGACGTCGTGGTCGGTGACGAGGTGGTAGTCGTCCAGGACGAGCCAGACCTCGTCGGGTGCAGCTGCCAGCTCGTTCAGGAGCGCCGTCAGCACCCCTTCAGTCGGCGCCGACACCGACGCGAGCAGCTCCAGCAGGTCCGCGCCGATCCCGGGCACCGACTGCTGCAAACCACTCACCACGTAGGTCCAGAACGACGCGGCCTCGTTGTCCGAGGCGTCGAGTGACACCCAGGCGACCGCACGACCCGCGGTCTGTGCCTGCTGCGCCCAGTCGCAGAGCAGGGTCGTCTTGCCGAAACCGGCGGGCGCTGACACCAACGTCAGTCGTGGTGGCTGCCCGGCGTGCAGCAGGTCGTGCAGCCTGGGTCGGGCCACCAGACCCGGTCGCGGCCTGGGAACGTACAGCTTGGTCCCGATGAGCGGACGTACCACGTGCTTCCCCGTTCCAAGGTGCACCACCCACGCGTGGCCTTGCTGACCCACGCTAACGCCCTTGGCGCCGGCATACCGAAGAGGTCGGTCCAGGCGGCGCGCGACGGCACTGGGATCAGGGTGTCGGATCCTCGACCCGTTCCCTCACGAGCCCTGGTCACCGCCGCCGGTCTCGCGCAGGCGACGTCCGCGCCGGACGTCCTCCTCCTACATCGCCCGCAAGACGTCCCGGGAGTTCAGCAAGGCGGGGTCCTTCGGTCGTGCGATGAACCGCATGGACGAGGTCCGTGAGGGCCGTCCCTTCTGGAAGCTGCGACCCGTCATGCTGGCGGTGCCGCTGTTGGCACCGGCGCTGGTTGCGCTGGTCGCGATGGCCCTGGTCCTCACCGGTCCTCACCGGTCCCGCCGCCCAGGCGGTCTGCGACGCGATCGGTCTGGGTTCGACCGCTCCTGGTAGCGCCACGACCCCGCGTGTCCACGACTCAACCCCTCCGCCCGCCGCCGTGGTCCCGTCCAGTCTGGTGCTGTCGGACGTCAGCCGACTGCCGTGTCCTGGTAGCCGGGGGTGAGCTCGGTCCAGCGCGCGTGCCAGGCCGCAGCGGGCGCCTGCTCGGACCAGCCGCCGACGTGGGCCGGGCCGTCGCTCGCGAGCGAGCTTCCGAGGTCCTCCAGGTGGACCTGCCAGCCGGCTCCGTAGAAGTGGAGCGAGTCGACCGGCAGCCCGCGCTCCTCGACCACCAGCCTGGTCCGGTCCCCCTCGGCCGTGAACCAGGCTTCGACCTGCGACTCCTCAGCCGTACCCGGCTCCGTGGTGAGCAACAGGTGGTGCGGGGCCTCGCAGACCTCGATCCTCGCCGGACCGTTCCAGGTGCTGGTGAAGATGGCGTGGACCGTCCCACCCTCGTGCAGGTCGCCGGACACCTCGGCGATCCAGCGCGCGAGTCGCGCCGGGGTGGTGCACGCCTGCCACAGGTCCTCGATGTCGGTGTCGTACACGTCCTCGACGCGCACCGCTCCACGGGTCTCGTCCAGTGCCCGCATCGTCCCGATGATCTTCATCTCCGTGCCTTCTTTCCTCGTGCGATCTCCGTGTGCAATGCATCGAGCCGGTGCTGCCACAGCGCGCGGTAGCCCTCCAGCCACTCGTCGACCTCGACGAGCGCTTCCGGCCGCAGGCTGTAGATCCTGCGCTGCGCTTCCTGGCGTACGTCGACGAGCCCGGCCTCCCGCAGGACGCGCAAGTGCCGAGAGACGCCAGGCCGAGCGATCGGTAGGGCGTCTGCCAGCTCGCCGGCGGTCGCCGGATGGTCCCGCAAGATCTCCAGCACCGTGCGGCGGCTCTGGTCGGCCAGGGCCTGCAACACTGCGTCCATGCCGTTACCGTACCCGACCAGGTACGTACCCACAAGGGTACATTCGGTGCTCGAGGGCTCGGCTGGTTCCGCAGGACGTTCGACTCTGCACCTGCCGCCCAGCACGCTCGACCTTTGACCCATGACATTCGCCTCAAGGATGACCGCCGTGGTCCGTTGGGGCCTGGTGGCCGTGCTTGCCGCCCATGGCCTCATCCACCTCCTCGGTGCCGCCAAAGGCCTCGGCTGGTCAGAGGTCGCCCAGCTGAGGGAACCCATCGGCGCCGGGGCAGGCACGGTATGGCTCATCGCCGCAGTCCTCATCCTCACCTGCACCGGTCTCCTCGTGGTCGGCCGGCCGACATGGTGGTGGTTGGTCGCGACACTCGGTGCTGTGGTCTCGCAGGTGGCCATCGCCACCTCCTGGAGCGACGCGAAAGCCGGCACCGCCGTCAACGTCCTTCTCGTGGTGGCCGCCGTGTACGGGTTCGCCTCGGTGGGACCGGCCAGCTTCCACGCCCGATGGGACGCCAGGGCGAGCCGAGCCCTCGCGGCGACCGACCCCACCCCGCCGCTCGTGACCGAGCATGACCTCGCCGACCTCCCGGCGCCGCTCGCTGCCTACCTTCGCCACTCGGGCGCTGTGGGGCGCCAACGCGTGACCAGCTTCGAGGCGACCTTCCACGGACGTATCCGCAGCGCTCGCACTGCTGCCTGGATGCCTTTCACCGGCAAGCAGGTCAACACCTACGGAGCCCACCCGGAACGGTTGTTCATCATGGACGCAACCCGGTCCGGGCTGCCCGTCACCGTCCTGCACGAGTTCACGGATGCGACCGCCACCATGAGAGCCAAGGTGCTGTCCGCAGTCACCGTGGTCGATGCCGCCGGTCCGGAGATGGACCGTGGCGAGACCGTGACCGTGTTCAACGACCTCGTCGTCTTTGCCCCCGGGGCGATCGTCGACGCCCCCATCCGGTGGACGCCCATCGACTCCAGCCACGTCGAGGGCGTCTTCACCGCCGCGGACCAGGCCGTTTCTGCCGTGCTGACCTTCGACGCCGACGACGACCTGGTGGACTTCACCTCGCACGACCGGTCCCGCGCGACCCCGGACGGGAAGTCGTTCACCCCCCAGACGTGGTCCACCCCTCTCTCGGCGCACCGCGAGCTCGACGGCCGCCGCATCCTCAGCCTCGGCCAGGGACGGTGGGATGCCCCGCAGCCAGAAGGGTCCTTCGACTACCTCGAGCTCCACCTCGACGACATCGCCTACAACGTCCGCAGCGGCGCCGGCGCCGCTGGCTCGCAAGCCGGGCTCGGGTGAGGGGCCGGTTCGCCTGGACGGCTCAACGAAAGACCACGGTCCGGTCGTCGTTCAGGAGCACCCGGTGCTGCCCGTGCCAGGCCACAGCCCGGGCGAGGGCCAGGTTCTCGGCGTCACGGCCGACGGTGACCAGGTCGTCGGGTCCATAGGTGTGATCGACCCGGATCACCTCCTGCTCGATGATCGGCCCCTCGTCCAGGTGTGGCGTCACGTAGTGAGCGGTCGCTCCTACCTGCTTCACCCCACGGGCGTAGGCCTGGTGATAGGGCTTGGCACCCTTGAAACTCGGCAGGAACGAGTGGTGGATGTTGATCGCCCGTCCCTCCAGGGCCTTGCACAGCTCGTCCGAGAGCACCTGCATGTAGCGCGCCAGCACCACCAGGTCGATCTCGTGACGCTCGATGAGAGCCAACAGTCGAGCCTCTGCCTCGTCCTTGGTCTCAGGAGTCACGGGGACGTGCATGAAGGGCACTCCCGCAGATCCCGCCATGGTGCCGAGGTCCGGGTGGTTGGACACCACGAGTGCGATGTCGACCCCCAGGCTGCCGACCTTCCAGCGGTACAGCAGGTCGTTGAGGCAGTGCCCGAACTTCGAGGCCATCACCAGGACCCGCGTCCTGCGTGTCGCGTCGTGCAGCTGCCACTGCATTCCGTACTCCTCGGCAACCCCGAAGAAGGCAGCATCCAGCTGCTCCCGGGCACCCTCAGGAGCCGAGAAGCTGGTCCGCAGGAACAGCAGTCCGTGGACGGCGTCGTCGAACTGCTGGTGCTCGGTGATGTCACAACCTGCAGCGACGAGCACGGACGTGACCGCGTGCACGATGCCTGCCCGGTCGGGACAGCTCAGGGTGAGGACGTATCGGTTGCTGCTCATGGTGGTCTCCGCTCAGCACTCGACGACGTTGAGGGCAAGACCGCCGCGCGCGGTCTCCTTGTACTTGTCGTTCATGTCCGCACCGGTCTCGCGCATCGTCTTGATCGCCTTGTCCAGCGACACGTGGTGCCGTCCGTCTCCGCGGATCGCCAGTCGGGCAGCGGTGATCGCCTTGACGGAAGCCACGGCGTTCCGCTCGATACAGGGGATCTGGACCAGCCCGCCAACCGGGTCGCAGGTCAGGCCCAGGTTGTGCTCGATGCCGATCTCGGCCGCGTTCTCGACCTGCTCGGGGGTGCCGCCCAGCACCTCCGTGAGCCCCGCCGACGCCATGGAGCAGGCTGACCCGACCTCCCCCTGGCAGCCGACCTCGGCGCCCGAGATGGAGGCGTTCTCCTTGAACAGGACGCCGATCGCGGCTGCGGTCAGCAGAAAGCGCACCACTCCGTCATCGCTGAAGGAGGGGATGAAGCGCTGGTAGTAGTGCAGCACCGCCGGGATGATCCCGGCTGCACCGTTGGTGGGTGCTGTGACCACGCGACCGCCGGAGGCGTTCTCCTCGTTGACCGCCAGGGCGTACAGCGTGACCCAGTCCATCGGCGCCAGATGGTCGCGATCGGCGTCGCCGTTGGCGAGGCTGCGGCTCAGACGTGCGGCGCGCCGACGGACCTTCAGGCCTCCGGGCAGCACCCCGTCGGTCCTGCAGCCGCGTTCGACGCACTCCTGCATCACGGACCAGATGCGCAGCAGCCCGGACCTGACCTCCTCCTCGGTGCGCCACGTGAGCTCGTTGGCAAGCACGACCTGGCTGATCGGCAGCCCCGTCTCGCGACAGTGCGCCAGCAGCTCGGCACCCGTGGTGAACGGATAGCGGATCGGGCTGCTGTCCGGCACGATCCGCTGCTCCCCTGCTTCGTCCTCGTCGAGGACGAAGCCACCGCCGACGGAATAGTACTCGCGCACACTGATGGCTGCGCCGTCTGCCCCTGTCGCCGCGAAGCGCATTCCATTGGTGTGAAAGGGAAGTCGTTCGCGGCGGTGCAGGACGACGTCCTCGTCGACGGCAAAACCGATGGTATGCCGCGCAAGAAGTCCCAGGCGGCCGGAGTCCCGGACGGCCTGGACCGACGGCTCCGCAGCCGCCGGGTCGACCTGCTCGGGCGACTCCCCCAACAAGCCGAGCACCACGGCCTTGACGCTGCCGTGACCGTGACCGGTGGCACCGAGCGACCCGAACAGCTCGACGCGAACCCCCCGGACCTCCTCGAGGAGACCGTCCTTCTCGAGTGAGGAAGCGAACAACCTCGCGGCGCGCATCGGCCCCACCGTGTGCGAGCTGGATGGCCCGATACCCACGGAGAAGAGGTCGAAGACGCTCAGTGCCATGAGGGGTCTTGCTGGTACTCGGTGCAGGCGTCGACGATCCAGTCGGCGAGGTAGCGGGCGAAGGACGACCGGACCAGGATCCAGAAGTCCGTGGCCGTGTCGTTGCGTACGACGAGCACGACACCAGCGAGCGCCAGCAGGGTCTGGACGCACGTCCCACGGAGGGCGACCCGCGGGTGCAGGTCGGTGGAGCAGCCGTGGCTGAGCAGGTCGCGTGCCTTGGGCCCGCTCAGCGAGATCGTGGTGCGCTGCGCTGAGACGTCGACGACGGCGCCCTGACCCGCCACAGCCGCGTCGAGGGACTCGAGCAGGTCGGTGCGCTCGGCGGGTGCGACAACCAGCCACTCGTCGGGTCCGAGCCACAGGATCGACACGTCACCGGCGGTCACCGCGGTACAGGCGTCCTGTGGCACGGCGACGCCCAGGACCGCTGCGACGGCCGCCGCTGCGGGACCTGTCGGGTCCAGGCGCAGGTCGAGCTGCACCAGGAGCGGTAGCTCACGGACGCGGACCCCGGCGGGCAGGGCCTCCAGCTCGGTTGCTGCTGAAGCCAACGGACTCCGGCGCTCGGACCGGGAAATCGTCTCAACCGTCACGACGGCTGCCCTCCTTGTCGAACAGGACGCTGTCGGTGACCGTCACCGGCACCACCTCGTCCTCGATGGGTACGTACAGGGTTTGGCCGATCCGTTCTCGACCCGACCGGATGACGGCCAGGGCGAACGTTCGGCCGAGCGCGGCGCTGCGGTAGCTCGACGTGACGTGACCGAGCATCGGCACCGGTGGGGGCGGGAGCTCAGAGCACTCGACGACCTGTCCGCCCTCGGGCAACAGCACTGCGGGGTCGACAGGCACGAGGCCGACGAGCTGCTTGCGGTCGAGGCGCCCGTTCTCCGGGCGGTTGAACGAGCGCTTGCCGATGAAGTCCAGCTTCTTCTTGGAGATGATCCAGCCCATGCCGAGGTCTTGGGGTGTCACCGTCGAGTCTGTCTCCTGGCCGATGATCGGATAGCCCTTCTCGGCGCGCAGGACGTGCATGGTCTCGGTGCCGTAGGCGGTGATGCCGTGGGGCTCACCGGCCGCCCAGAGGGCCTCCCAGACGGCCTGACCGTCCCAGGCGCTGACGTTGACCTCGTAGGCCAGCTCGCCGGAGAAGCTGATCCGAGCCACACGAGCCGGGAGGCCGGCGACGGTGGCGTCGCGCCAGGTCATGAACGGGAACGCCTCGTTGGCGACATCCAGGTCGGGTGCCACCGCGGCGAGGACATCCCTCGAGCGGGGTCCGACGAGCGGGATGGTGGCCCACTGCTCGGTCACGGAGGTCAGGTGCACCGTCAGCTCGGGCCACTCGGTCTGGGCCCACTCCTCCATCCAGTCCAGGATCTTCGCCGCGTTCCCGGTGGTGGTCGTGAGCAGGAAGTGCTCGTCGGCCACCCGGATGACCGTTCCGTCGTCAATGACCATGCCGTCGACCCCGCACATCACGCCGTAGCGCGCTGAACCGATCTTGAGGCTGCTCATGAGGTTGGTGTAGAGCCGGTCGAGCAGCTCGCCGGCATCGGCGCCACGGACGTCGATCTTGCCCAGCGTCGACCCGTCCATCATGCCGACGGAGTCACGCACCGCTGCGCACTCGCGCAGCACCGCCTGCTCGATGTCCTCCCCACCCTGCGGGTAGTACCACGGCCGCTTCCACTGGCCGACGTCCTCGAACTCGGCGCCGTGCAGGACGTGCCAGTCGTGGATGGCGGTGACCCTGACAGGGTCGTGCAGCGTGCCGCGGTCGCGACCAGCAAGGGCTGCGAAACCCACTGGCGTGTAGGGCGGTCGGAAGGTCGTCGTCCCGAGCTCGGCCACGTCCGCGCCAAGCGCCTCGGCGATGATGCCGGAGGCGATGACACCTGAGGTCTTGCCCTGGTCGTGGGCGGTGCCGATCGTCGTGTAGCGCTTCACGTGCTCCACCGAACGCAGCCCTGCACCGGTGGCACGAAGGATGTCGGCCACCGTGGCGTCGCGCTGCAGGTCGACGAACCGGGTGCACGGAGCACCTGGGTCGGCCTCCGGCACCGACCACAGCACCATGGTGGGCTTGCCGGTGGGGGCGGCCGGGACCACGGGAGGCGCGGGCGACGAGGCTCCGGCGGAGATGCCGAGCCGGTCGAGCGCCTCTTCGGCGGCACGCGCGCCATCGGCGAGGGCGCCCCCGAGGGTGAACTCGCCTGTCGCCGCTCCCGCGACGCTGGCGGCGGGTATGGCCGAACCTGGCACGAACGCACCGAGGTCGGCGTCGTAACGCAGCTTGCCTCGTGCCTGGCTGAAGAGGTGCACCGCAGGGTTCCACCCACCGCACACCAGGAGCAGGTCGCAGGCGATGCCGTCGCGGGCACCCAGCACGCCGTCGGCATACGGGGCGACGTGGGCCCGGCTGACGCGGGTGCCGCCGCTGGTACCGGTCACGACGTGACCTGCTCGCACCTGGATCCCGCGGTCGGCGCAGGCTGCCGCCCAGTGCGCCGGCACCTCCTGGCGCGCATCGATGACGGCAAGCACGGTCGCGCCGGCGTCCGCCAGGTCGACGGCCGCGGCATACGCGCTGTCGTCGGTCGTGAAGACCACGACCTCGCGCCCGGCGAGGACACCGAAGCGGTGCAGGTAGGTCCGTGCCGACGCGGCGAGCATGATGCCCGGCTTGTCGTTGCCGGCAAACACGAGCGGGCGCTCATGGGCGCCGGTGGCAACGACGACGTGGCATGAGCGGATCCGCCAGATGCGTTGGCGCGACAGGTGCGCCGGCGCCTCCAGTCCCAGGTGGTCGGTGCGCTTCTCCAGCGCCAGGACGAACCCGTCGTCGTAGTAGCCGAAGGCTGTCGTGCGCTGCAGGACGGTGACGTCGGGCAGGCTGCGCAGCTCGGCCACGGCCTTGCTGACCCACTCCAGAGCCGGTGCTCCGTCGATCTCGTCGCGAGCGCCCAACAGGGACCCACCCGCTTCGGACTGCTCGTCGACGATGACGACGCGGGCACCGGAGCGGGCCGCCGTCAGGGCCGCCTCCAGTCCGGCCGGTCCGGCGCCGACGACAAGGAGGTCACAGTGCGTGTGGACCGCGTCGTAGCGAGCCGGGTCGGGGCGGTCGGCGAGCTTGCCCTGACCGGGCAGCCCGCGGGCCACCAACCCGTCGGAGAGCTCGACCGTCGTGGCCGTCAGCATCGGCTCGGGGAACGGCGTCTCGACCTGGACCAGCGCGTTGGGGTCCTCCGCTCCGGCGGCCATGATGCCGCGGGGACGGCCGAGCTTGATGCTGGTGGTGACCTGGTGGACACCGTTGGCCAACAGCGCCGATGCGAGGGTGTCGCCGCGCAGGCCCTGGTAGGTCTCACCGTTGAAGGTGAAGGACACCGCGGTGCCGCGGTCGACGCGGCCTCCCTCGGGGAGACGGCACGTGGCGTTCATGAGATCACCGGTTTCGG
>JBDSKZ010000142.1:0-9122 GCA_039916625.1 Pedococcus sp.
GACAGCAGCTCCAGGGCGCGCTCGGGGCTGATCTCGCGGTTGAACTCCGCGTGGATCGCCAGCGAGTGACCGGTGAAGACCGGCACCCGGACGCAGGTGCCCGAGACCAGCAGGTCGTCGATGTGCAGGATCTTGCGCGACTCGTTGCGGAGCTTCTGCTCCTCGTCGGTCTCCAGCGACCCGTCGTCGACGATCGACCCAGCCAGCGGGATGACGTTGAACCCGACGGGCACGGCGTAGACGTTCGGGGCCGGGATCTCGACGGCACGACCGTCCAGGGCCAGGTCAGCAGGCTCGCCCGCGGCATACCCCCCGCGCAGCTGGCCGTCGAGCTCCTGCACACCCTTGCCCCCCGAGCCGGACACGGCCTGGTAGGACGCGACCGTGAGGCGCACCAGACCGGCTTCGTCGTGCAGCGGCTTGAGGACCGGCATGGCGGCCATGGTGGTGCAGTTGGGGTTCGCAACGATGCCCTTGGGGATGGACTCGAGGTCGTCGGCGTTCACCTCGCTCACGACCAGCGGGACCTCGGGGTCCTTGCGCCATGCGGAGGAGTTGTCGATGACGACCGCACCTGCGGCAGCGACCTTGGGCGCGAGCTCCTTGGAGGCCGCTCCCCCGTTGGAGAACAGCGCGATGTCGAGGCCGGAGAAGTCAGCAGTCGCCGAGTCCTCCACCGTCACCTCGCCATCGGCCCAGGGCAGCGTCGAGCCGGCCGAGCGCGCCGACGCGAAGAAGCGGATCTCGTCGACCGGGAAAGCCCGCTCGGCGAGGAGTGCACGCATGACCGAGCCGACCTGCCCGGTGGCCCCGAAGACACCAATTCTCATGGGACCAAGGATAGGTCGGCGCGGTCATGCACCGGTTCAGCGGCTCACGATGTGGCAGAACCGGCGTGAGCATCCACCATCTCGACCTCACCCTCGGCTCCGCTGCCAGCGACCGGAGCAGTCGACACGCGGTCCCCGACTCCCTGTCCCGGAGCAGACTCCGCGAACGTCAGGGTGAAGTCGTCCCCGTGCTCGGTGACCCCCGCGACGACGGCCTGCTCGACTGCCGCCACGGCGTAGGCGCGCCGGACGATGAGCGGGTCGCTGCTGAGGTCCTTCACCAAGGCTACGGCCAGGCCGATCATCACGATCAGGAACGGTAGGGCAGCCACGATGGTGATGTTCTGCAGCCCGGACAGCGCGTCCTCACCGCCGACGAGGAGCATCACCGCGGCGACCGCACCAGTGGCGGCACCCCAGAAGACCACCGTCTTGCGGCTCGGGGAGAGGGTGCCCCGCTCGGAGAGCGTGCCCATGACGATGGAGGCCGCATCCGCGCCGGACACGAAGAAGATCGCGACGAGCAGCATGACGACCACCGAGGTGATCGTCGACAGCGGCATGTGCGACAGCATCTCGAAGAGCGTGCCCTCGGCCGAGCCGGCGCCTGCGACATCGGTGCCACCGCGTTGCATGTCGATGCCCGCGCCACCGAAGATGGCGAACCACACCAGGGACACCACGCTCGGCACCAGCAGCACACCGGTCACGAACTGGCGGATGGTGCGCCCGCGAGAGATGCGCGCGATGAACATGCCGACGAAGGGGGTCCAGCTGACCCACCACGCCCAGTAGAAGATCGTCCAGCCGGCCAGCCACTCCTGCATGGCGTCACCACCGGCGGCGTCGGTGCGAGCGGACATCATCGCGAGGTCCTGGAAGTACGAGCCGACGGCAGTGGGGACGAGGTTGAGGATGAAGACGGTCGGGCCGACGACGAAGACGAAGACGGCAAGCGCGAGGGCCAGCACCATGTTGATGTTGGACAGCCACTGGATGCCCTTGGCCACACCGGAGACCGCCGACAGGATGAAGCCGAGCGTGAGCACCACGATGATGGCGACGAGCACCATGTTGCCCGCCTTGCCGAGCCCGGTGACGATCTCGAGACCGGAGCCGATCTGCAGCGCGCCGAGGCCGAGCGAGGCCGCGGAACCGAACAATGTCGCGAAGATCGCGAGCATGTCGATGACACGACCGGCCGGACCGCCCGCACGCTCCTCACCGAGCAGTGGCGCGAACGCCGAGCTGATGAGCAGCGAGCGGCCCTTGCGGAACACGCCGTAGGCGACCGCGAGGCCGACGACCGCGTAGATGGCCCAGGGGTGCAGCGTCCAGTGGAACAGCGTGGTGGCCATGGCGTTCTGCACGGCCTGCGGGTTGCCTGCCGCGCCGGTGCCGGGCGGCGGCGTGACGAAGTGCGAGAGCGGCTCGGAGACGCCGTAGAACATCAGGCCGATGCCCATGCCGGCCGAGAACATCATCGCGATCCAGGAGACGGTCCTGAACTCCGGCTCCTCGTCGTCGCGGCCGAGCGGGATGCGGCCGTACTTGCTCGCCGCGAGCCAGATGACGAAGAGGACGAAACCTGAGGCCACCAGCGAGAAGAGCCAGCCCATGTTGTGCACGACCCAGCTGAGGCCGGCACCTGAGGCCGAGCTCAGGGTGTCGGTGCTGAGGAAACCCCACAGCACGAACGCCACGGCGATGACCGCCGTGACACCGAAGACGATCGTGTCCACCTTCTGCGGTTCACCCGCACGGTGCTGCGCGACCACGGGGTCAAGTGCGGGGTGCGGGTCTTCGGGCAGCTGCTCCAGGGCGTCGTGCTCGGCGGCGGCTTCCGCCGGACCTGCTGGGCCGGTTCTGGTCAGTGTCGTGTCCACGTGGCGTAGGCACCCTCGTTGGGGAGGGCGCCGCTCCTTCGCTGTTCTCGGATGGTTGCGTATCAAAACCGTCGTAGGTCGGCGGCCCACTGTGCCGAGAAGCGCGATCGATCACAAGTCGCAGGCACGCGAACTCTCGACTAATCCCACCAAACCCGTGGTCCAGCAACAGGTCTGGGGCATGGCGTGACCCTCACCACTGCGAGGAAGCAGACCCAGTGGCCCAGCCACCCAACGGCCCAGCCGAGGCCACGCCCCCACGCCCCACCCTCCGCCCAGCCCCAGCCCCAGCCCCACCCCCAGCCCCAGCCCCAGCGATGGGGCGGTGTGGCGATGTCGGGTCAGAACCCGAGGCGCTGCAGCTGCTTGGGGTCGCGCTGCCAGTCCTTCGCGATCTTCACGTGCAGGTCGAGGTAGACCCGCTGCCCGAGGAGCTCTTCGATTCCCTGTCGCGCGGTCGTACCCACCTCGCGCAGTCGCGACCCACCGCGGCCGATGATGATCGCCTTCTGCGACGAACGCTCGACGAAGACGTTGACCCGCACGTCGAGCAGCGGCTTGTCGGCCGGCCGGCCCTCGCGCTGGGTCATCTCGTCCACGACGACGGCCAGCGAGTGCGGCAGCTCGTCACGGACGCCTTCGAGCGCGGCCTCGCGGACGAGCTCGGCGATCATCACCATCTGCGGCTCGTCGGTGAGGACGCCTTCGGGATACAGCGGACCGGGTGAGGTCGGTAGGTAGCCCGACAGCACCTCGGCGACCTCACCCACCTGCGAGCCGTCGACGGCCGAGCACGGGACGATGGCCTCCCACTCACCCAGCTGGTCGATGGAGATGAGGTGCTCGGCGAGGCGCTGGCGGTCGACCCTGTCGGTCTTGGTGGCGATGGCCACGACTGGGCGTCGCTTGCCCCGTTGGATCTCCTTGAGCTCGCGGGCGATATAGCCGTCCCCCGGGCCGATCTTCTGGTCGGCGGGCAGGCAGAAACCGATGACGTCGACCTCGAGCAGCGTCTCGCGGACGACGTCGTTGAGCCGCTCTCCCAGCAGGGTCCGGGGCTTGTGCAGTCCCGGGGTGTCGACGAGGACGAGCTGCGCACGTTCGTTGGTGACGATCCCACGGATCGTGTGCCGGGTGGTCTGCGGCTTGGACGACGTGATCGCCACCTTGTGGCCGACCATCGCGTTGGTCAGCGTGGACTTCCCCGCGTTGGGACGCCCGACCAGACAGGCGAAGCCGGCCAGGTACGGCGGTGGCTCGGGCGACGACGCCGCGTCGGCGGCATACCCCTCGGACGATCCGGTCTCACTCGTGGTCATGACACTCCCTCGCGCTGGGGTTCCACCGTAGTGCGCTCGGCGGCCCTCTCGGCCCGACCCTCGTGCGGCGGGGCGACACGCTCGACGATCACCGAGGCGATGCGGTGTCGTCGACCGGCCATCCGTTCGGCCGTGAGCGCCAGCCCGGAGACCTCAGCACGCGACCCGACGATGGGCACGCGACCGATGCTCTTGCCGATGAGCCCGCCCACCGTGTCGACCTCGTCCTCCTCGATCTCGACGTCGAACAGGTCGGCCAGGTCGTCGATGTCCATCGTGGCGGGGACCCGGACCGTGCCGTCGCCGAGGTCCTCGACCCCCGGCGCCTCGCGGTCGTACTCGTCGGCGATCTCGCCCACGATCTCCTCGATGATGTCCTCGATGGTGACCAGGCCGGCGGTACCGCCGTACTCGTCGACCACGACGGCGAAGTGGCTCTGGTCGCGCTGCATCTCGCGCAGCAGGTCATCGACCGGCTTGCTCTCGGGGATGTAGTGCATCGGCCGCATCTGGGTCGTCACGGGCAGCGAGCCGGCGTCGTGGTCGGCGTTGACGCGGCGGGCGACGTCCTTGAAGTAGAGCAGGCCCAGGATGTCGTCCGATCCGTCCCCGACGACGGGGATGCGGGAGAAGCCCGAACGCAGGAACAGCGACATGGCCGAGCGCAGCGACTTCTCGTTGTCGACGGTGACCATGTCGGTGCGCGGCACCATCACCTCGCGGGCCACGGTGTCACCGAGCTCGAAGACGGAGTGGATCATCTCGCGTTCGCCGGCCTCGATGACGGCGCTCTCCCCCGCCAGGTCGACGAGGTCACGCAGCTCGGACTCACTCTGGAACGGCCCGTCGCGGTAGCCGCGGCCGGGGGTGACCGCGTTGCCGAGGGCGATGAGGACCCTGGCGACGGGGCCGAGAAGAGTGCGCAACCACACGATCACGGGCGAGGCGAACAACGCGACGGCGTCGGAGTGCTGGCGGCCGAGGGTGCGCGGCGAGACCCCGACGACGACGAACGACACCAGCGCCATCACGCCGATCGCGATCAGCAGCGGCTTCCAGAACCCGTCGACGAGGTCGACGGCACCCAAGGTGATGAGGACGGCGGTGGTGGCCTCGGCCACGACCCGCAGGAACGCCGTGACGGACAGGTATGCCGCGCTGTCCCCGACGATGCGCACCAGCGACGTGGAGCCGGCCCGCTTCTCCTCGAGCAGCTCGTGGGCACGGACGCGGGACATCCGCCAGAGGGCGGCCTCGGCCGCCGAGAGCAGGAAGGCGACCGCGATGCTGAGCAGAGCGGCCAGGACGAGTCTGGTCATGTCAGCACCGTCAGGTGGTGGGTCGGCCACGGCCCGCGAGGAACGTCAGCAACAGCTGACGCTGGAGCTCGAACATCTCGCGCTCCTCCTCGGGCTCTGCGTGGTCGTAGCCCAGCAGGTGCAGGATGCCGTGCGTGGTGAGGAGCAGCAGCTCCTCCTCCGTCGCGTGGCCGGCGTCTGCCGCCTGCTTCTCGGCAACGGACGGACAGAGCACGATGTCGCCGAGGACGCCCTCCTCAGGCTCCTCGCCCTCATGGCCGGGCCGCAGCTCGTCCATGGGGAACGACATCACGTCGGTGGGGCCGGGCAGGTCCATCCACTGGACGTGCAGGACCTCCATGGCGGCCTCGTCCACCAGGCGCAAGCACAGGTCGGCTCCGGGGTGCACCCGCAGCTCGCTCAGGACGTACCTGCTCAGGGCCACCAGCTCGAGCTCGTCGAGCTGGTGGTCGGTCTCATTGAGAACGTCGACGCTCACGCTGTACCTGCCCTCCCGGCTGTCCGTACGTCTCGCCCTGCTGGTCGTCCCAGCGGCCGTAGGCGTCGACGATCGCCCCGACGAGGCGGTGGCGGACCACGTCCTGCGACGTGAGGAGGGAGAAGTGGATGTCCTCGACCCCGGCGAGGATGTCGCGCACCACGCGCAGCCCCGAACGCGAGCCGTCGGGCAGGTCGACCTGGGTCACGTCACCGGTGACGACCATCTTCGAGCCGAAGCCGAGTCGGGTGAGGAACATCTTCATCTGCTCGGGCGAGGTGTTCTGGGCCTCGTCGAGGATGATGAACGCGTCGTTGAGGCTTCGGCCACGCATGTAGGCCAGTGGTGCCACCTCGATCGTCCCGGCCGCCATCAGCCGCGGGATCGACTCGGGGTCGACCATGTCGTGCAGCGCGTCGTACAGCGGTCGCAGGTAGGGGTCGATCTTGTCGTTGAGCGTCCCGGGCAGGAACCCCAGTCGCTCGCCGGCCTCGACTGCCGGGCGGGTCAGGATGATGCGGTTGACCTGCTTGGCCTGCAGGGCAGCGACGGCCTTGGCCATGGCCAGGTAGGTCTTGCCCGTGCCGGCAGGGCCGATGCCGAAGACGACGGTGTGCTTGTCGATCGCGTCGACGTAGTGCTTCTGGTTCAGGGTCTTGGGGCGGATCGTGCGACCCCGCGAAGAGACGATGTTCATCGTCAGCACGTCGGCTGGGCGCTCGGTGGTCTGGGCGCGCAGCATGCTGATGGACCGCTCGACTGCGTCGCGGTTCAGCGGCTGGCCGCCCTCGATGACCGCGAGCAGCTCGTCGATGGTCCGCTCGGCCAGGGCCACCTCGGCACTGGGGCCGGACAGGTGGAACTCGTTGCCGCGGACGTGGATCTGCAGCTGCGGGAACGCCCGCTCCATCGTGCGGAGCAGCTCGTCGCGGGGTCCGAGAAGGCTGACCATCTGGACCTGCGGGGGGATCACGACGGTGTGGGTGGGCACAGGGGGGACACCGTCTGGCGTGCCCCCCGGCATGGTCGGTTGATCGGCTTCAGGCATGGTCCGACCAGTCTACGGTGCCGTTCAGCCGGGTGGCCACGTCATGGCCCGCCCGCCGAGCAGGTGCAGGTGGGCGTGCAGGACGCTCTGCTGGGCGTCTGCGCCCGTGTTGAACACCGTGCGGTAGCCGCCGTCGGCGATGCCCTCCTGCTCCGCGACCCGAGCGACCGTGGCCAGGACTGCCGCGACATCGGACGGGTGCTCCTTGGCGAGCCCCGCCACGGTGGCCACGTGGTGGCGCGGGATGACCAGGACGTGCGTGGGCGCCTGCGGCTCGAGGTCGCGGAACGCGACGGTCACCTCGTCCTCGTGCACGATCGTCGCAGGGACCTGCCCTGCCACGATCTTGCAGAACAGGCAGTCGGGGTCGGTCGTGCGCTGTGGGGTGCCGGTCGGACCAGTCATGCGGGCGAGCGTATCGGCGCGTCAACCGCGGACGCTGGTTGCGCGTCAAGGGAGCGTGAGACTGTTGAGCGTGGCAGAGCGCGACCCCGGCGGGGACGCCCGGGGACGACGTGGCGGTACAGGCACCGGCGGGGCCGGGCCGAGTGCCGACGTGGCCATCGCCGAGCTGTATGCCGCCCACTGGACCGGCCTGGTCCGGCTCGCCTGGCTGCTCCTGCGTGACGACCTCGCGGCCGAGGAGGTCGTGCAGGACGCGTTCATCGCGGTCCACCGCCGTTGGGACTCGCTGCGCAGCCACGAGAGTGCCGCGGCCTACCTGCGCCGCTCCGTGGTGAACGGCGCGAGGTCGGGCCTGCGGCACCGCGGGGTCGAAGAACGGTACCTGTCGCGGGAGCAGGGTGAGCCCACGGCATACACGAAGCGCAGCGAGGCGAGCGCCGAGGACCGCGCCCTCGCTGCAGAAGCCACCAGCTCCATGGTCGTTGCGCTCGGGCGGTTGTCCCAGCGCCAGAAAGAGGTCCTGACGATGCGCTACTACCTCGACCTGAGCGAGGCCGAGATCGCCGACGCGCTCGGCATCTCCGCCGGCTCGGTCAAGGCCCACGCCCACCGCGGTCTCGCCGCACTGCGCGACCGGATGGAGGCGTCGTCATGAGCGATCGCACCGAGTTCCTGCACCCCGACTTCGAGCCGGGCGAGTTCGACCGCATCGAGCGCGAGCTGCGCCGGTCGCTGGACCAGGAGGCTGGGCGGGTCACCCCTGCCGACCGCCTCGACACGATCCTGCACGAGGCGCACGCCGCAGGCCCGGTCACCGCTACCGGCATCGCAGGCCTGCGCCGGT
Source organism: Pedococcus sp. (assembly GCA_039916625.1). Lineage (GTDB taxonomy): Bacteria > Actinomycetota > Actinomycetes > Actinomycetales > Dermatophilaceae > Pedococcus. Next base: position 8,130 of record JBDSKZ010000142.1, read on the forward strand.
GGCTGACGCCCGCAGCTGCGGCGGCCGTGGTCGCCGCCCTCGCAGGAGGTGTGTGGCTGTCCAACCAGGACCCAGGCGTGACCCCCGGACCGCCCGCCGGCAACCCGTCGGCCACCGTGCCGTCGGTCACCGTGCCGTCGCCGAGCGGCACTGCCGACGCACCCTCCGCGACCGACCAACCCACCACGGTTCCTTCGACCGGGTCGAGCCCGTCGAGCTCTGGCCCCACGGCCACGTCTGCAGTCGCCCTGCCGGTCTACTTCCTCGGGCCGATCGGGGACGCGAAGCCGACCTACAAGCTCTTCCGCGAGTTCATCCGTGGGCAGGTGCCGGCGCAGGCAACTGCCGCCGAGAAGGTCAAGGCTGCCCTCGTGCTGGCCCTCAACCCCCAGCCCTACACCAACACCGACGGCTACCTCCAGCCCTGGTCCGGACAGACGATCGGGTCGGTCACGGTCAGCACCCAGCTCATCACGATCGACCTGGCCACGGCAGGCACGCCCGTTGCCGTGGTGGGCGAGGAGAACAAGCGGTTGGCGGTGCAGGAGCTGGTGTGGACGGCGCAGGCCGCCGTCGGTCAGGGCCCGATCCCGGTCAGGATCACGGTGCGGGGCCAGGCCGACCCCCTCTTCGGTTCCATCGCGACGAACCAGCCTTTCAACCGTCCGTCCGCCGCCGAGTCGTGGAAGGACCTCGCGCCGATCTGGGTCACCTCTCCCAGCCGCGACCAGGTCGTCCCGTCGACCTCTCCGGTCAAGGTCCAGGGTGAGGCCAGCGTCTTCGAGGCGACCGTGCGGTGGGAGCTGACGCGTGGGACGAAGCTGGTCACGCAGGGGAACGCGATGGCCACCATCGGGGCACCCGGCCGCGGCCCGTACTCCTTCAGCCTCGGGTCGCTGTCCCCCGGCACCTACACCGTCAAGGTGTACGAGGCGAGTGCCAAGGACGGGTCCGTCGCCGCCGAGGACTCGGTGACCTTCACGGTGAGGTAGC
>JBDSKZ010000143.1:0-44211 GCA_039916625.1 Pedococcus sp.
GGTGTATGCCGTGGCCCGCGAGGGCATCGCGGAGGTCGCCTCGGGTGCCCCCTCGGACGCCGGAGGCCAAGCGGTCGCGGCCCTGCGGCGACAGGTGTGGGGACGGCTCACCGCGACCACGCCGCCGGTCCCCGCGGGCGGTGCGTTCGCGGCATACGCCCTCGGGTTCGTGGCACCGGGCTCCGAGGCGACGGTGTGGACCCACGGCCGGTGGACCCGGCTCTCGACGCAGGCCGGTCACGTCCTGGTCCGCTGACCCCGACCGGCCCGGCTCAGAGCTTGGGAAAGAGCCTGCCGCCCCGGTCGCCCGCCTCGGTCGTGACCGAGGCCCGACCGACGAGCTGGGGATCCGGTCGACCCACCACCGTCTCGTCCTTGCTCGGGTAGTCGAGCCCGGCCAGCAGGACGCGCATGGCCTCGAGGCGGGCCCGCCTCTTGTCGTTGCTGTTGACCACCGTCCACGGGGCGTCCGCGGTGTCGGTGTAGAAGAACATCGCCTCCTTGGCCTCGGTGTAGGCATCCCACTTGTCGAGGCTCGCGAGGTCCGTCGGGGACAGCTTCCACTGCCGGACCGGGTCGGTCCTGCGGGCCTGGAAGCGGCGGGCCTGCTCGTCCTGGCTCACCGAGAACCACAGCTTGACGAGGTGGATGCCGGAGTCGACGAGCATCCGCTCGAACTCCGGGCACTGCCTCATGAACGACAGGTACTGCACCGGGCTGCAGTAGCCCATCACCCGCTCGACCCCGGCCCGGTTGTACCAGGATCGGTCCATGAGGACGATCTCGCCGCCGCCGGGCAGGTGGGCGATGTAGCGCTGGAAGTACCACTGGGTCGCCTCGACCTCGGTGGGCTTCTCCAGGGCGACGATGCGGGCCCCGCGGGGGTTGAGGTGCTCGGTGAAACGCTTGATGGCCCCTCCCTTGCCGGCTGCGTCACGGCCCTCGAAGATCACGAGCACGCGGGCGCCGGACTCCTTCACGCCGAGCTGGAGCTTGAGCAGCTCGACCTGCAGGGCGCGCTTGGTGCGCTCGTACTCCTTGCGCCCCAGCTTGGTGTCGTAGGGGTATCCCGTCTGCCACGGCGCAACGGTGCCTGTGGCCACGCCGGGAGGGGGATCCGCCCCCGGGGAGCCGACCCCCGCGGTGCTGACTCCTGCGGCGCCGGCGCCGGGGGCGTCGTCGTGCTCGGTGTCGAGGAGCTCCTCGAGCTCGTCGACCTCCGGGGCGTAGTCCTCGACCACGGAGCGGCGGTTCGTCCGGTGTGCTCGCCGGTCAGCTGGCATGGCTCCTCCTCGTCGCGCCGGGCGAACTCGACCGGCCACCCCACCGTCGCTTCCGCGACCTTCCAGCGACAGGGCCGTTGGACCCTGCCCTTCCGGCACGGTGCCGACAGGGTCGCCGGTCAGTCGCGGATGCGCCGGCCGGCGACGACGACCAGCGCGGACACCGCGCTCAGGCCGAGCCACATCGTCACGAAGACGGGGACGTCGCGGCCCGCCACGGTGTGCAGCGCGGCGAACACCGCGCCCGCGGCGGCGATCCCGAGCACGGATCCCAGCACGTCGGCGAGCTGCAGGGAGGATGAGGTGGAGCCGTGGTCGGCGGCAGGGGTGAGGGTCAGTGACAGCACGGACAGGCTGGCCGTGCCGAGCCCCATGCCGGTGCCGCAGGCGACCAGCCCTAGGGCGACGAGGTAGGGGTTCCACCCGAAGTGGGTGATCGCCACGACGGCGACCAGGCCGACGGTGAGGAGCGACCCACCGGCGGACACGAGGTGCTCCCGGCGACCGGCCCAGCGGTCACGGCCCTGGATCCACGAGCCGGCCGACCAGCCGAGCGAGCCGACCGCGAGGATCGTCCCGGCGGCGCCGAGGGACAGTCCTCGCTCGTTGACGAGCATGAGTGGGATGTAGGTGATGGTGCCGAAGAACGAGCAGGTCAGCAGGAACCGCGCCACCATGACCGACGGCAGGCCACGGCGCATCAGCCAGGTGCCCCGGGGGAGCAGCAACGGTGCCGTCGAAGCCAGCCCGGCGACGCCCACGAGGGCCACGGCGGTCTTGGTCGACCACGCGAGCTCGGGCTCGTGCGTGCCCCACTGCAGGGCACCGGCTGAGGCGGCGATGAGCACCCCGAGCCACGCCGCCCGCGCGTGCTGGCGGTGGTCGCGACTCGATGCGTCGACCCCCTCGTCGGCGGCGGCGATCTGCCCACTTCGAGCCAGGACGGCGACGAGGGCGACGACGACCGGCGCCACGACGAGCCAGAAGACCCAGCGCCACGAGAACGTCGTCGTGACCCACGCGGCGATGGGCGGCCCCAGCAGGGACGGCAGCACCCACGCAGCAGAGATGACGCTGAAGACCTTGGGGCGCAACGACTCTGGGTAGGCGCGACCGATCACGACGTAACCTGCGACGACGATCAGCCCGGCTCCGAGCCCGGCCACCCCGCGTCCCGCGAGGAACAGGCCGAACTCGTCGGACGAGCCGGAGACGGCACAGCCGACCCCGAACAGCAGCTGTCCTGCGTACAACGACGGCAGTGGGCCGGCACGGTCGGTCCAGACGCCGGCGAGGACGATGCCGAGGAGCTGGGCGGTGAGCATGACCGAGAACGCCAGCCCGTAGGACCGCACGGCGTCGAGCTCGCGGGCCGCCTCGGGCATGGCCGTCGAGACCGCCATCCCCTCGAACGCGATGACGGTGATGAGGGCGACCAGGGCCAGGGACAACAGCGCGTAGGCGGGAGCGAACACCCCGTCGCGCGAGGGCGCCGACACCGTGGGCGTGCCGCCCTCCTGCTCCACCTGCTCCGGCGCAGGGTTGGGCGGGGGCGAGCTCACCCGCCCAACGGTACGCCGCGTTCGGCCAGCACCCCGGCGAGGGTGTCGGTGCGGTCGGAGACGATCCCGTCCACCCCGAGGTCGAACAACCGGTGCATCTCGCGGGCGTCGTCGATCGTCCAGACGTGGACGTGCTTGCCCATCGCGTGCACGCGTTCGACCAGGGCGGGGGTGACCAGCTCGAGCCGTCGACCACCGACGACCCGGCCGGTCGGGATCTGCAGGACCGGTGCCGGTGAGCGCAGCCAGTCGGCGAGCAGAGACGGCGCGAACCGCAGCACGCCCACCTCGGACGGGCCCGCAGCGGTCGCGACAGCAGGTCCGAGCAGCGCTCGCACCGCCCGGAGCCGGCTGCGCGAGAAGGATGCGACGCAGACCCGGTCGACCGCGTCGTGCGCGCGGATCACCGCCGCCAGCGGCTCGATGGCACCCATGGCCTTGACGTCGATGTTGAGTCGGACGTCGGGGAACTCCTCGAGCAGGTCCGACAGGAGGGGGATCGGCTCGGTCCCGTTCACCCGGGCGGTGCGGACCACGGCATACGTGAGGTCGGCGATCGCGCCCCTGCCCTCGGTGACCCGGTCGAGGATGTGGTCGTGGAAGGCGAGCAGCTGCCCGTCGCTCGTGGCGTGGACGTCGGTCTCGAGGTAGCGGTAGCCCAGGTTTACGGCGTGCCGGAAGGCGGCCGAGGTGTTCTCGAGGTGGAGGTTCGCCGCGACCTTGGCCCCACCCCTGTGGGCCAGTCCGATGGGGGTCGGTGTGTCGAAGTAGGCGAAGTCGGACGCTCTCACGTGGCCAGTCTGCCGGTCCCTGTCCGAGAACGCCGGTTGCGCGGCGAAACGTGGGGTGATGCCCCGCGGTGTGCCGCGCAACCAGCGTTGCGCGATGGTCGGCTAGAGCGCGACCCAGACCGTCGTGTCGGTGGGCAGCTCCCCGGTGCCGGTCAACGGACCCGAGGCAACGAGGACGGTCGCGCCCTCGGGCAGCGGCACGGGCTCGGTGCCGAGGTTGGCGAGCACCAGGGTGTCGCCGGCGCCCTGGCCGGTGTTGACCAGCGCAACGACGTCGTCGCCGAAGCCGTCGAGGGCCTGCAGGCCACCGGTGCCCAGGGCACGTTCGCGACGAACGCGCAGCAGGGTGCGGTACAGCTCGAGGGTCGAGCCCTCGACGCCCTCCTGCTGGTCGACGGCGTACTCGCCGTAGACCTCCGGCTGCGGCAGCCAGGTCTGGTCGGACGGGCCGAAACCGAACGACGGGGAGTCCTTCTCCCACGGGATCGGCACGCGGCAGCCGTCGCGGCCGATCTCGGCGCCCTCGGTGCGCAGGAAGGTCGGGTCCTGGCGGAACTCGCCGCGCATGTCCGTCGACTCCGGCAGGCCCAGCTCCTCGGCCTGGTAGAGGTAGGCCCCACCGGGCAGCGCCAGCATGAGGGCCGTGGCGGCGCGAGCGCGCGTGAGGCCGAGCTCGCGGTCCGGCTGGGGGTCGCTGGCGCTGATGCCGTTGGGCTGGCGCTCGCCGACGGGCAGGCCGAGTCGCGAGGCGTGGCGGACGACGTCGTGGTTGGACAGCACCCAGGTGCTGGGCGCGCCGACCGAGTCTGCGGCCTCGAGGGAGGAAGCGATCACCGCGCGGAGCTCCGCTGCGGTCCACCGGGCCTTGAGGAAGTCGAAGTTGAACGCCTGGTGCATCTCGTCGGAGCGCACGTAGCGGACCGCCCGCTCCTGCGGACGGACCCACGCCTCTGCACACAGGATGCGGTCGGGGGTGCCGTAGCCGTCCAGGACCGTGCGCCAGCGGCGATAGACGTCGTGGACCTCGTCCTGGTCCCACATCGGGGGCACGGGGGAGCCGGGCTTGAGCTCTCCGTCGAGCAGGTGCTGCTCCACGTCGTAGTCGGGCAGGCCGGGCTCCTTGACGAGGCCGTGTGCGACGTCGACGCGGAAGCCGTCGATGCCGCGGTCGAGCCAGAAGCGCAGGATCGACTCGAACTCGTCGCCGACATCGGGGTTGTCCCAGTCGAAGTCGGGCTGCTTGGTGTCGAACAGGTGCAGGTACCACTGGCCCGGCGTGCCGTCGGCCTCGGTGACCCGCGTCCAGCCCTCACCACCGAAGACGGAGCGCCAGTCGTTCGGGGGCAGCTCGCCGTGCTCGCCGTTGCCGTCCCGGAAGATGTATCGAGCCCGCTCCGGGCTGCCGGGGCCGGCCGCCAGCGCAGCCTGGAACCACACGTGCTCGTCGCTGCTGTGGTTGGGCACGAGGTCGACGATGATCTTCAGCCCGTGTTCGTGGGCCCTGGCCACCAGCTCGTCGGCGTCGGCGAGGGTGCCGAACAGCGGGTCGATGTCGCGGTAGTCGGCGACGTCGTAGCCTGCATCGGCCTGCGGCGAGGTGTAGAAGGGGCTGAACCAGACTGCGTCGACACCAAGCGCCTTGAGGTAAGGCAGTCGCGCGGTGACCCCGGGCAGGTCGCCGATGCCGTCGCCGTCGCTGTCAGCCCAGGAGCGGGGGTAGATCTGGTAGATCACTGCGTGGCGCCACCAGGCGGCATCGGCCGAGTCAGCTGGGTGCAGGAGGTGGGCGGGGTGCGTCGCGATGAGCCGGGCGTCGGACGTCTTGGGGAGGGTGTCGGTCACGGGAGACCATGGTGAGGCATCCGGCCCCGAGGACGAAACCGGGAGCTGCCTGTCTTGGTTTCTGGGCGCTGCTCAGTCCTCGTCGAGGCTGTTGACCAGACTGAAGGCCGCGCGCTCGAGGTAGTCGCGCAGCAGCAGCTCGTTGGCTGGTGGCAGGTCGAGGGTGTCGACGGCCGCCATCATGTGCAGCAGCCAGCGGTCGCGCTGCGCCGGGGTCACCTTGAACGGGTGGTGGCGCATCCGCAGGCGGGGGTGTCCGCGCTGCTCGGAGTAGGTCGTCGGACCACCCCAGTACTGCTCGAGGAACAGCCGCAGGCGCTCCGCTGCCGGACCCAGGTCTGCCTCGGGGTAGAGGGCGCGCAGCGCCGGGTCGTCGGCGACCCCGCGGTAGAACTCGTGGACGAGCTTGCGGAAGGTCTCGTGCCCACCCACCTCCTCGAAGAAGCTGCCCGACTGGCCACTGGTGCTCATGGGGTGCCCCCGGCCTGACCGAACGGCGTCATGACCGGCGCCTTGATGTGGTGCTCGTCGAAGGCGGTCTTGACCCGTTCACGGATCTCGCGGGACACGCCGTACTGCTGTTCTGGCGCGGTCTTGGCGATGACGCGGAGGGTGACGATGTTGCCGGTGATCGACTCGACCCCCACGACGTTGGGCTCCTCGAGCAGCAGCCCCTGGAAGGCCGGGTCCTGGTCCATCTGGTGCACCACGGTGCGGATGACCGAGACAGCGCGTTCGATGTTCTCCGAGTAGGCCACCGGCAGGTCGACCACGGCGGTCGACCAGCCCTGGCTCTTGTTGCCGATCCGCATGATCTCCCCGTTGCGGACGTACCAGACCACCCCGCGCGCGTCACGCAGGCGCGTGACGCGCAATGAGACCTCCTCGACGGTGCCGATGGCCTCACCGGTGTCGATGACGTCGCCGACGCCGTACTGGTCCTCGAAGATCATGAAGATCCCCGAGAGGAAGTCCTTGACCAGGCTCTGGGCGCCGAAGCCGAGCGCGACACCGCCGACCCCGGCTGAAGCCAGCAGCGGTGCGAGCGGGATCTCGGCGATCGCCATCACCGTCAGGATCGTGATGAGGGCCACGACGAACGTGACGACGCTGCGGAGCAGCGACGCCATGGTCAGGGTGCGCTGAAGGTGCCGTTCGCGGTCGATGCCCGCGGCTGCGGCGACCGCGTTGCTCGCGCGGCCCACCCGCCCGGGTTCGCGTGACCGGCGCGCGTCCGAGCTGGCCAAGGTGATCCGTACGACGCGCCCGATCGAGCGCAGCAGCACCCAACGCAGGACCAGCGCCGCCAGCACCGTGACGACGACCCGCAGCGGCGGCCCGAGGAACCAGTCCCAGACCCCTTCAGGGGTCAGCGTCGTCAGGGCGGCGAGGAACGACTCAGGCATCGGCGTCCCGGGCCTGGGCCCGCAGGGCGCGAGCCACGCCGTCGCGGTGCTCGGCCACGAGACGCGACAGCCCTGCCGGGGCGTCGGGGTGGGCGTCCAGCCAGGCCTGCGAAGCGTCCAGCAGGTGCTGGTCGGCCAGGACGCTCGGGTAGTACGTCACGAGGATCGACTCGGCGATCGCGTGCGTCCGCGACTCCCAGGTGCCGAGCAGCGCGTCGTGGTACTTCTGCACGTAGGGGCGCAGCAGCTCGGTGTCCAGGGCCTGGGTGAAGCCCAGGCCGGTGGCCTCGACGACCGAGTTGGGCAGCGAGGTGTCCTCCACGCCCTGGCGCCAGGCTTCGGCCTTGACCTCGGCATCGGGTCTGGCCGCCAGGGCTCGTGCCGCGCGCTCGCGGCCGGTGGCGGTGTTGTCGCGCTCGCGCTCGGCGGCGATCTCGGCCTCGGTGGCGGCGCCGGCTGCCGCGAGGGCGGTGAGGAGCATCCAGCGCATCTCCGTGTCGACGGCCAGCCCCTGCAGGGTCTGGGTCCCGTCGAGCAGGCCACGCAGGAACAGGGCGTCGTGGTCGCTGCCGCCCTGCACCGCGGCATACGCGGTGAGGAGCTGGAGCTGGGCGTCGCTGGACGGCTCGGCGGACTCAGCCAGGGCGCGCAGCCGGGTCGTCACGGAAGCGAGGGTCGCCCCGCGGTGGTCCCCGGCGACGTAGAGGCGGGCCGCGCTCTGCAGCTGGGCGAGCACCGTACGCAGCATCGTCGAGTTGGTCTCGCCGGGCAGCGAGGCCAGGACGAGGTCGATGAAGGCGCGGGCCGACATCTCGGCGTCGCGCGTCATGTCCCACGCGGCACCGAGCACCAAGGCGCGGGGAAGGCTGTCCTGGAACCCGCGCGGGTGGGACAGTGCCGTCGCCAGCGAACGCTCGTCCAGCCGGATCTTGGCATACGCCAGGTCCTCGTCGTTGACGAGCAGCAGGTCCGGGACGGCGCGCCCGACGAGCTCCGGGACGGCGGTGGAGTGACCGTCCACATCGAGCTCCAGGCGGTCGGTGCGGACGAGGACGGGGCCGTCGGCCCGCTCCTGCACGGAGTACAGGCCCAGGGCGAGCCGGTGTGGTCGCAGCGTGGGGTGGCCCTCGGCACCCGTCTGCTCGATGGTGGCAGAGCAGATCAGGCCGCGGTCGTCGACCTCGACCACAGGACGCAGGGTGTTCACCCCTGCAGTCTCGAGCCACAGCTGCGACCAGGTGCCGAGGTCGCGACCCGAGGTGGACTCGAGCTCACTGAGCAGGTCCTGCAGCGTGGTGTTGCCCCAGGCGTGCTTGGCGAAGTAGGCGCGCAGCCCGGCGACGAACGGCTCACGGCCGACGTAGGCGACGAGCTGCTTGAGCACCGAGGCGCCCTTGGCGTAGGTGATGCCGTCGAAGTTGACCTCGACGTCCTCCAGGTCGCGGATCGGGGCGACGATCGGGTGGGTGGAGGAGAGCTGGTCCTGGCGGTAGGCCCAGGCCTTCTCGCTGATGCCGAACGTCGTCCAGGCGGACTCCCACTCGGTGGCTTCGGCCTGGCACGTCGTCGACGCCCACTCGGCGAAGGACTCGTTGAGCCACAGGTCGTTCCACCACTTCATCGTCACGAGGTCGCCGAACCACATGTGGGCCAGCTCGTGCAACAGGGTCAGCGCCCGACGCTCGATGATCGCCTCGGTGACCTTGGCACGGAAGACATAGGTCTCGTTGACCGTCACGGCGCCGGCATTCTCCATCGCGCCCATGTTGTACTCGGGCGTGAAGAGGGTGTCGTACTTCTCGAACGGGTACTCGCTGTCGAACTCGTTCTCGAAGAACGTGAAACCGCGCTTGGTGCAGTCGAAGATGTTGTCCGCGTCGAGGTGCTCGAGCATCGACCGGCGGCAGAAGATGCCGAGCGGAACGGCGCCCTTGCGCGTCTGCACCTCGTCGCGGACCACGGCGTACGGACCGGCCACGAGGGCGGTGATGTAGCAGGACATCCGAGGGGTGGGGGCGAAGTCCCAGCAGGCCACGCCCTCGCGCACCGGGGTCGACGGCGGGGTGGGGGAGTTGGACACGACCTCCCAGTGGGCGGGAGCGGTGATGGTGAAGGCGTAGGTGGCCTTGAGGTCGGGCTGCTCGAACACCGTGAACATGCGGCGACAGTCGGCGACCTCGAACTGGCTGTAGAGGTAGACCTCGTCGTCGACCGGGTCCACGAAGCGGTGCAGGCCCTCGCCGGTGTTCATGTAGGCACCGGTCGCGTCGACGGTGAGCGTGTTGCGCCCGGCGAGCGAGGGGAGCGTGATGCGGACCCCGTCGAAGTGCGTGGCCGGGTCGAGCGACTCGCCGTTGAGGGTGATCGCCTCCACCGAAGGAGCGATGAGGTCCACGAACGTCGACGCCCCGACCCTTGCGCTCGTGAACGTCACCGTGGTGGTCGTCCGGAACGTCTCCTGCGACGTCGTGAGGTCGAGCGAGACGTCGTAGTGGTCGACGGCGACGACGGCCGCGCGGGCCACTGCCTCGTCGCGGGTCAGGTTCTTGCCGGGCACAGAATCTCCTGCAGGGGTGTGGTCCACGTATCAGCGCCCATACTCCCACGCGTGGAGAGGTGTTCTGGCAACACGGGGCCACCGCCCCGCGTTGCTGCCGGGTCGCCCCGACGTCGGGGCGGGGACGCACCTGCGCCCTCGCGCGCGGCGGTCGATGGTGCAGTGGCAGTCTTGTCGGCGTGACTGCCACCGAGACCACCGCTGCCCAGTCCGCCGCCGAGCTCTGGTTCGACCCGTGGTGTCCCTGGGCCTGGATGACCTCGCGCTGGATGATGGAGGTCGAGAAGGTCCGACCTGTCGAGGTGACCTGGTCGGTGATGAGCCTGGCCGTCCTCAACGAGGGCCGTGAACTCCCCGAGGAGTATGTCGCAGCCATGGACCGCGCCTGGGGACCGGTGCGCGTCATCCTCGCCGCGGCCGCCGCGCACGGCGACCAGGTCGTCAAGCCGCTCTACGACGCCATGGGCACGCGGATCCACCTCCGCGGCGAGACCGACCTCGCACGGGTCATCGTCCCCGCGCTGCAGGAGGTCGGGCTGCCGGTCGAGCTCGCCGAGCTCGCGGACACCGACGAGCACGACGACCGGCTCAGGGCCAGCCACCAGCGCGCCGTCGACCTCGTGGGGGACGACGTGGGCACGCCGGTCATCGCGGTCGACGGCGTCGCCTTCTTCGGTCCGGTCGTCAGTCCCGCCCCCCAGGGTGAGGCTGCCGCGAAGCTGTGGGACGGTTGCGTGCTCGTCGCCGGCACCCCGGGTTTCTTCGAGCTCAAGCGCAGCCGTACCGTCGACCCCCTCTTCGACTAGGAGTCGACCCCCTCTTCGACCAAGACCAGCAGGAGCGAAGGAGCACCACCATGCGCGTCCACATCGGCGGCGACCACGCCGCATACGAGATGCTCGGCGAGCTCGTCGCCTTCCTCGAGGCGCAGGGGCACGAGGTCACCAACCACGGCCCGCACGCCTACGACGAGCAGGACGACTACCCCGTCTTCGTGCTGCGGGCGGCGGAAGCCGTGGCTGCGGACGCAGACTCGCTCGGCATCGTCCTCGGAGGTTCGGGCAACGGTGAGCAGATGGCCGCCAACAAGGTGCGCGGCATCCGAGCAGCCCTGTGCCACAACGAGGAGCTAGCCGGCCTCGCGCGCGAACACAACGATGCGCAGGTCATCTCGATCGGCGGACGGATGAACACCGTCGACGAGGCGAAGGCGATGGTCCGGACCTTCCTCGGCACCCCGTTCTCGGGCGCCGAGCGCCACGCCCGCCGGATCGACATGGTTGCCGCCTACGAACAGGACCGAAGACTTCCCGATCAGCCGTGATCTGGGGATTACCCGGCCCCGTGCGGAGTGGCGCACTAGGCTGCCGCTGCAGGGCTGGAGACGGGGCCAGTCCGCTCCCACTGACCTTTTGGGTGCCCTGCACCCCCCGATCGGCCCAAAGGAACTCGCACTGGTGAACGCTGGCAGGTGGGCCCTCGCGCGTCGTTCGCTGATGACGCGCCTCCAGCGCACCCGCTCCCGCTACGGGCGGTGGGGGTCCGGCAGCACCGCCTTCGCCCTGCTGACGGTCAATGCCGCCCTGTGCTGGGCGATGTTCCAGTGGCCCGGCATCTTCCCGTTCTCCGCCTACTACCCCGTGGCGGTGCTCGCCGGGCTCTTCCTCGGTCCGCGGACCCTGGCGTTCGTCGACGCGGCGATCCTCTTCACGGCGGCCCTTGCCATCGTCAACCGCGTGTCCCCAACGCCCTTGTACGGCGCGTACGTCGTCCTGGTCGTGGTGATGATCATCATGTTCTGGGTGGCGACCTCCCGGGCGCGGCTCGGGGTCCAGGGCAACCTCGGCGAGTCGATGCTGGTCGACCTGCGCGACCGGCTGCGCACCCAGGGTGAGCTGCCGGCGATGCCGCCGGGCTGGGGGGCCGAGCTGTCGATCCTGTCGGCCTACGGCGAGTCGTTCTCGGGCGACTTCCTCGTCACCAGCAAGGCCGGCGACATCCTCGAGCTGGCACTGGTCGACGTGTCGGGCAAGGGCCTCGCCGCGGGCACGCGGTCCCTGCTCCTGTCAGGGGCGTTCGGTGGACTGCTCGGCTCGCTGCCCTACGACCAGTTCCTCGCCGCCGCCAACTCCTACCTGCTGCGACAGCAGTGGGACGAGGGTTTCGCCAGTGCTGCGCACGCCTGGGTCAACCTCGGGACGGGCGAGTACAGCCTCGCTTCGGCCGGTCATCCGCCGGCGGTGCGCTTCTCGGCCGGCTCGGGTCGCTGGAAGGTGCTCGAGGGCGACGAGGGGCCGGTGCTCGGCGTCACCGACGTCGTGGGCTTCCCCCGGGTCCGCGGGACGCTGAGCCGCGGCGACGCGCTGCTGCTCTACACCGACGGCGTCATCGAGGTCCGCAACCGTGACCTGCGCGACGGCATCGACCGCATGCTGGGCACGGCTGAGCAGATGATCGGGCGCGGGTTCGAGGGGATGGCCGCCAAGATGTGCACGGCCGCACGGGCCGGTGAGACCGACGACCGGGCCGCGGTCCTGGTCTGGCGACGCTGACCGACCCTGACGCTGACCGACCTCGGTGCGGACCGACCGCTGGAGACGTCCGGCGCTCAGGCGTGCGATGCTGCCGGACGCTGGGCAGCGCGCTTGCCGAGGTCGGCGCACTCCACGCAGATCGACTCGGGGATCAGGCCGAGCCGCATGAGCCAGCCGAAGGCGATGCACCCGACGCAGACGCCCCCGATGGCCTCGAGCGCGGGGAAGGCCACCATGACGACACCGATGACGACCACCGGCACGATGGCGCCGGTCAGCCACAGGGCCGTGGCGGCCACGGTCAGCGCGGCGCCGATGCCGGCGGCGAAGCGCTTCGGCGGGCCGGCAGTCCACCGGGCCGGTGTGGCCACCCGGGGGCGGACCCACCGGCGCACGAGCTCGGCGACCGGGCTGGCCGACGGACCCCACCCGGTCCGCAGCACGAAGTCCGCGGCGAGGACGGCATAGAGCCACCACTGCTGGGTCGCGAGGGCGAGCACGCCCACCGCGAGGACGACGCCGGCGCTGAGGCGCACGGAGACGTCGTCGACGATGTTGGGGAACCGGGAGATGCGCATGGTCTGATTATGGATCACATAATCGAAAGTTATTACCACTGTCCCGCCCCTCGGTCGCGTGCCGCCCCTGGTTCTCTAGGCTGGCCGGATGGAGCCGATGCGGATGACCGGGCGCGTCCGGTCCTATGGTGCCCGCCGAGGTCGCATGTCGGCGCTGACCCAGGACCGGCTCGAGCAGCTGGTCCCGCGCCACGAGATCCCCGACGGCGTGCTCGACCCGGTCACCGCGTTCGGCCGGGCCGCACCGGTCGTCCTCGAGGTCGGCTGCGGCCACGGGGCCGCGGCGCTCGCCTACGTCGCCGCCCACCCCGGGCACGACCTCGTCGCGGTCGACGTCTACCCCCCGGCCCTCGCGCGGATGCTCGCCGAGGCCGACCGCCGAGGTCTGGGCAACCTGTGGATGCATCGCGGCGACGCGGTGCAGCTGCTCGAGCACCGGCTGCGGCCGGACTCACTCACCGCCGTACACCTGTTCTTTCCTGACCCCTGGCCCAAGGCCAAGCACGTCAAGCGTCGTTTCCTCGCGCCGTACAACCTCGACCTCGTGGCCTCACGGCTCCGGCGGGGAGGCCAGCTGCTCGTGGCCACCGACCACCCCGTGTATGCGGCGCACGCCCGCGCCGAGCTCGGCGCCGACGACCGGTTCGAGGTGACCGAGGGGGAGCGGCCGCCGTGGCGCCCGACCGACGGGTTCGAGGCCAAGGGCCACCGCGCGGGACGCAGCACCACCGAGCTGCGTGCCGTGCTGGTCGGCTAGGTCGGGGTAGCCGGATTCGAACCGGCGGCCTTCCGCTCCCAAAGCGGACGCGCTACCACGCTGCGCCATACCCCGTGGACGGCAAGCCGATTTCGGCTCACGCGATCGCGGGCATTAGGCTAGCGCCTCGGATCTGCGGCACTCCCCAGGGGTGGGCTGGGTCCACGCGGGTGTAGCTCAATGGTAGAGCCCTAGTCTTCCAAACTAGCTACGCGAGTTCGATTCTCGTCACCCGCTCAGCAGAAGGGCCCCACCCTCGGGTGGGGCCCTTCGACGTGCTGGTCGAGGAGGCTCAGCCCTTGCCGCCCCCGGCGCGGAACTGCTGCCACGCGTCGCTCATGCGGTCGGACTGGCCCTGGGTGAACATGTTCATGCAGGAGTCCTGGGTGTAGTCCATGAAGTTGTGGATCGGGTCCAGGCCCGGCGCCGTGCAGGTGTCGGCCCCGGTCGGGCAGTCGAACTGCGGCATGGCCTCACGCGGGGTGTCGGCCACGTAGTCGCCCGAGGCCGCGCAGCCGTGGGCGAACGTGTGCTCGAGCATCAGCCAGTGGCCGACCTCGTGGGTGAGGGTGTCACCGAGGGCGTACTTGCCCGCGGTGCCCCCGGGCATCGACTCGTCGAGCATGACGACGCCGTCGATGAAGTCGCGGCCGTGGTTGTAGCCCTTGGGGAAGTAGGCCCAGCCGAGCAGGCCTCCGCCGATGTCGGCGGCGTAGACGTTGAGCGTGCGGGCGTCGCCGGTGTAGAGCGCCTGCTTCATGTCGCGCTCGTTCTTGCCGGGGACGACGGTGTACCAGGCGGAGCTGACCGTCCAGGTCGTCTGCTCGAGGTCGAAGCGGAACGGCGTGTCGGCAGCGTCGCCGGCCGTGGCGCCGGAGTAGGAGTCGTTGAGCACCTTCATCTGGGCGGCGATGAGGGCGTTCCAGCGCTGCTTCTCGGCGACGGTGAACTCGTCCTCTCCGACCATGTGGAAGACCGTGGGGACGTGCACGCTGCCGTCCGCGAGGGTCGGGAGGTCCTTGAGGACGCCATACGCCTTGGCCTCGTTCTTGGAGTAGAGCGCAGGCTCCTTGGCGGTCGCGCCCTTCATGACCCGGGCGGCGCTCGAGGAGTCGGACACACAGGTCTGGGCGCCGGGGGAGCTGGCAGGGCCGGCTGGCGAGGCGTTCACCGAGCCGGCCGAGCCGGTGCCGAGCATCAGCACAGCGGCTGTTGCCAGCAGGCCGAGACGCCATGGGGTGCGGACGTGCATGGTGGTTCCCTTTCGCAGACCTTCCCCTCGTGGGGGCTCGCCAACGGACGCTACTCGCGGGCGTACGCGGGTGGGCCGTACCGATGACGCATATTTCCCTGTCGCGGTGGTGCAGGACGCGGCCGGTCGGGTGCCTCTAGAGGCCGTACTCCTCGAGCAGCCGCAACCAGATCTCGCTCATCGTCGGGAAGGACGGAACTGCGTGCCACAACGTCGTGAGCGGCACCTTGGCGACGATGGCGACCGTCGCCGGGTGGATGAGCTCGGCGACATCCTGCCCGACGAAGGTCGCGCCGACGATCACGCCGGCGTCCTCGTCGACGACGATGCGGGCCTGCCCCTGGTAGCCCTCGGCGTGCAGGCCGGAACCCGCCGCGCTGTCCATCGGCACGTCGACGACGCGGATGTTGAGCCCTCGTTCGCGCGCCTGCGCCTCGGTGAGCCCGGCCGCCGCCACCTCCGGGTCGGTGAAGATCACCTGCGGGGAGCCGAGGTCGTCCGCCCAGGGCGTCGTCCTGCCTGCATCGGGCTCGCGTTGCGCGGCCCGTGCGCCCACGAGGTCGCCGCAGGCACGGGCCTGGTACTTGCCCATGTGCGTGAGGAGGGCGATCCCGTTGACGTCGCCGACGGCGTACAGCCACGGGGCCCGGTCGTCCAGGCCCTTGACCTCCATGCGGTCGGTGACCGACACGTACCCCGCGTCGGTCAGCTCCCCGCCCACCGCCTCGACGCCCAGGCCGCGGGTGGCGGGCGTGCGTCCCACGGCCACGAGCAGCTCGTCGGCGACCACGGTGGCGCCACCTTCGAGGTGGAGGGTGACCTCGCCGGTGGGGCCGAGGCGGGAGACCTTCTCGGCCTTGCTCCCGGTGCGGACGTCGACCCCGTCCCGCTCGAGGGCCTCCTTGACCGCGGTGCCCGCGAACTCCTCGTTGCGGCCGAGCAGGCCCGGCGCCTGCTCGACGATCGTGACGGCGGAGCCCAGGGCCTGGAACACCTGGGCCAGCTCGCAGGCCACGACCCCGCCGCCGAGGACGGCGAGCCGCTCGGGGATGCGCCGTGTCGTGGTTGCGTCGCGGTTGGTCCACGGCTTGGCCTCGCGCAGGCCCGGGATGGGTGGCACTGCGGGCGCCGTCCCGGTCGCGAGGATGACGGCGTGACGGGCACGGACCTCGCGGCCGTCGACCTCCAGCGACTTCGCGCCGGTGAGGACCCCCTCCCCGCGCAGGAGGGTGATGCCGATGTTCTCGAGCCAGCCAACCTGCCCGCTGTCGTCGAGCTGGTTGATCCAGGCGTCGCGACGGTCCAGAACCCCCTGGGGGTCGAGGTGGGCACCATCCGAGCCCTGCACGCGCTGGGAGGCACGGGTCGCGTGGATCGGGCGCAGCAGCGCCTTGCTGGGGGAACAGGCGTAGAAGCTGCACTCCCCGCCGACGAGGTGCTTCTCCACGATGGCCACCGTCAGGCCGGCCTTGCGGGCGCGGTCGGCGGCGTTCTCGCCCACCGGTCCCGCACCGATGACGACGACGTCGAACTCCAGGGGCTGCGCATCGGTGCTCATCAGCCCACCGCCCCGGCGATGTCGAGACACACGGTTACCGGCAGCGGGGGAAGCGCAGAGTGGCTCATGCCTCCAACCTAGGCGGGGCCGCGCCGTACTGCCCAGTGGCCACAGGGGTCCCCGACCGTGGGGGCTGCGGCCCCCACGGCGGAGCGCCACAGCCTGGTGGGGTGAGCCCCCGAGGGCGGCGCAGGCTCGGTTCGGTGGCGCGTCCCTCAGCGGCTAGGATGGGTCTTTGGTCTGCGCGCGCCCACCGCCGGCGTGCAGGGCCTTTCCTGTTGCCCCGCCCGTTCCCCACCTGAACCTGGAGTACCCCGCAGTGAAGAGTGCCGTCGAGACCCTCAACCCGACCAGGGTCAAGCTGACCGTCGAGGTCCCGTTCGAGGAGCTCAAGCCCAGCCTCGACGCGGCCTACGCGACCATCGGCTCCCAGATCCAGGTCCCCGGCTTCCGCAAGGGCAAGGTCCCCAGCCGGATCATCGACCAGCGCGTCGGTCGCGGTGCCGTGCTGCAGGAGGCCGTGAACGAGGCCCTCCCGCAGTTCTACGGCCAGGCTGTCGAGGAGAACAAGGTCCGCCCAATCGGCCAGCCCGAGGTCGACGTCACCGACGTCCCCGCCGAGGACGGCCAGGACCTCAAGTTCACGGTCGAGGTCGACGTGCGTCCCGAGGTCGAGCTGCCCGAGGACTTCAGCACCATCACCGTCGAGGTCGACGAGGCCAAGGCGTCCGACGAGGACGTCGAGGAGCGCCTGATCGCGCTCCAGGAGCGTTTCGGCACCCTCAAGGGTGTCGAGCGCACTGTCCAGACCGGTGACTTCGTGTCCATCGACCTGGACGCCTCCATCGGCGACGAGGAGATCGACTCGGTCAAGGGCATCTCCTACGAGGTCGGCTCCGCCAACATGCTCGACGGCATGGACGACGCCCTCGTCGGCATGGCTGCCGGCGAGACCAAGAACTTCTCCGCCCCCCTGGCCGGTGGCGACCACGAGGGCGAGGACGCCGCGGTCATCGTCACCGTCCAGTCCGTGAAGGTCCGCGAGCTCCCGTCGCTCGACGACGACTTCGCCCAGCTCGCCTCGGAGTTCGACACGCTCAGGGAGCTGCGCGCCGACGTGACCAGGCAGGCCGAGCAGGCCAAGAAGTTCGAACAGGGTGTCCAGGCGCGCGACAAGCTGCTCGAGCACCTCCTGGAGACCATCGACATCCCGATCCCCGACGCCATCGTCGAGGCCGAGGTCAACTCCCACCTCGAGGGCGAGGACCGCCTCGAGGACGCCGAGCACCGTGCCGAGGTCGACGAGAGCACCCGCAAGGCGCTCAAGGCCCAGTTCCTGCTCGACGCCATCGCAGAGAAGACCGATGTCAAGGTCGAGCAGCCCGAGCTCATCGAGTACCTCGTGATGTCGGCCCAGCAGTACGGCATGGACCCGAACCAGTTCGCCCAGGCGGTCGACCAGCAGGGCCAGATCCCCGCCATGGTCGCCGAGGTCGCCCGGCGCAAGGCGTTGGCCAACGTCCTCGAGCAGGCCAGGGTCGTCGACACCGCAGGTGCCGAGATCGACCTGAGCGAGGTCACGGCGACCGATGTCGCCTCCGAGCTCGCCGAAGACGACCACGAGGGTCACGACCACGAGGGTCACGACCACTGACCCCACCGGCGGTAACGACCGCCGCAGCACGCAAACGTATGCCGTGTCCCTCGACGGGGGCACGGCATACGTCATTTGTCGGATTGCGGATGACACGTTGCCCCTGAGTCTTGTCCCATGGACATGGCCTCCTTCCACAAGCTGCGCCTGGCGGTCCAGGACAACGCCAACCCCGCCGACGACCAGCACGTCTCTGCCCTGCAGGCCACCCTGCAGAAGGGGCTGCTCGGCAGCCAGCTGTTCGCCGAGGTCGAGCTCGGGCGCACGGACGACGTCGACCGGATGATCATCGGCATCTGCCGGTGCGCCGACGACGTCCTGCCCTGGGAGGCCGGGGTCGGGGTGGAGCGCCTGTGGGGCGTCGCCGCGCTGGACACCGACTGGGAGGTCCACCACGTCTCCTCGAACGACAGCTACATGGAGTTCGAGGCAGCGGTGACGATGGATGTCAACGGCCGGTACATCACCGTCAACCTGGTCGCCCAGCCGGCCCGCGTGCCCCACCCGGCCGAGGTGCACCCTGCCGACAAGGGCAACGACGGGACGCCCCCGCGGGGCGCGACGATCGACGCCTGAGCCGACCAGGGCCGCTCGTCGCCCCGCCGGCCCCCGCTCGACGGGCCCGGGGGGAGTCAGTCGGGCGTCAGTATGGCGTCAGTCTGGCGTCAGTCTGGCGGGGTGGTCGTGGTGGTACCGACGCGCAGGGAGACCGGGGCGACCTCGTCGTCGGGGCGCTGGCCGTCGAGCAGCAGCCGCAGCAGCTCCCCGAGGCGTCGCCCCTTGCGCTCACCGTGCTGGTCCATGGTGGTCAGGGTGCCGGCGAACCACGGCAGCTCCACCCCGTCGAAGCCGGTCACGCTCAGGTCCTGCGGAACGCGCAGGCCCAGCTCGGCGGCGGCACGTACCACGCCCATGGCGAGCAGGTCGGACTGCGCGACGACCGCGGTGGGGCGTTGGGTGGTCGGCCGGTCCAGGAGCATCTGTGCGGCGGCGGCCCCTTGCTCGACGTCGGGGAGTGAGGTGACGGCCAAGCGGCCCGGGGTGCGCGTGAGGTCGTAGACGTCCAGGAAGCCCAGGGCCCGGTCGCGACTGTCCGCGAACGTCGCTGCGTCCAGTGCGCCGACGTCGGCGAGCCCGGTGACCCCGTCCGGGCGCAGCGGCATCATCAGGTGCGCCACCCGCTGGTGGCCGAGGTCGCGGACGTGCCGCGCGACTGCTGCGCCGGATCCCCGGTTGTCGAGCGCGAGCTGGACGACTCGGGGGTCCGCCGGGGACCCGTCGCCGAGCATCGGTATGCCACGAGCGGCCAGGTGCTCGACCACGGGGTTGTCGTCCGGGCCGCAGAGCGAGAAGACCACCGCGTCCAGCGCGGTGGCCGACAGCTGGGGGAGAGCCTTCTCGGGGGCGCCCGCGTGCTGGGCGATGAGCAGCATGCCGGCCGGGATCTCGTCGAGGACCTGGGACAGACCGTCCAGCACGCTCACGGCGAAGGGATCACGGAAGGCGTGGAGCAGGCGGCCCTCGACGATCACGCCGACCACGCCCGAACGCCCGTGGCGCAGCGACGAGGCCAACGGGTCGGGGCCGGTGTACCCGAGCTCTTCCGCTGCCGCCCGCACCCGTTGCACCGTCTCCGGCGCCACCGGACCCCGGCCGCTGAAGGCGAGTGAGGCGGTGGAGGTGGACACCCCGGCGGCCCGGGCCACGGCTCGGAGCGTCACCCGAGGTTGACGGGGAACGGTCATGGGGGAGACACTATCGAAACGATTCGATCGAATCGATTCGATTCGATTCGACTCCCGCACACCAGACCCGCACGCCAGACCCGCACGCCAGACCCGCGCGCCGCGCAGGAAGACGCCGTGAACCACCACACCCCAGCCCTGGACCGCGCCCGCGTCATCGCGGCCCGCAACGCCGTCTTCATCGTCTTCGCCCTGGCCGGGGTGACGTTCGCGGCCTTCGCCTCACGCATCGCCGACAGCAAGGCCGCGCTCGGGCTGAGCGCCGGGCAGCTGGGCCTGACCTTGTTCGCTGCCTCCGCAGGCTCGCTCACCGCACTGCCGTCGGCCGGTCGCGTGGCGGGGCGGATCGGGGCCGCACGCACGATCCTGGTCGGCATGGTGGTGGCGTTCGTCGGGCTCGTCATCGTGGCCGCGGCGGTCGACATCACCGCGTCGCGGTGGCTGATGGCCGTGGGGCTCTACTTCCTGGGCATGGGGATCGGCCTGTGGGACGTGGCGATGAACCTCGAGGGCGCGGCGGTCGAGCGGCTGCTCGCCAAGACGGTCATGCCCCACTTCCATGCCGCCTTCTCCGGCGGCACCGTGCTCAGCGCCCTCGTCGGTGCGGGGATGTCGTGGGGAGGCATCCCGCTCCTCGCTCACTTCGTGGTGACGATCGTGGTGTCGACGGGCCTGGGCCTGTGGGCCCTGAAGTCCTTCCTGCCGCGCGAGGTCGAGGTGGGCGAAGAAGAGCCGACCACGGGCGAGAGCGCGAGCGCGGGCAAGCCCGGGTCGGCCTGGCTGGAGCCTCGCACCCTGATGATCGGTCTGGTCGTCCTCGCCGCGGCGTTCACCGAAGGCACCGCCAACGACTGGATCGCCGTGGGCTTCGTCGAGGGCCACGGACTGCCGGCCTGGGCGGGCGTGCTGGCCTTCGCCTCCTTCTTGTCCTTCATGACCGTGGGCCGGCTCGTCGGCACCCGGCTGCTCGACCAGTACGGGCGGGTGCCGGTCCTGCAGGTGACCTTCGCGATGGCTGCGGTGGGTTCGGTCATGGTCATCTTCGGCAACGTCTGGATCGCCTATGTCGGCACCGCCGTCTGGGGTGTGGGTGCCTCGCTGGGCTTCCCCGTCGGCATGAGCGCCTCCGCCGACGACCCGGCGCGCGCCGCTGCCCGGATGTCGGTCATCGCGACCATCGGCTACACCGCGTTCATCGCGGGGCCGCCCCTGCTCGGGTTCCTCGGGGACCACTTCACGGTCCTCAAGGCCCTGATGGCCGTCACCGTCATGGTCGCCGCGGCGATGCTGGTCATCCCGGCCACACGGGAGCCGCAGGACACCGCGGCCGAGCGCGAGGTGGCAGCCCGCTCCTGACCGCCGCGGTCCCCTCCCGCTGCGTCGCGCCATACGGGGCAGTGCTGTGCGCTCAGGGCGAACACGCGCCGGATCGGGGACTTCCCCCCACCACCTCCGCGTTAGGGTCACTGACAAGCACAATCCCGAGCGATGGAGACATGGTGAGCACGCCACAAGAGATCGTCGCCGCAGCCGAGCGGCCGCAGGGTGGTCTGGACGACCACATCTACAACCGTCTGCTCAAGGAGCGGATCATCTTCCTCGGCTCGGACGTCCGCGACGACAACGCGAACGCGATCTGCGCGCAGCTGCTGCTGCTCGCGGCCGAGGACCCGAGCAAGGACATCTGGCTCTACATCAACAGTCCCGGTGGCTCCATCTCCGCGGGCATGGCGATCTACGACACGATGCGGTGGATCCCCAACGACGTGGCCACCGTGGCCATGGGCATGGCGGCCTCGATGGGCCAGTTCCTGCTCTCCGCCGGCACCCACGGCAAGCGCTACGCCACCCCGCACGCCCGCGTCATGATGCACCAGCCCTCGGGTGGCATCGGTGGCACGGCGTCGGACATCAAGATCCAGGCCGAGCAGATGCTCTACGTGAAGAAGCAGATGGCCGCGCTGATCGCCGAGCACACGGGCCAGACCAAGGAGCAGGTCGAGCTCGACTCCGACCGCGACCGCTGGTTCAGCGCAGAGGAGGCGAAGACCTACGGCTTCGTCGACCACGTGTTCAGCAGCGCAGCCCAGGCCGGCAGCCGTGGCGGCGACGACAACCCGGTCTCCGGGGACAAGTGAGGGACGGACTGATGAACTACAACACCAACCCCGCCATGCACGGCGGCCAGCAGGTCCCGGCTCCGTCGAGCCGCTACATCCTGCCGCAGTTCGAGGAGCGCACCTCCTACGGCATGAAGCGCCTCGACCCCTACACCAAGCTCTTCGAGGACCGCATCATCTTCCTCGGCGTGCAGGTCGACGACGCGTCGGCGGACGATGTCATCGCCCAGCTCATCGTGCTGGAGTCCCAGGACCCCGACCGCGACATCCTCATGTACATCAACAGCCCCGGCGGCTCGTTCACGGCGATGACCGCCATCTACGACACCATGCAGTACATCCGCCCGGACGTGCAGACGTTCGTCATCGGTCAGGCCGCCTCGGCGGCTGCGGTCCTGCTGTCGGCCGGTGCCAAGGGCAAGCGCTTCGCCCTGCCGAACGCCCGGATCCTGATCCACCAGCCGGCCCTCGAGGGTGGCATGGGTGGGCAGGCCTCGGACATCGAGATCCAGGCCAACGAGGTGCTCCGGATGCGCACCTGGCTCGAGGAGACCTGGGCCGACCACTCCGGTCGCTCTGTCGAGCAGGTCCGCAACGACATCGAGCGCGACAAGATCCTTTCGGCGCAGGAGGCCAAGGACTACGGCCTGCTCGATGAGGTCCTCAGCTCCCGCAAGGGCACGTTGGAGGACTGACCTCCCACTCGCACGTCCGGTATGCCGCCCGCTCACCCTGAGCGGGCGGCATCGCTGTCTCCCGGGGCGCGGGTGGCGGCGAGGCTCGTGACCGTCACGATGCCGAGGATGGCCAGGATCACGCCGAGCGAGGCCAGGGTCGGGATCTCCGGGGTCGAGGGCCATACGCCGTGCGCCCAGTGCAGGACGAGCTTGACGCCGATGAAGCCCAGGATCGCCGCAAGGCCGAAGCCGAGGTGCACGAGGCGCGACAAGGCACCCTCGAGCACGAAGTACAGGGCGCGTAGGCCGAGCAGGGCGAAGGCGTTCGTCGCGAAGACGAGGTATGGATCGCCGGTGATGCCGTAGACGGCCGGGACCGAGTCGACGGCGAAGACGATGTCAGTGGCCAGGATCGCCACAGTCACCAGGGCCAGCGGGGTGAGGGCGCGGCGGCCGTTCTCACGGACCGTCATGGCGGTGCAGTGGTACTTCTCGCTGACCGGCATGAACCGGCGCAGCAGGCGGACCGTGCGCATCTGGTCGATGTCGATCTGGTGGTCGGTGCCCCGGACCGCGTCCTTGAGCAGCTTGAGCCCGGTCGCGAGCAGGATCAGGCCGAAGAGCAGGAAGGTCCAGTCGAAGGTCTTGAGCAGCTGGGCGCCCAGGGCGATGAACACACCGCGCAGGGCCAGGGCGCCGACGACGCCGATGAGCAGGACGCGCTGCTGCAGCTCCTTGGGCACGGCGAACGCTGCGAGCAGGAGCATGAAGACGAACAGGTTGTCGACCGACAGGGACTTCTCGACGAGGTAGCCGGTGTAGTACTCGACGCCGATGGTGCTGCCGTGCCGGGACCAGAGGTAGCCACCGAAGGCGACGGGGAGAGCGAGGTAGAAGGCCGACCAGCCCAGCGCCTCCTTCATGGAGACCTCGTGCGGGCGTCGGGTGGCCAGGAAGTCCATCACCACGAGGGCCAGGACGGCACCGATGCTCACCGCCCAGAGGAGGGGGGTGCCGATGGAGTCGCCGGCTGCGGGATCGGCCGCGGCCGAGACGAGGGCGGGCAGAGGGAACGAGGACATGGGACACCTTCGGTCTGGCTGTCCGAGGTCTCCTTCACCGCCTGGAGGCGGCGCCGTCCGGGAGCACCATGGGGTGCTCGTACTGACCGGACCGGCTCTGGGAAGTACTCCCCTCGTGCTCGGAGGATACCGGCGGCCGGTGCGGACCGCCAACTCGGGCAGGCCTCGGTCGGGCGGTCGGTGGTGCGGTCGGTCGGGCCTGGTTGCGCCAGCGCCCCCTTGTCCGCCCTCAGCGGACAAGGGGGACGGGAGCACGACTCGGCGGTTTCAATGGAGCCACGGGAGGACGCGGCGTTGTAGCGTCGAACTGTTGCTGCCCGCAGTGGGCAGTGTTCACAGCGACAGACCGGAGGACCGCGAGTGGCACGCATGGGAGAGAGCGGCGACCTGCTGAAGTGCTCGTTCTGTGGCAAGAGCCAGAAGCAGGTCAAGAAGCTCATCGCCGGTCCCGGCGTCTACATCTGCGACGAGTGCATCGACCTGTGCAACGAGATCATCGAGGAGGAGCTCGCCGAGTCCTCCGAGCTCGGCCTGGACGAGCTGCCCAAGCCGCGGGAGATCTTCGACTTCCTCGAGAACTACGTCATCGGCCAGGACGTCGCCAAGAGGGCGCTCGCTGTGGCCGTCTACAACCACTACAAGCGCATCCAGGCCGTCGAGTCCACCTCGAAGAAGGACGTCGAGTCCGTCGACATCGCCAAGTCCAACATCCTGCTCATCGGCCCGACCGGCTGTGGCAAGACCTACCTCGCCCAGACCTTGGCCCGGATGCTCAACGTGCCGTTCGCCATCGCCGACGCGACGGCCCTGACCGAGGCCGGTTACGTCGGCGAGGATGTCGAGAACATCCTCCTCAAGCTGATCCAGGCCGCTGACTACGACGTCAAGAAGGCCGAGACGGGCATCATCTACATCGACGAGGTCGACAAGATCGCCCGCAAGAGCGAGAACCCGTCGATCACGCGCGACGTCTCCGGCGAGGGTGTCCAGCAGGCGCTGCTCAAGATCCTCGAGGGGACGACCGCGTCGGTCCCGCCCCAGGGGGGTCGCAAGCACCCGCACCAGGAGTTCATCCAGATCGACACGACGAACGTGCTCTTCATCGTGGGTGGTGCGTTCGCCGGGCTGGAGAAGCTCATCGAGTCGCGCAACGGCAAGAAGGGCCTGGGTTTCGGCTCGGAGCTGCACACGCCCAAGGACCTCGGGGACTCGATCCACGAGGTGATGCCCGAGGACCTGATGAAGTTCGGGCTCATCCCCGAGTTCATCGGTCGCCTCCCGGTCATCACGACGGTCAGCCCCCTGGACCAGGCCTCGCTGGTGACGATCTTGTCGAAGCCGCGCAACGCCCTGGTCAAGCAGTACAAGAAGATGTTCGAGATCGACAACGTCGAGCTCGAGTTCACCGACGACGCCCTCGAGGCCATCGCCGACTCCGCCCTCAAGCGCGGCACGGGTGCCCGAGGCCTGCGCGCGATCATGGAGGAGGTGCTCATGCCGGTGATGTTCGACGTCCCCAGCGACGAGGGCATCTCCCGCGTGGTCGTCACCAAGGAGGTCGTGCAGGACAACGTGCTGGCGACCATCGTGCGGCGCGACGAGGAGCCCAAGCGCACGCGCAAGCGCTCCGCCTGACGCGCCGAGCTGGACGACGAGCACGAGCCAGCCGATCAGGAGTACTTCGATGACCCAGCTGAGCGACACCCAGACTGAGGCGTTCCCCGAGCTCGCCGACGGCTACCGCCGCGAGCTCACGGCGCACTGCTACCGGATGACCGGTTCGATCCACGACGCCGAGGACCTCGTGCAGGAGACCTACCTGCGGGCCTGGCGCGCCTACGCCGGCTTCGAGGGCAGGTCCTCGGTGCGCACCTGGCTCTACCGCATCGCCACCAACGTCTGCCTCAGCGCGCTCGAGGGCCGGGACCGACGGCCGCTGCCGACCGGGCTCGGCGGTCCGGCCAGCGAGCCCGGCGACGCGCTGACGTCGTCGACGGAGGTCTCCTGGCTGGAGCCGGCCCCCGACCCCCTGGTGGCCGGCGAGACGAGCGATCCCGCGAGCATCGTCGGGCAGCGCGAGAGCATCCGCCTGGCGTTCATCGCCGCCCTGCAGCACCTCCCGGCCCGACAGCGCGCCGTCCTCATCCTGCGTGACGTCCTGCGGTGGAAGGCCTCCGAGGTCGCCGAGGCCCTCGACACCACCGAGGCAGCGGTCAACAGCGCCCTGCAGCGCGCCCATGCGCAGCTGTCCAAGGCCGACCTCAGCCAGGACACCCTCGACACGACCCTCGACGCCGAGAAGCAGGCGATGCTCGACCGTTACGTGAAAGCGTTCTGGGACAAGGACATCGCGTCCATCGTCGGCATGCTGACCGCCGACGCAGTGTGGGAGATGCCGCCTTTCACCGGGTGGTACTCCGGGCCCGAGGCGATCGGTCGGCTCATCGACACGCAGTGCCCGGGTGCAGTCAACGACATGCCGATGGTCGCCACCACGGCGAACGGGCAGCCGGCGTTCGGCCTCTACATGCGCCAGCCCGACGGCACCTTCGCGCCGTTCCAGCTGCAGGTGCTGACCTTGCGGGGTGAGCAGGTCGAGCGCGTCGCGGCGTTCTTCGACACCGGGCTGTTCGCGAAGTTCGGCCTGCCGGCCGCCTTGCCGGTTGACCACCTGGCCCACCGCTGAGCACGATGTCCCTGCCCGGTTCCTCGCCACCGAGCCCGAGCGCCGTCGAGCTGCTCGACCGCGCGGTCGGCTACACACGGGGGTGCCTGGCCCAGGTGACGCCCGGCTCGGTCGCGCGCGCTGTCGCTGGTGCCCGGCTGGGACGTCGCCACCGCGCTCGGGTTGGACCGGCCCATCCCCCCGACCCTCGCCCTGGACCTGTGGCCCTGGGCGCGGGACCAGATCACCGACGCCGACCGACCGGCGCGCTTCGCCGCCCCTGTGCAGGTCCCGGCGCAGCGGATCGGCTGCCGGTGCGGTCACCGGCGACCCCGCGACAGTGCTGGACGCCGCCGGGTCGAGCGGACAGGATGGGCTCATGGCCATGGGGTACCGGTTGAGGAGCGGGGACATCGGACCGGTGCAGCAGAGCCCTGTCACGTGCGGCTCGGCGTGCCTCACGGTGGCCCGG
The DNA here is from genome assembly GCA_039916625.1 of Pedococcus sp. Taxonomy (GTDB): domain Bacteria; phylum Actinomycetota; class Actinomycetes; order Actinomycetales; family Dermatophilaceae; genus Pedococcus. The sequence goes on from JBDSKZ010000143.1 coordinate 26,536, forward strand.
ATGCTGGTCAACCCCGACTTCGCGCGGTGGATCACCACGGGTGAGGGACCGCGGGGCGACGCCCCGGCCGGCGCGAGCGAGAAGGAGCGCTTCGCCGGGTACGAGCGGGTCGTCATGGCCCGCACCAACCGCCTCATCGCCGGCGGTCGTCGGCTGAACCTGCCGTGGCCGCGGGCGCTCGGCACGCCCCCTTGGGGCGCCCGCAAGGAGCTGGAGTTCGGAGCGGCCCGCAAGGGCACGAGCTACGCGCTGCGACCGGTGCGCCAGCTCACCGTCGCCGGCCTGCGCGCGGCGCACACCCGCCTGGTCGACGTCGTGGCCGAGGGAGAGCCGGCACTGCTCTACATCGGCAACGCGACGCTGCCCCGGCACGTCACCCTCGTGCTGCCCGGCGACGGCGACCGGGTCCTGGACGTCTACGACCCGGCCACCGGCGAGGTGACCCTGCTCGACGAGGAGCGGTTCGCCAGCAGGTCCCTGCACCTGTCGGGCTGGGACGTCCCGTGGGTCTGCGTCCAGCCCGACGGGCTGCGCAGGGCTCAGGCCTTCGGCTTCTCCACCGGGATGAGCTCGGCGTCGCGGACCTCGGGGGTCTCGGCCTCGGCGTAGCCCGGAGTGGCGGTGATCCGGCCGGCCGCCCGCAGGTCGGACTCGGCGCTCTGCACCCTGGCGACCCACGCCGGTGGGCCGGCGAGGACCAGCGAGGCCACCTCCGCGCGCATACCGACCTTCGCCTCGGACTTGGCCTTGCGGACCCCGGCCAGGGCCTCGCCGACCGCGGTGAGGACAGCCGGGTCGCCACCGGCACCCGCGGCGACGTCGTCGGTCGTCGGCCACGGGCTGCGGTGGACCGAACCCTCGTGCCACCAGGACCAGACCTCCTCGGTGACATAGGGCAGGAACGGCGCGAGCAGCCGCAGCTGCACGTCGAGCGCGATGCGCAGCGCCGCGCGCGCCGACGCTGCGGCCTCCTCGCCCTGGCCGCCGTAGGCACGGTCCTTGACCAGCTCGAGGTAGTCGTCGCAGAACGTCCAGAAGAATGTCTCGGTGGCCTCCAGTGCGCGGGTGTGGTCCCACGTCTCGAACCCGGCCGTCGCCCTGGTGACGACGTCGCGCAGCTCGGCGAGCATCGCCACGTCGAGCGGGTTCGTCACTGCCGCAGCCAGGTCCCCCGCCACCTCCCCGCCGTTGGTGGTCGCTGCCTCGGCTTCGCCGAACGAGAGCGCGAACTTCGTGGCGTTGAGGACCTTGATGGCGAGGCGGCGGCCGACCTTCATCTGCCCGGTGTCGTAGGCAGCGTCCGCACCCAGGCGGCCGCTGGCAGCCCAGTAGCGGACGGCGTCGGCGCTGTGCTCCTTGACGACGTCCTCGGGGGTGACGACGTTGCCCTTGGACTTGCTCATCTTCTTGCGGTCAGGGTCCAGGATCCACCCGGACAGTGCGGCGTTGCGCCACGGTACCGAGTCGAACTCGAGGTGGGAGCGGACCACGGTGGAGAACAGCCAGGTCCGGATGATGTCGTGACCCTGCGGGCGGACGTCCATGGGGAAGACGTCGGCGAACAGCTCGGGGTCGTCGCGCCAGCGGCCCGCGATCTGCGGCGTCAGCGACGAGGTGGCCCAGGTGTCCATGATGTCGGGGTCGCCGACGAAACCGCCGGGCTCGCCGCGCTGCGCCTCGTCGTAGCCCGACGGTGCCTGCGCCGCAGGGTCGACCGGCAGCTCGTCCTCGGACGGGACGAGCACCTTGTCATAGACCGGGTCACCGGCGTCGTCGAGCGGGTACCAGACGGGAATCGGCACACCGAAGAACCGCTGCCGCGAGACGAGCCAGTCGCCGTTGAGACCACTGACCCAGTTCTCGTAGCGGGCCCGCATGAAGGCCGGGTGGAACTCGACCTGCCGCCCGCGCTCGATGAACGCGGCGTTGAGCTCGCGGTCGCGGCCACCGTTGCGGATGTACCACTGGCGCGAGCTGACGATCTCGAGCGGCTTCTCGCCGCGCTCGTAGAAGTTCGCCTTGCGCTGGGTGGCTTTGGGCTCACCGTCGAGTTCGCCGGACTCGCGCAGCGCGCCCACGATCGCCTCACGGGCGCCGAAGGTCGTCCTGCCCGCGACCTGCTCGGCGAACAGCACCTCGCCGGGGCCGCCGGCGACCCACTCGGGGACCTCGGCCTGGATCCGGCCGGAGCGGGTGATGACCGACCGGGTCGGCAGCTGCAGCTCGCGCCACCACAGCACATCGGTGAGGTCACCGAAGGTGCAGCACATCGCGATGCCGGCGCCCTTGTCGGGCTCGGCGGCCGGGTGCGCGACGACGGGGACCTCGACCCCGAACAGGGGTGAGGTGACGGTGGTCCCGAACAACGCGGCATACCGCTCGTCGTCGGGGTGGGCGATGAGGGCGACCACGGACGGGATCAGCTCGGGGCGGGTCGTCTCGATGTGGATCGGGCCGTCGGCGCCGTGGAACGCGACGCGGTGGTAGGCGCCGGGGTAGTCGCGGGCCTCGAGCTCGGCCTGGGCGACGGCGGTCTGGAAGGTGACGTCCCAGAGCCCGGGCGCCTCGGACTGGTAGGCCTCACCGCGGGCGAGGTTGCGCAGGAACGCCTGCTGCGCGGTGGCGCGGGAGTGGTCGTCGATGGTGCGGTAGGAGATGTCCCAGTCGAGGGAGAAGCCCATCCGGCGGAACAGGCTCTCGAAGGCCTCCTCGTCCTTGACGGTCAGCTCGTCGCACAGCTCGATGAAGTTCTGCCGCGAGATCGGCTGGGCGTCGCCGGCCCGAAGGCTCTTGGCGTCACCGCGGTGCGGCGGCTCGAAACCCTCGGCGTAGGGAAGGGTGGCGTCGCCTCGGACGCCGTAGTAGTTCTGCACGCGCTTCTCGGTCGGCAGGCCGTTGTCGTCCCAGCCGATCGGGTAGAAGACCTCGAAGCCGGCCATCCGTTTGTAGCGCGCCATGCAGTCGGTGTGCGTGTAGGAGAAGACGTGTCCCATGTGCAGCGAGCCCGACGCGGTCGGGGGCGGGGTGTCGATGGAGAAGACCGCTCCGCGGCCGCGCTGGTGTGCTGCGGACCGGTCGAACGCGTAGGTGCCCTGCGCGCGCCATACCTGCGACCACGTGTCCTCGAGCCCGTCGATGGAGGGCTTGTCGGGGATGGCGGCAGCGCGAGGCGTGGAGGGTGCGTCGGTCATGGCGTGAATCCTCCCATCCGTGCGGTGGGCGTGACCAACCGGTTCGGGACGCAGTCAGCTCAGGTCGGGTCGGGTCGGGTCGGGCTGCGACGACTCGGCCGGCGGAGCAACCCGGCGAGGGCGAGGGCGATGACCGAGCTCGTCCCGCCCAGCGACCACCAGAGGGCGGCGGTGCGCTCCGGCGCGTGCGGGTCGCTGGACTGCGTCAGGTCGATGGGGCGGACCCCCTGGGCCGCGGGCTTCCGGGTGGGCTGGCCGGGCAGGTTGGGGCCACCGGCCGACTGGTCGGTGATGGCGGTGAGTGCCTCGTAGGGCTGGATCAGGCCCCAGCCGGCGAGGTCGTCACGGCGCTCACGCTGGGGGCGGGACGCGGTGACCTCGAGGCGGTGCTTCCACTGGGCCGGGCCGGCGTCGGGGAAGCGCTGCACGAGCAGGGCCGCGGCCGCCGACGCGTAGGCCGTGGCGAAGCTCGTCGACTCGCCCTCCTGGCTGAGGAGGCAGTCGCCGGCGGCGTGGAACGTGGTCAGGACCTCCGTGCCGGGCGCCGAGACGTCGACATGGCTGCCATGGATGGAGTCGTCGGTGACGGCGTCGGAGGCGTCTGCGGCGGAGACGGCCAGGACCTCCGGGTATGCCGCGGGGTAGCGCGCGCCGTCGGCCTTGTCCTGCGCGGTGGTGCGGTTGCCCGCCGAGGCGACCACGAGGGCTCCCTTGCCCGTCGCGTAGCGGGTCGCCGCGCGCAGGCGGCTGTCGTCGGTGGGCGTGCTCAGGGAGACGTTGATGACCTTTGCTCCGTGGTCGACCGCGTAGCGGATGCCGGCCGCGATCCGGTCCGGACGGGGACCGACCCCGGCAGCACGGCTCTGCTCGTCGGCGTCGTAGAAGACCTGGACCGGCATGATGCGGGCGTCCGGGGCGAGCCCGATGACTCCCGACCCGGGGACCTTGCGGGCCGCGATCTGCCCGGCGAGCGCGGTGCCGTGGCCGGCATCGTCCTGCGTGGCCTTGAGCTGGGGGACCAGGGAGGTGCCTTTCACGAGGGCGCCGTCGAAGTGCTTGTTGCGGGCGTTGACGCCGGAGTCGACCACGGCCACCACGACACCCCGGCCGGTGGCGAGGGTCCAGGCGTACTTCGCGTTGAGCCGTTGCAGGGCGAGGGGGGCGTCCGGGACGTACTGGACGGAGCTGACCGAGCACTCGGCTGCCGCGGCGGGACCGGCGGCGGCTCCGGTGAGGGTCAGGACCCCCAGCGGGACCGCAGCGAGGGCGACGGACCGGGTCCTGATGGGGGGGCGGGTGCCGCTCATCGGCTCTGGGAGATCGCGGACTGGGCTGCGCGGGTGCTCAGGGTCGGTCCGGAGCGGAAGAGCTCCAGCCAGGCCTGCGGCACCGGCGTGACGTCCTCGGCGGCGTAGCCCAGGCGGGCCAGCACATCGTCCGTCGCAGGGGCCACGGGGTAGGACGAGCCGGTCTGGTCGACCGCCAGGACCGGACCCCGGTTGACGATGTTGCTGCCGATGGCCCGGACCAGCGCGCCCGCGCCGGCGGAGACCACGACCGAGGTGCCGTCGGAGGGAGGACGGATGGTCGAGGTGCTCAGGGTGACGGTGGGCACCTTGGTGTAGCTCGCGGTCAGGCTGACGCATGGGTCGGTGCCCAGCGCGGTGGGCACGGTCTCGGGCCACTGATTCGGCACGATCGAAGAGCTGGCGTTGCGCAGGCTTCCCACCTGCGCGGGAGTGACGGGGAGGTCGGCTCCAGCGCCCTGGCCCGACCCGAGCAGGTAGAGCGCATAGGCGAAGGGGGGCAGTGGTGCGAGCTCACCGGTGGGGGTGACGAGATAGCGCCGCGGGTCGGAGCCGGGCGTCAACACCCCGAGCACCGAGCCGACGACCGCACCGGGCGGCAGTCCCGGGACCGTGGCGCCGGCGTCGTCCAACGTGAGGGGGCTCAGCGTCGGTCCGATCGGGAACAGGCCCGTCCAGGTCGCGGGGGCGTCCAGGGGGGTGACCGTGTCGAGGCGCAGTGCACGCAGCACCGCGGTCGCATCCTTGGCAGGGATCGGCAGCCGGTAGCCGCCAGTGACGACATAGAGGCTGTCGTCGGTGCGTACCACTGCGGCCCGGCCGGTGGCCGGAGTCGCTGCGGCCCCGCCCACCGCTGCGCCGATGCCTGCGCTCTGGCCCACGCACGCGGTCCAGCCGGTGTTGACGAGCTTGTCCGCGGCAGGGAGCGAGTCAGGTGCCCCCAGGATGCCGATGGTGGCGCCGCGGGGGGAGCCGGTGATCTTGTCGTCGTCGACCGTCACCACCTTGAAGGCGTCGGACGGGATGAGCAGCCGTGCGCTCGTGGTGTTGATGACGGGGTAGAGCGTCTTCTTGATGGCGACGTAGCGGGCACCGCTCTTCTTGGCGATGACCAGTGAGTTGTCGTCCCAACCCGACGGCAGCGACGGCTTGAGGTAGCCGAACGCGATCCCCCCGACGACGAGGAGCACCGACAGGGCGATGCTGCCGACGACGGCGCGCATCGGTCGCTGCGGCTCGACCTCCCGGCCGCCGGGCGCACCGCTGACGAACGCAGTGGTCAGCCGGCGGCGGCTGAAGGCCTGGGCTTCGACCAGATCCTTCTTGGTGGCCAAACCGGGTACCTGCCTTCGGGTGGGGATGGGGGTGGTGCGGCGGGCCCGGCAGCCCCGGAGAGCTGCTGCGCCCACCGCGGGCGAGAGGGGTCAGTGGCGGCGTTGGTGCCCAGCGGCGATGAGGTCACGGTAGGACGCATCGGCGCACCACCCGCCGGAGCAGCCCTGGCCTGGTACGGCGACGGTCCAGGCCGCGCACATGCTACGGGCTTTCCCCACCAACGGACCACATGATGGCAAAGACTGACAAACAGTCTTCTCAGATCAGCCCGACGACCGCGAGGGACAGGGGCAGCAGCGCCACGAGGCACATCACGTCGAGGGTGTCGGCGAGACGTCCGAGGCGCACGCGCGACCTCGGGGCGACCAGGGCCAGGGCAACGACGACCGCAGCGGCACCGGCGAGCACGACGCCCACCGCGGGACGCCACTGCGGGTGGTAGAGCGCGGCGCTCAACGCCACCGTGGCCAGTCCGAGGATGCCCACGACCATGGACAGGAGCACTGCCGACCGGGTGCGGCTGTGTCGGGTGCGCAGCAGGATCGCGGCGAACCCGACGCCGCCGAGGATGGTGCCCGCGACACCGGTGGCTGCGGCGCGCGGCGCCGTGATGATCGCCAGCAGCCCGACGACGACCCCGGTGACCAGCATGAGCTCGTGTCCTCCGAGCACCTGGCGCTGCACGTGGGCACGCTCGACCTCGGGTGCGTCGGCGAAGATCTCGGCCTCCGTCCGTGGTGGGTTCCCGCTGAGCCGGGTCCAGGACATCGCGAACCACGGCAGGAGGTTGCCCGCGATGACCGCGACGGCGAAGGTCACGGCGCACACCGAGCCGACGGCCCAGCCGAGCGGGCCCATGGCGGCACCGATGGCGCCCAGGGTGCCACCGAGCGCGGCGGCGCCCGCGAGCAGGGCCCGGTGCTGCGTGGCCAGGGCAGCACCGACGGCTCCCACGACCACGGCGCCCGCCCCGGCATACATCAGGGGTCCACCCCACACCGTGCCCTCGGTGGTGACGGCCGAGCCGGCGACTGCCGCATAGAGCACCGCCACCAGCCCGAGGGCGGTGGCGGGTAGCGGCTGGCGTCGAGCCTGGCCGAGGACGGTGGCGGTGACGACGAGCAGGAGCGCGACCGCGGCGGACATGCCGAGGACCAGGGCGCCGTTGGCCCGCGCGGTGAACAGGGCGAAGGCGCCGGCGAGGAAGAAGACCACGGCAGCCGCGAGGGCGCTGCGAGAGCTGTGCTCGGGGGTCCAGGGGGCGAACTGCGACTCGACGAGGTCGGAGACGGCCTCGACCACATCGTCGTACAGCTTGAGCTCGAGGGGCTCTCCGGCCGGCTCGAGGTGCAGGACGAAGCCGTCCTCGACGCCCTGGGCCGCCAGGCTCCGGTCCGCATCCACGGGTACGCCGTCGTGCCGAACCAGGCGAAAGCCCTGGGACGCGGAGTCGAGGTCCAGCACGCCCAGCTCACGGGCCAGCTCGGGAAGGAGCTCGGCCACCGGCACCCCACCGGGGAGCCCGAGATCGGCACGGCGGGTGCCGGAGGTCACGGACAGCCGGATCAACGATGCGACGGTGCTGCTCTGTGTCACGGGCCCCTCCACAGGTGACGGCGATGCCCGACTTCGGGCGACTAGAGCATAGAGGGGAGTTCTCCCCATATTCTTACGCCTAGAGGTGGTTTAGTGTCCTTTTCGGGTCCCGGGGGAGTCTTGGGACCTGAAGTCTGTGGACCGGATGCCAGTCGGCGTCATCGTGCCCCGAGGGGGGCTTTACACCAGGAGGCAAGACATGGCTGCAGAAGTTTCCGCTGCCGATGGGGCCCTAGACCGCGGGGCCAAGATCGTCTCGGACACGCGTACCGAGCTGACCGGCGAGCTGGCGGCCCTGCGCGGCAAGCTCACCGGTATCGGCGCCCAGTGGAAGGGTTCGGGCTCGACGAGCTTCCAGTCCGCCATGACCCGCTGGGACGAGGACTCCAAGAAGATCATCGACGCCCTCAACGCCTTCGAGCAGAACCTGCGCTCGTCGCAGACCACCTACACGCAGCATGACGAGACGGCCCAGTCCTCGTTCAGCAAGCTGCAGTCGCGACTGGGTTGAGGGGGACAGACATGTTCAAGGTTGAGTTCGGTGCCCTGCAGCAGGCTGCAGGCGACATCAAGACCGGTGCCAACAACATCGACAACAAGCTGTCCCAGATGGACCAGTCCCTCGCGCCCCTGCGCTCGGACTGGACCGGTGGGGCCTCCGAGGCCTACGTCCAGGCCAAGGCCCAGTGGACGCAGGCCATCACGGACATGAAGGCACTGCTCGCAGACATCGGCACCGCTGTCGACAGCAGCCAGCAGGACTACACCGAGGGCGAGAAGCACAACACCAACCTCTGGTAGTCCGCACGGTCGTGCCGGAACCCACGGGGTGCCGGCACGAGCCGCGCTGACTACGAGCAGGAACGGGCCGGCGAGGGGCAGGTCCACGACGTGAGGGAAGGGGAGGACTCGATGGGTGGACCGCAGTACGACTTCGACGTGATCAAGGGCCTTGCCACGAAGTGGGGCAGCGAGTGGGACGAGAAGTCCACGAAGGCGCTCGGCCACATCAGGTCGGGCAAGCTCGACCCGGACGCGTTCAGCGAGGCCGACACGGCCAAGGCGTTCGGCGCCCTCTACACGGACGCGCACGCCGTCTACCTCGCGACGATCGAGGGGGTCCGCAAGGACCTCGCCGAGTTCCAGGAGAAGCTGCGCCTCGCCGCCGACACGATGCACGAGAGGGACGGCAACGCTGCCGCGGTGATGCAGACGCTGGCGTCGCGCTGGACCTCCGACGAAGGGTTCCACAGCCAGCAGGCGGGCGAGCGCGAAGCGCACGAGGTGGCCCGCAAGCACCAGGAGGACGGCACGCCGGTCCCGACCAGCGACACCCAGCAGACCTCGACGCGCGACGGTGCCACAGATGACCCGGGGCAGACCTCCGGGTCGGGATCGGGCCAGCAGGTCTACGCCGGCAACGGCACTGTCGCGCCCGCGCCCGACGACGGGGACGCAGACACCCAGTCCTACGCCTCCGACCAGAACCCGTACGCCGACAACGCTCCGCAGTCCTGAGCGCTGAGCCACCCGACCACCGTGGGAGCACACCCTTGACCGCGCGTCACCCCCGCTGCCGCCGCCTCGGCCCGGCCACCGCCGCGACGACCGTGGGCCTGCTGCTGCTCGCCCCCGCGATCGCCCGGGCGACCCCGGCGACGACAACGGCGACGACCACGGCGACGACCACGGCGACGCCCACCGCCCGTCCTGCCGCGGGGATCGCAGGAGCTGCGCGGGTGGTGGCCAGCGACACCTCGGACCTCGCGACAGCGAGCTGGTGGCGTGAGGCGATGGACGTCGACGAGATGCAGCGCACCGCGACCGGCAAGGGCATCACCGTCGCCGTGATCGACGGCCCGTTCAACGCCCAGGTGCCGGAGCTCAAGGGGAAGTTCACGGCCAGGAGCACCTGCAGCGCGGCACCCGCGCAGTCGACCGACGCTGTCGCGTCGCACGGGACCACGATGGCCGCGCTCATCGGAGGCAGCGGCAAGGGCACCGTCGCCGGCGCCGGGGTGCGCGGCATCGCCCCGGACGCTCGCCTGCTGGGCTACACCATCGCGACCGAGGGCGGCTTCAGGGAGGGAGACCTCTCCTGTGGGGCCGCAGGGAACAGCGTGGGCGACGCGATCGACGCCGCGGTCAAGGACGGCGCGAAGATCCTGTCCATGAGCGTCGGTGCAGCCGACGACACCTCGACGGCGGCGATCGGCCGGGCCCAGCGCGCCGGGGCGATCGTGGTCGCCGCCACCGACGACCACGACAAGGTCGTCGGCTACCCCGCGGGCGCCAACGGCGTGCTCAGCGTGAACGCCGTGGACAGCAAGGTCCAGCTCGCTGCGTCCTTCGCCGTCTGGGAGTACAAGAACGACATCGCGACCGCCGCGCCGGGGGTCGCAGTCAACTCGATCTACCTCACGAAGAACGGCTGGACCAGTGCGGGCAGGGCCAACGGCTCATCGCCCGCGGCGGCCATCGTCGCCGGTGGTCTGGCGCTCGTCTGGTCCCACTTCCCCGACGCCAAGGCCAACCAGATCATCCAGCTCATGGTCAACACGCCGGGGGTCAAGGTCGACCAGGGCAAGGACGGCAAGACCGGCTTCTTCACGTCGTTCCGTCGATCCGGCAAGGACCTGCCCCACGGTGACACCAGGACCGGGTACGGCTTCGGCGTCTTCGACCCTGCCGACATGCTTGAGGGCGACCCGTCCGCCTACCCGGACGAGAACCCCTTCCTGGACCCTGCCGACGGCTTCAAGCCGACGTACCAGGAGGTGACCGGCGAGGCGCCGCCGACGGGCTCGACCGGCACGCCCACCTCCGCGAGCACGACGTCGAGCACGACGTCGAGCACGACGTCCAGCACGGCGTCCAGCAGCAGCGCTCCGACGCAGGCCGGGGGCAGGACGACCGTCACGGCCGACGGCACCTCGCCGTGGCTCTGGGTCGGGCTGGCGCTGGGGCTGCTCGTGCTGGGTGGGGTGGGAGTCGGGGTCATGCGAGGCCGTGGCACCACGACCGACGGTGGAGAGGGGAACTGACATGGTCCAAGCGAGTGGAGACGGTGGCGGGGGCCACCGCGCAGGGCCCAAGGAGCAGGAGCTCATCAAGATCTTCAGCTTCTACGTCGGCGACGTGACGGAGAGCGCCGCGCAGTGGAGCAAGGCCTCCGAGGGCATCCTCCAGGTCTCCAAGGACGTCGAGTCGGCGATGAACGACCTCGACGAGCACTGGTCCGGGCCGGCGTCGGCAGCCGCCCAGGACGCGCTGAAGAAGCTCAAGGCCAACCTCGTCGAGCACTCGCAGAACCTTGACGACGTGCACAAGGGCCTCACGGCGGCGGCGACGACCGCCGACACGGCGCAGACCAACTACGGCAAGCTGCCCTCGGCCTCGATCACCGACGCCAGCTCGTACAACGAACCGGTGCAGGGGCCGACCCCCGACGGTACGCCGATGACGAAGTTCGACGACGCGGCGTACGAGGCCGATCTCGCGGAGAAGCGTCGTCTGCGCGAGGAGGCGGCCGCGACCTACGTGGCGCAGATGAACCAGGACATGCGGACCGCCGGGCGGACCATGGGGTACACGCCGACCGACGACGGCTCAGGTTCGACCGGTGGCGGGGGTGGGGGCAGCACGGGTGGTGGCGGTGGCGCAGGCTACGACGGCACCGGTGGTTCGGCCTCGGGCTACCCCGGTGGAGCCGCGTCCTCCGGCGGGGGCAGCGGTGGGGGTAGCGGTGGGGGTAGGAGCGGTGGCGCTGGCGGTGGTGTGTACTCCGGCGGGAGCAGCGGCGGCTTCGTCGGTGCGGACACCGGTTCGACGTCGGACCACCACGGCAGCACGGGCTGGAACACCTCCGACGGCGAAGGCACCCCGGGCGTCAACCTCCCGACCTTCCCCGGCGAGGGCGGCAGCGACCACCTCACGTCCGTCGACGGCAGCGTCACGGGCACGGTGCCCGGTGGCGAGGGCTTCTCCGGCATGTCCGGGACCACCGGAGGGGTCTCGGGCACCACGTCAGGGTCGAGCGGTCTCGCGGGGGCTGCCGGTCTGGGTGGGGTCGTCGCCGGTGGCGCGGGCGCGCTGATGCGTGGTGGCGGCGGGGGTGCGGGCGGCCTCAAGGGCCTGTCAGGCCTCGGCGGTGGCGCGCGTGGACCGTCTGCCGCAGCGAGGTCGGGGTCGTCGACCCCGGGCGGGGCAAGCGGGGGCGCAGTCACCGGCCGCGGGGCGGCCGGTGGACGTGGCGGCGTATCGGGCGTGAGCGGCACCGGGGGTGCAGGCGGTGCCGGTCGCCCCTCCGGTGCAGGCGGCACGACGGCCTTCGCCGCAGGTGGTGCCGGTGGCCGTGGTGGCGTCGGCGGCAGTGGCGCGGGTGCAGGATCCGGCGGCAGCACGGTCAAGGGTGCCTCCTCCGGCGGCAAGTACGGCGTGCCGAAGCTCGACGGCGCTGGTGGCCGAGGTGGCAGCTCCGGCGTGGTCGCCGCCGGCGGTGAGCGTGGTGCCGCCCACGGCAAGGGCGCCGGAGGTCGCGGCAGCGGGGCGACGGGCGCTGCCGGTGCCGGGGGCGCCGGTGGCCGTGGCAGCGGTGGGAAGCAGGCCGAGGACAAGGACCACCTGACCCACGAGGACGAGGACAGCTGGTACGAGGACTCCGAGGCCAGCCCCGCCGTCTGGCAGGACTGACCCACCCGCTGGGCATCAGGGCGTCCGGGCACACACGACGTGGGGCCGAGCGGTTCACACGGCATCCGAGGCAAGCACAGGGAGGATCACGATGGGCGACGGGGGATTCGACGTCGAGATCGGTCAGATGGACCGCGCCAGGCAGCTGTTCGACCGGCAGCGGGGGCACATGGGCGCGATCAACAGCTACATCGGCAGCACGTGCGCGGCCCCGGGGGCGTTCAAGGGGTTGATGGGGCTGCTCCAGGGGCACTACTCCGACACGCTCGCGAGCGCGCAGTCCGGGATGACGTCGGGGGCGGGCATCGCCGAGCACTGCAGCTCCAAGATCAGCCAGACCCAGTCGACCTACCTCGACAAGGACCGGCGGGCCTACGACCGCTTCGCGGCCAAGGAGAAGGCCGCGGGTCGGACCGTGGCGCCCTACAAGCCGCCGGCCGGCGGTAGTCCGCTCGGGCCGGCCCGGCAGACCTTCCCCGGCCCGGGGCCCGGGGAAGCCGGCAGTGGCGGATCTGCCACCCGCTACCTGACGGGCACGGTCAACGACCTCGGCAAGAACGGCGCCCAGGCCGCCTTGGACCGCAACGACCCCGCGAACCGCAGCGCAAACCCTGACCGACGCGACCAGTGGCGCGCGGGTAGGTACAACCGCGGGCTCCATGGCTCGGGTGAGGGACTCGACCCGACAGGCGGCTACCGCACGGGAGACGACTACTCGCCCAACACGCGGATGCAGAGCGGGTTCGACCAGGGCTACCACCGCGGTTCGAGGTATGCGGCTGACCACGTACCCGACGGCACGGGCTACAGCGGCGCCGCCGACCAGGACGGCGCCATCACGCAGAACCGTAGACCGGGGTCGGCCTGGGCCAGCGACGAAGCCACCGCACCGGTCCGTGCCTTCCAGGCCGGACAAGAGCTCTACGGCGAGGGCAAGGACACGATCGACGCCGGGCGCGACCTGTATGACGCGTACGGCACCAACCAGGAGGTCCACCACCTCGCCAACGGCCCGAGCAACACCGGGTCGCGCGACTGGGCCACCGACGACACGAAGGGAGGCACGTGGTGAGCGTCGCCGAGACCATCGACCCACGCTCGGCCCTGTTCGTGCCGAGCATCCCCGACGGCACCGACTTCGTCGAGGAGCTCGAGGCGGACTGTGGCTTCATCCTCGGTCACCTGATGGGCTTCATCCGCAACGCCTTCGGGGTCAGCCCGATCGAGGAGCTCGTGAAGCCCCTCGTCGGTGACTGGACCGAGATGGAGCGCGCCCAGGGCGGTTGGATCCAGGCCGGGCAGGCCTGCGACGGCGTGGCGCAGAACTTCGCGGCCATCCCCGGCCAGACGGCGACGTCGTGGCAGGGCTCGGCCGGCGACGCGTTCCGGACCCGGATGACGAGCATCGGCGAGGGCTACTCGACCTACGGCGAAGGCTGCAAGGCCATCTCCGAGCTCAGCTCCGCCCTCGTCGAGGGGGCCAAGGCCGCTGCCTCGGGGATCGCCACGATCATCTCGTTCATCGGTGACATCGTGGAACGGCTCGTCGTCGAGGCGAGTGTTCCGGTGGTCGGGTGGCTGGTCGGAGCCGCTGACGTGGCGATCCACATCAAGTCATTCTGGGACAAGATCAACAAGGGCTACGAGCTCCTCAAGAAGTTCCTCAGCATCCTGCACAAGGTCGTCGCAGTCATCGAGAAGATCGTCAAGGTCCTGGCCGTCCTCAAGACGACCCTGCACGGACTGACGGCGCTCGTGCAGGCCAACACCGCCAACGCCGCAGACGATGCGGCTGACCAGGCATTCGGGACATGAGCGACAACACTTTCGGCGCTGCGCGCCGCGGCGGTCTCGGCGACGCCGACCACGCGCTGGGTGAGCACCGGGCGGCGATGGGCGAGATCCGCGAGCTGCTCGGGGAGCTCGGCGACCTCAGCCGCGGCTACGCCGAGGAGCTGCGCGACTTCCGCGAGCAGATGTCGGCGCGGGACGACGAGCGGGCCGAGCAGGCCCGCGACGGGCTGCTCGGCACCGACTGGCAGCGCATCCAGCGGCGCATCGACCAGGGCGAGACCTCTCTCGAGGCCGTCGTCCGGGGCGAGGACGGCTCGGTCGAGGCGACCGCGCTGCGTCAGACCGCGGCCGACAACGCCCGGACCCTGGCTGCGATCCAGGAGGCCGAGCCGCAGGACGAGGAGGACGACGAGCAGGGCGAGGTCTTCGCCCAGGTGCGCCGTCAACAGGCGCAGATCCAGGCGATGGTTGCCGAGATCCGCCAGATGCCGCGACCCGGCACCTCCTGACCGACGGGGGTCGGGGAGCTCAGGGACGCCTGGGTCACCAGCGTTGGCTGAGCCCGCGCGAGGACCGGGAGTGCCTGACCAGCCCCAGGGGGTCGCCCCGGCGCAGGACGGCGTCCAGGGTCCACAGCACCGCGATGACCAGCACGACCGGGAAGGCGATCGCGAAGGTCACGTCGCGGAGCTCGTCGGTGCGCTCGGAGAGCCTGCCGACGAGACCGACGACGAGAGCCAGCACCGCGGCCAGCCCGCTGCTCGCGATGAGGACGAGCAGCCAGAAGGGCCACCTCGTGAGCACGTCGCGTGCCCGGGGACGCCCACCGTCGCGCTCGAGCAGGGAGGCAGGGGTGACCGCAGCCTCCCTGGACGCCGCTGCCCTGATCTCGCGCTCGCGCTCGCGGAGGGTGGTGTGGCCCGTGACCACCCGGGTGAGGGTGAGCGTGACGACGAGCAGGAGGGGTAGGAAGAACGCCGTCGTGACCAGCGGCGGCCTCGGGTCGGACACCCCTTCGACGAGGAGGGCCGGCAGCCAGAGCAGCAGCCCCAGGACGAGCCCGGCGGCCGCGAAGGCCGGCACCGAGAAGCCGGCCTGCGTCGCGGCCACCGCTGTGGGAAGGCGCAGGAGTCCGACCGGCCGACCGTCGAGCGTCGGCCCCCGGCGAGCAGTCCCGGCCGCGGCGACGAGGTCACGGGCCGCAGCCGGCCCCACCAGCAGGGTCGACAGGAGGACGGCCGGCCACGCGGTGAGGATCCCCAGTGCCGGGATGGGCGCGAGGACGGGGAGGACGAACATCCGGGCGCGGTAGTCGCCGTCCATCCCACGGTCGGTCCAGGGAGCGAGGAAGAGACGCAGCAGCCCGAGCCACTGGCTCAGGGCTGCCGCCGTCGCGACGTGGAGCGGCAGCACGAGGGAGGTGCCGGCGAGGTCGCGACGGACAGCGGTGGCCACAGCCGGGTCGAGGCTGCCGCCGCCCGGGCGTGGGGGCAGCACGACGCTGAACCGCCGCAGCCCGCGGACGGCGACAGCGGCGCCGCCATGGAGGCCGGGAGCCTGCCACCCGGTGGGGCGGGTGAGGCCGCGCTGCTCGAACGCGGTTCCCGCCCAGCGGGTGGTGCCGGCGTCAGGGGTCGCTCCGGCGGCGGGGAGGGCAGCCAGCACCCGTGAAGAGGCGCACGGCGTGAGCACGAGGATCGCCACCGGGCCCGAGATGACCGCCACGAGCAGGCCGGTGCGGCCACCGGTCAGGAGGTAGCCAGCAAGGACCGGCCCGAACGCGGCCACGGCCAGCAGGTAGCCCCCCACCGCCCACGAGAGCGCGGCGCGCACCCCACCGAGCAGCCTCATCCGGGGAGGACCTCGTCGCCCTTGTCGCCCAGGCGTGACCACCAGCCGCGGCGACGGGTCAGGGCACTGACTGCTCCCGCCTGGATGGGCAGCCACAGGAGGATGGCGCCGCCGACCCACACCCAGTTGCGGGTGCGATCGGTCGAGGAGAGGTCGTCGCCATAGGCGAACCGGGCGAAGGTCGGACCACCGACGACGACGTCCTGGTTGGTGTCGGGGGCCGAGAACGGTTTGCGGGCGAGCTGGAGCAGCGACCTGTGGTAGTTCTTGGCCCGCGAGGACAGGAAGGGCCGTCCCTCGCCCTGCGTCACCGAGTAGACCGTGGCGTCGCTGCCGTCGAGCAGGGTCACGGTGTAGCGGTTCATGCCGTTGAAGAGCCGTTCGCCGTCGCGCACGTCGGTGGCCTTCACCCGGTCCGCAGACAGCAGCGCGACCCCGTCAGCAGCCCGCGCACCGATGGCGAGTCCAGGCAGGACGAGCAGGGCCGCCAGGGCCCACACCCACAGGGGGACCCGGGAACTGGCCTGGGCGGCGACGACGGCGAAGAGGGCGAGGGCGGCGAAGGCGAGGAAGGTGGGGAAGGTGCCCGGGTTGGCGGTCGAGCTGCTCGCGTCAGGGTGCAGGGCCCACCAGACGCCCAGGGCCGCGACGGCCTCGAACGCGACGACGAGCAGCAGCCGGATCCACCACCGCGTCCCGTCCCCGCCGCGTCCGGCGGAGCCGCCACCGTCGGCGACTCGGGTGGACGGACGCGTCGCCTGGGGGTCGACCGACTCGGACATGTGGCTCCTCTGGTGGGGGACGGGGGTCAGCCGGACGTCATCCGACGGAAGGCTTCGATGCCGTCGGCGGCGACGATGGCGGCAGGGAGGCTGAGGACGACCGCCACGCTCTCGAGCGCGTCGGCAAGGCGTGACAGGCGCGTCGAGTGCCACCCGCGACCGAGGGCCACCGATCCCGCCAGGACCAGGACCCCGGTCACCACGAGTGCGGCGATGGCGATCACGAGGGTATCGAGCCCGCCCACCTGCCGCAGCGCGACGACCGCCTCGAGGACCAGGACGGTGGCCGAGGTGAGCAGCGCGTAGCGGGGGAGCCGATCACGCACCGAGCGCGACTGGTACCCCATCGCCAGCGCGAGCAGCAGGCACAGGGCGAAGGCACCCCAGCGGGCGACGGCACCACGACCCGCGGTCGAGAGGAGGACCGCGGTGGCGAGGAGGACGACCGCGGAGGCCCACACGGTGCCGGCGGCAACGATGTCCCGCGCGTGGCGGAACTGGGTGGCGATCTCCTCGACCCGGACCCGTCGCCGGCGCGGGACCCTGACCTCGCGGGCGCTCCAGACCGTCGTGGAGAGGCGCTCGACGTCGACGAGCTGCTCGTCGGGGACCTCGAGCCCTAGGCCGGGCAGCAGGCGCACCGCGATGGGGCCGAGCCCGGCAGCCAGCGCCGCGACGGCATACGAGGGCCAACCCAGGAGGATGCCCACGACGCCGAGCGAGCCCAGGAGAGCGAGCGCCGTCATCGCCACCCGGGCCGCACCGTCGCGGCGTCCGGCGCAGATGCGCGCGGTGCCCGCGAGCGCAGTACCCACCGCGCAGCCGGCGACGAAGGCCACCCGGCCCGCGCCGGGGGAAGCGGCCACGGGGAGCGCGAGACCGGCACCGAAACCGAGCAGTGGCGCCGTGAGGCGGGCGACCCGCGCCGGGGTGTCCGTGCCGGCCTGCAGCGCCAGCGCGAGCCCTCCGAGCAGGAGCAGGCCCGCTGTGAGGGCCGCCACCCAGGGCATGGGGGTGACGTGGTCCCGAAGAGCGTTGACACCGAGGGCCGCCGCACTGCAACCGGCGAGCCCGGCCCCGGCGAACCTCAGCAGTGCTGGGGTGTCGGGCAGCCCGGGCGCTGCGGTG
>JBDSKZ010000144.1:0-17899 GCA_039916625.1 Pedococcus sp.
AGCGAAGGGGAAACGCCCGGCTCCATTCCGAACCCGGAAGCTAAGCCCTTCAGCGCCGATGGTACTGCACTGGTTACGGTGTGGGAGAGTAGGACGCAGCCGGACACACCTTCAAAAGGGCCTTCCCCACACGGGAAGGCCCTTTTGCTGTGCTGGGAAGGGCTGGCCTTGGGGGGCGCACCGCTGGGGGCTTAGGATGGTAGACCCGGTGGTTCTGACGAAGCAGCCGCTGGGTCACCGTACTGCCGGCCGCGACCGGCCCACAGCCCCGGAGGCCCCCATGTCCTCACTGCCTCGCGCGGTACCCGCGCTGACTGAGCCTGCCTCGTCCGAGGGCGTGCCGACCCGGGTGGCTCGACGGTCCCGTCGCCAGGTCCTGGGCATGGCGGTGCTCGGCGGCGCGGGCGCCGGCGCGGCGTTCTTCGCTGCCCCGGGGACAGCGCAGGCCCTGCAGGAGAAGGGCAAGCCCGGCACCTCCGGAGGCACCACCTTCCGCCTCACGGTGCTGGGGACGACCGACACCCATGGCAACGTCCTCAACTGGGACTACTTCAAGGACGCCGTCTACGACGATGGCGCGCACAACGACATCGGCCTGGCCAAGATCGCCACGCTGGTGAAGCTGGTGCGTGAGGAGCGGGGCGCCCGCAACACCTTGGTCATCGACGCCGGTGACACCTTGCAAGGGACCCCGCTGGCCTACTACTACGCCAAGGTCGACCCCATCACCGGTGGCGCGACCCATCCCATGGCCAAGGCGATGAATGCCATCGGGTACGACGCTGCCGCCTTGGGAAACCACGAGTTCAACTATGGCATCGAGACCCTGCGCGCCTTCGAGTCGCAGTGCGACTTCCCCCTGCTCTGCGCCAACACGGTGGACTGGGTGACCGGTGCCCCCGCGTTCGCTCCCCACCTGATCAAGTCCTACAAGGTTCCTGGTGTCCCCAAGCCGCTCAAGGTGGGGGTCCTCGGCCTCGTCACCCCCGGGGTGGCGATCTGGGACAAGGCGAATGTGGAGGGCGTGCTCAAGTTCCCCGGCATCGTGGAGCAGGCGAAGGTCTGGGTGCCGAAGCTGAAGAAGGCTGGTTGCGACCTCGTGATCGTGTCGTGCCACTCCGGTGCCAGGCCCGGCTCGTCCTACGGCGATGCCCTGCCCTTCCCGGAGAACGCATCGCGCCAGCTGGCCGAGCAGGTCGCCGGTGTGGATGCTGTGCTCGTCGGCCACGCGCACGTGGAGATCCAGGAGGAGCTCGTGGCCAGCACGGTGACCGCAGGGAAGAAGGTGCTGGTCACCGAGCCGTTGAAGTGGGGCATGCGTCTGTCGGTTATGGACCTCGACCTCGTCCATGACGGCAGGCGCTGGTCGCTCACGTCGGCGCACGCCCACCTGCTCAACGCCAACACCGCAGCGGAGGACGACGATGTGGCCGCGCTCGTGCGTGAGGACCACGCGGTCGTCCGCACCTACGTCAACTCGGTCATCGGCACCTGCACGGCGGCAATGTCGGCGGCGACCGCGCGGTTCGAGGACACTGCGGCGATCGACTTCATCAACCACGTCCAGGCCGACGCCGTGAAGACCGCCCTGGCGGGCACGTCGGACCAGACGCTCCCGGTCCTGTCGATCGCGGCCCCGTTCAACCGGGACGCCGCCATCCCGGCGGGCAACGTCACCGTGCGTGACGTGGCCGGCCTCTACATCTACGACAACACCCTCCTCGGCATCCGGTTCACCGGTGCGCAGGTCAAGGCCTACCTCGAGTACTCAGCGTCCTACTTCGCGGCCAGGACCACGACAGGGCCGTTCGCCCCGGACGACGTGACGAATGCGGTCAACCCGGGCACAGGGCTCGCCACGCCCGACTACAACTACGACATCATGGGCGGTCTGGATGCGTCGCTGGGCTATCAGATCGACCTCGCGAAGCCGCTCGGGCAGCGCATCGTCGACCTGACGTACGACTCCCGGCCAGTCGACGCCGCAGCACAGTTCGTCATCGCCATCAACAACTACCGCCAGTCCGGTGGTGGGAACTTCCCTGGGGTGACGACGGCGCCGGTGCTCTACAACGCCCAGGTCGAGATCCGGCAGCTGTTGATCGACTGGACCACCGAACAGGGGGTCATCGACCCCGCGACCTTCACGACGTATGACTGGAAGCTCGTCGCCGACGGCGAACCGGTGGTCGTCCAAGGTGCCGCGGAGGGCGGCCGGCACTGAACGAGCTGAGGCTGCTCACCCGGCGCCAGCGACGGGGGTGCCGCTCAGGTCGACCTCGGCAGCGGCGAGCTCGGCGAGGGCCTTCTCGGTGCTCTCCCGGGCGACGCCGGCGGTGAGGTCGAGCAGCACCGCCGTCTCGAACCCCTCCAGCACGGCGTCGAGGGCGGTCGCGCGGACGCAGTGGTCGGTCGCGATGCCGACGACATCGACCTGTTCGATGGCCCGGTCGCGCAGCCAGTCGGCCAGAGTCGCCCGGTGGTCGGCCTCGACGGTGGACCCCTCGAACCCGCTGTACGCCGCGCTGTGGTGACCCTTGCGGAAGATCGCCTCGACGTGCTCGAACGCCTTCTCTGCCGCCGGGTGGAAGAGGGCGCCGTCGCTGCCGATGCGACAGTGCGCCGGCCAGGTGTCGACGTAGTTGGGGTCGGCGCTGAAGTGCGCGCCCGGGTCGTCGTGCCAGTCGGCCGTTGCGACGATCGCCGCGTACTCCTCGTGGTGGGCCACGACGTGGGCGCTGATCCGCCGCGCGACCTCGGCCCCACCGGCGACGGCCAGCGACCCGCCTTCGCAGAAGTCGTTCTGGACGTCGACGAGGATCAGCGCGCGGCTCATGCCCCCACGCTAGCCCGCCGCGTCGAACTCCACGATCGCATCGCGCAGCGCGAGCATGCCGACGACGACCTCTTCGAAGCTGGTGCTGAGCGGCGCCACACCGATGCGCATGCCGTCGGGGTCGCGGTAGTCGGGGATGACGCCTTGCGTCCACAGGGTGGCGGTGATCTCGCGGAAACCGTTGCGCCGCAACGTGACGTGCCCACCACGGATCGCCGAGTCGCGCGGGCTGGCGACCTCGACCCCCAGAGGCGCGAGCAGGTCGTCGGCGAACCGGATGACGAGCTCGGTCAGGGCGACGGACTTGGCACGAATACCCTGGATGCCTGCTTCGTCGATGACGTCGAGCGAGGCCTGAAGCGGCACCATGGCAAGGATCGGCGGCGTGCCGGAGATGAACGAGCGCAGCCCCTCGGCCGGGTCGTAGCCCGGGCCCATCTGGAACGCGTCCCGACGACCGATCCAGCCCCAGATCGGCTGGCGCAGCGCGCCGTGGTGGCGTGCCGCGACATACCCCCACGCGGGGGAGCCGGGACCACCGCCCAGGTACTTGTAGGTGCAGCCGACCGCGAGGTCGACGCCCCACTCGTCGAGCTGCACCGGCACCGAGCCACCGGTGTGGCTGAGGTCCCAGAGGACGAGACCGCCTGCGTCCCGCACGGCAGCGGTGATGCCGGCGCCGTCGGCGATGAAGCCCGAGCGGTAGGCGACATGGCTGAACACCGCCAGCGCGGTCTTGGGTCCCACGACGGCCTCCACCTGCTCGACCGTCACTCCCGAGCGCTCGTCGGCCTCGATCCACCGCAGGGTGAGGCCGCGCTCGGCGGCGATGCCCTCGAGGACGTAGCGGTCGGTCGGAAAGTTGTCGGTGTCGAGGACCACCTCGTCCCGGCCCTGCGCCAGCTGGGCGTCCACCGCGGCGCGCGACAGCTTGTAGAGCAGGACGGTCGTGGAGTCGCCGACGAAGGTCTGGCCGGGTGCCGCCCCGAGCACGAGATCACCGATGCGGTCGCCGACGCGCTGCGGCCACTCGAGCCACTGCTCGTCCCACGAGCGGATCAGGCGCTCGCCCCACGGGCCGGCCACGAAGGACGCGAGCAGGTCGGCGGCCGCAGCCACGGGGCGCCCCAGGGAGTTGCCGTCGAAGTAGGCGACCAGGTCGGTGCCCTCCGGCGTGAGGTAGCGGTCCCGCAGGGCGCACAGCGGGTCGGCGGCATCGAGGTCAGCCGCCTCGGCGCGGTAGTCGTGGTCAGCCATGACCCGCATCCTGCCGCATCTCGTCCTCTGGGGGTGAGTGGGTGTGCGAGTCGACGTACTCCGTCGGGATGGCCGCTTCGCCACGCTGGAGCTGGCGGGCCGCCGCCGGCAGCTCGGCACGGGAGTCGGTATGGCGCTCGCGTGCCGCCGCCAGGGTGTGCAGGGCGGCGTCCACGCGCTCGCCGCGCCGCACCAGCGGGACGAGCAGGATCCGGTCGTCGCCGTCGTCGGTCGGTGCCTCGCCGATGCCCACCACCTCGGCCTCGGCGACCCCGGCGCTGGAGCGTCGCCGCAGCGCGAACTTGCGCCCGGCCACCGACTGCTTGTCCTTGCTCTTCTTGGCGACACCGACCATCGTGCCGCGGGCGTCCTCGCGGGACACGAGCTTGTAGACCATGCCCGCTGTCGGTGCTCCGGACCCGGTCACCAGCGAGGTGCCGACTCCGTAGAGGTCGACCGGTCCGGCCGCCAGCCCGGCGATCGCGAACTCGTCGAGGTCGGAGGTCACGACGATGCGGGTGCGGGTGTTGCCGAGGCGATCGAGCTGATCGCGGACCTCACGGGCGAGCACGAGGAGGTCGCCGGAGTCGAGGCGCACGGCACCCAGCTCGGGACCCGCCAGCTCGACCGCCGTCGCGACGGCGGTCGGGACGTCGTAGGTGTCGACCAGGAGGGTGGTGCCCTTGCCCAAGGAGGCGATCTGGGCGGCGAACGCCTCCCGTTCGTCGTCGTGCAGCAGCGTGAAGGCGTGCGCGGCCGTGCCCGCCGTCGGAACGCCGTACCGACGCCCCGCCTCCAGGTTGGAGGTGGTGGCGAACCCCGCGATGTAGGCCGCTCGGGCGGCGGCCACAGCGGCCTCCTCGTGCGTGCGGCGCGACCCCATCTCGATGCAGGGGCGCGATCCTGCCGCCGAGGTCATCCGGGACGCAGCGGAGGCGACGGCGCTGTCGTGGTTGAGGATGCTCAGGACGAGGGTCTCCAGGAGCACCCCGTGGGCGAAGTCCGACTCGACCACGAGCACCGGTGAGCCGGGGAAGAAGCACTCACCCTCGGCATACCCCCAGATGTCGCCGTTGAAGCGGAAGCTGGCCAGGAAGGCGAGGGTCGGCTCGTCAACGACCCGGCTCTCGCGCAGGCGCGTCAGCTCCTCCTCGCCGAACCGGAACGCCTCCAGGGCGTCCAACAGACGACCTGTGCCGGCGACGACGCCATACCGGCGCCCTGGGGGCAGGCGGCGCGCGAACACCTCGAACACGCACTTCCGAGAGGCGGCGCCGCTGCGCAGCGCGGCCTCGACCATGGTGAGCTCGTAGTGGTCGGTGAGCAGTGCGGTGGACTCCACCCCGGCAGCCTAAGGTGGAGCCGTGCCCGTTGCCGCGTCCATCGCCCCTGTGAAGCAGGAGAGCGTCTCCGCTGACGAGGCCACCGAGGTCGAGCACCCCTGGATCACCCTGGTGTGGAACGACCCCGTCAACCTGATGTCCTACGTGACCTTCGTCTTCCAGACCTACTTCGGCTACCCCAAGACCAAGGCCGAGCGGCTGATGATGGACGTCCACGTCAAGGGCCGGGCCGTCGTGTCGACCGGTTCGCGCGAGCGGATGGAGACCGACACCGAGGCGCTGCAGGGCTACGGACTGTGGGCGACCTTCCAGAAGGACAGCTGAGTTGGCACGCGGGTTCAAGAAGCGGCACGGCGCGTATGTCGCGAAGCTCGACGCCGTGGAACGTGGCCTCGTCGTGGGGTTGATGGAGCAGGTCCGCGAGCTGGTCGAGCCCGCACCGGTGGCGCAGTCGCCCGAAGGTGGGGGCGACGAGTTCGACCGCATCGTCGCCGGGCTGGGCGGCATCGGGATGGGGATCTCGCTGGCGGCGGACGACCAGGTGCACGAGCTGAGCGGGGGAGCGCCGGCACCGCGTGACCCGGCCCTGGACCGGATCTTCCCGACGGCCAACCGCGAGGACGACCAGGTAGCCGCGGAGTTCCGCCAGCTCACCGAGCAGGGCCTGCGCGCGCGCAAGACGGCAAACCTGGACGCGGCCATCGCAGCACTCGCCCGCCTCGAGGACCAGAAGGTCACCCTCGACCAGGCCCAGGCCGTGGCCCTGGTCATCGCGCTCACCGACGTCCGGCTGGTGCTCGGGGAGCGGCTGGGCCTCAAGCAGGACGAGGACATCGAGCTGATCGAGGAGCAGGTGGCGAGTCTGGAGGAGGACGACCCGGCGGTGTACGCGCTCGCGGTCTACGACTTCCTCACCTGGCTGCAGGAGACGCTGGCGCACGCACTGCTGCCCTGATGCCCGCCCTGACGGCTGCGCAGAGACCGTGTGACCGAGCAGACGCCCCGTCGATGGCGGTGGGCGGACCGTCCACGTCTAACCTTGATCCCGTGGCTGACGCACCCATCGGGATCTTCGACTCGGGATACGGTGGGCTGACGGTCGCCCGGGCGGTGCTCGACCAGCTGCCGCACGAGTCGATCGCCTACTTCGGTGACACCGCGCGCGCGCCCTATGGGCCGCGTCCCATCGCCCAGACCCGCGAGTTCGCCCTCGAGTGCCTGGACCGCCTCGTGGACCACGGCGTCAAGGTCCTCGTCATCGCGTGCAACACCGCCAGCGCAGCCGTCCTGCACGACGCCCGTGAGAGGTACGACGTGCCGGTCGTCGAGGTGATCCGGCCGGCTGTCCGCCGGGCGGCCGCGGCAACGCGCAACCATCGGGTCGGTGTCATCTCGACGCGGGGCACGCACCAGTCGGGCGCGTACATCGACGCGTTCGCCGCAGCCCCGCACCTCGAGGTGGCGAGCGTCCCGTGCCCACGGTTCGTCGAGTTCGTCGAGTCTGGGGTGACCAGCGGTGCCGAGGTGATCGCCACCGCGCGGGACTACCTCGCTCCGCTCGTCGAGCGCGGGGTCGACACGCTGGTCCTCGGCTGCACCCACTACCCACTGCTCACCGGCGCGATCTCCTATGTCATGGGCGAGTCGGTCACGCTCGTGTCGTCGGCCGACGAGACCGCGAAGGACGTCTACCGCGTGCTCGCCGACACCGACTCGCTGCGCATGCCCGAGCTGCCCGCCCCGAGCCACGGGTTCACGACCACCGGCGACGCCGCGGAGTTCACCCGCCTGGCCCGCCGGTTCCTCGGACCGGAGCTGGGCGCCGACAGTGACGGCGTCTTCGGCGACGCGGTCGTGCGGGCGGTCGTCACGCCGGCGACGAGCGGTGGCGCCCGGTGAAGATCACCGTGATCGGGTGCTCGGGATCCTTCGCCGGGCCCGACTCGCCGGCTTCGTCCTACCTCGTGCAGGCCGAGTACGCGGGCCGCACCTGGAGCATCGTGCTCGACCTCGGCAATGGCGCCCTCGGTCCGCTCCAGCGCCATCTCGAACTTGCCGACCTCGACGCTGTGTTCATCAGTCACCTGCACCCCGACCACTGCGTCGACATCTGCGGGCTCTACGTGACCCGCAGGTACCGTCCCGGTGGCGCTCTGCCCGGGCAGCTCGACGTGCACGCGCCGACGGGGGCGTCGGACCGGTTCGAGCTGATGTACCACGGGCTCGAGCGCACGGGGATGGACGCGGAGTTCGCCGTGCACGAGCTGGCCGACGAGCTCGTCACGAAGGTCGGGCCGTTCGCCGTCACCTCCTACCGGGTGAACCACCCCGTCGAGGCGTACGGGTTCCGCGTCGAGGCCGACGGTGCGGTGATGGCCTACACCGGTGACACCGACGCCACCGACGCCCTGACGCCCCTGCTGACCGGGGCCGATGTGGCGCTCATGGACAGTGCCTTCGTCGACGGCCGCGACGACGCCGTGGGCGTGCACCTCTCGGGTCGACGCGCCGCCGAGGCGGCTCTCGCGGCAGGCGGCGTGGACCTGCTCGTGCTCACCCACATCCCGCCGTGGAACGACCGGGCGGTGTGTCGCGCGCAGGCTGCGGCGGTCTGGTCGGGTGAGCTGGAGCTCGCGGCCCAGGGCTCGACTTGGACCGTGGGCGAGGAGCCGGCCCCATGACCGCGACCCCGGGACCTGCGCCGGCACCTGGACCGGTCGCCATCGACCGGGCCGCCGGACTGGCGATGTGGGTGGACTACCGCGCGACTCGGCCGGGTCTGCCCGACGAGGGGGAGCCGCCGGTCGAGTGCTTCGGCGACAGCCCCGCGCTCGCGGACGAGCTGATCGCCTTCGTCACGGACGGGCCCAAGCGCGCCACTGCCGGTCTGGTCGCGGCGTATGCCGCGGACGGCGACCCGCTGCCCCGGATCGGCGGGCACTGGGTGGCCTGCGGGGGTGACGGGCAGCCCCGTGTGGTGCTGCGGACGCACGAGCTGCGCGTCGGACCACTGCGTTCGGTCGATGCCCGGTTCGCCTGGGACGAGGGCGAGTACGACCGGACGCTGGAGTCGTGGCTCGAGGGCCACCGCCGCTTCTTCAGGCGCGAGTGCGAGCGGATCGGGATGGAGCTCTCCGACGAGCTCGAGGTCGTCTTCGAGCGGTTCAGCATCGTCTGGCCGCCGGACCTGGCGGACTAGTCTGCCCCCATGGCCAAGGACCCGGCAGTTGCCCTGGCGCCGAACGTGTGGCGCATCCCCCTGCTCGGCGACTTCGTCAACGGGTTCGTCCTGCGCGACGACGACGGTCAGGTGACCCTGATCGACATGGGGGTCAAGCAGTCCGGCCCCAAGGTGATGGCGGCACTGAGCTGGATCGGGTCGGGGCCCAGCGACGTCACTCGTCTGATGCTCACCCACGCCCACCCCGACCATGCCGGTGGGGCTGCCCACGTCGCGGCGCAGACCGGCCGGGACTTCGGGATCCACGAGGCCGATGCCCCGTTCGTCACGGCCGGCAAGATGCCGCCGCGCGATCATTCGCTGCGGCTGGGACGACTGATGAACCGGATGGGCGGCGGCGGGTTCGCCCCGCTGAGCGTGGGGGAGACCTTCACCGACGGCCAGGTCGTGCCGTTCGCGGGTGGCATCGAGGTGGTCCACACCCCTGGGCACTCGCCCGGCCATGCGGCATACCTGCACCGTGGCTCGGGGGTGCTCATCACCGGCGACTCGATCTTCAACGTTCGCGGGCTGCGCTGGCCCATCAAGGCGTTCTGCACGAACTTCGCCATGACGACCCGCACGGCCCACCGGCTCAGCGAGCTGGAGTACACGACAGCGGCGTTCACCCACGGCCCGCACCTGGCAGACCGCCCGCGCGAGCAGATCCGCAGGTTCCTCGCGTCGCACCCGACGGTCGACTAGAGCCGCTCGCGCAACCAGTCGAGGTCGGCGCGCTGGCCCTCGAGGCCACCTCGGGTCTCGATGACGACCGGTGCTGCGGCAGCGCGCACGGCCGCGGCGAGCTCGTCGGCGTCGATGAGGCCCTCGCCGAGGTTGGTGTGGCGGTCGGCCCCCGAGTCGAACTCGTCGCGGCTGTCGTTGCAGTGGACGAGGTCGATGCGCCCGGTGATGGACCGGATCTGCTCGACGGCGGTCGCGAGGGGGATGCCACCGGCGTGCGCGTGACAGGTGTCCAGGCAGAAGCCCACGTGGTCGTACCCCTCGGCGGTACCGATCGCGTCCCACGTCCGGGCGATCCGCTCGAGGGTGCGGGCCATGGCGTTGTCGCCGCCCGCGGTGTTCTCGAGGAGCAGCGGGATCTTCAGGTCGGTGGCCTCGATCGCCTTGCGCCAGTTGTCGAACCCCTTCTCGGCGTCCTCCGCCTTGTCCACGTGGCCGCCGTGGACGATCAGGCCCTTCGCGCCGATGGAGGCTCCGGCGTCGATGAACTGCTGGAGCAGCTTGCGGCTCGGGATGCGGATCCGGTTGTTCGTGGTGGCGACGTTGATGAGGTATGGCGCATGGACGTAGAGGTCGACGCCGGCCTCCTGCGCGTCGGACTTCAGCGCCTCGGCGCCCCCGACGTACTCGAACTCGGGACCTTTGTAGCCCTGGGGGTTGCCGAGGAAGAACTGCGAGAGCCCGGCACCGCGCTCCTGGGCGGCCGTCACCGGATCGGCCGAGTCGACGTGGGCACCGATCGGGAAGGTTGCAGCCATGGGGTCCATGCTAGGACGGCCCACCGACGACGGTTAACCTTGCGGGCGTGACCGACCCCACCGCACCGATTCCGCAGCCGCGCCATGACGGCCGCACCCCCGACCAGACCCGCGAGGTGCGCATCACCCGCAACTGGCTGGACCACGCCGAGGGCAGCGTGCTCGTCGAGTTCGGCCGCACCCGGGTGCTGTGCGCCGCGTCGTTCACCGCTGGGGTGCCGCGCTGGCTCAAGGGCAAGGGCACCGGCTGGGTCACGGCCGAGTACGAGATGCTGCCGCGTTCGACGAACACCCGTTCCGACCGCGAGTCGCGCAAGGGCAAGGTCGGCGGCCGCACCCACGAGATCAGCCGCCTCATCGGGCGAAGCCTGCGCGCGGTCATCGACACCAAGGCACTGGGCGAGAACACCATCGTCCTGGACTGCGACGTCCTGCAGGCCGACGGTGGCACGCGCACCGCGGCGATCACGGGGGCGTACGTGGCGCTGGTCGACGCGATCGAGGACGCTCGTGCCAAGGGGCTGATCGCCAAGACCGCCCAGCCGCTCACCGGCTCGCTCGCCGCCGTCTCCGTGGGCATCGTCAAGGGCCAGGCCGTCATCGACCTGGACTACCCCGAGGACTCCACTGCCGAGACCGACATGAACGTCGTCATGACCGGCGACGGACGGTTCATCGAGATCCAGGGGACCGCCGAGGCCGAGCCGTTCGACCGCGACATGCTGAACGCCCTGCTGGACAAGGCCACCCAAGGCTGTGCGGACCTGACCACCAGGCAGCAGGAGGCGCTCGCCGCCACGGCGCGAGAGCGCGAGCAGTGACGCGCGTCGTCCTCGCCACCCGCAACGACCACAAGGTCGTCGAGCTGCGGGCGATCCTGGCTGACGTCGTCGACGAGCTCGACCTGGAGATCGTCGGCGCTGGCGACTTCCCCGGCGCTCCCGACGTCGTCGAGGACGAGGTGACGTTCGAGGGGAACGCACGACTCAAGGCGCAGGCGCTCGCCGACTTCACCGGGCTGCCGTCACTGGCCGACGACTCCGGCCTCGCGGTCGATGTCCTCGGTGGGGCACCGGGCATCTTCTCGGCTCGCTGGGCCGGTCGCCACGGCGACGACCGGGCCAACCTCGAGCTGCTGCTCGCCCAGGTCGCCGACGTCAAGGACGAGCACCGCGCTGCGGCGTTCGTCTGTGCCGCGGTGCTGGCGCTGCCGGACGGTACGGTGCGGTCCGCCGAGGGTCGCATGCAGGGTTCGCTGGCGCGAGAGCCCAAGGGCGCCAACGGTTTCGGGTATGACCCGGTGTTGGTCGTCGAGGGCGACAGCCGCCACGCGGCCGAGCTCTCGCCGGAGGAGAAGAACGCGATCTCGCACCGTGGCAAGGCCTTCCGTGCGATGGTCCCGCACCTGCGCGACCTGCTCGGCTGAACCCGTAGAGTGACGTCCACGCGCAAGTGGCGGAATTGGCAGACGCGCCAGGTTTAGGTCCTGGTGCCTTCGGGTGTGCGGGTTCAAGTCCCGCCTTGCGCACGTGACCGAACCCATCCAGTCTCCCGTGCAGGCCCAGGACGTACCCAGCAAGGGCGCGCTCGACACGGCTTCCTGGCGCCGGGAGGTGCATGCCCTCTACGGCGCGATCCGAGCAGAGCAGAACCCCGCCGCGGCCCATGCGCTCTGGGTCGACACCCGGTCGCGGCTGTTCCTCGAGCACCCGGCCTCCCCGCGCCGCGAGGCGCAGCGGCTGCGGCACGCGCCATACGACCCGGCCTTCCGGTTCGTCCCGGACATCGAGGCGGCCGAGCAGGAGCCGTGGGAGTTCCGGTCCGCGACCGACGGGGTGGTGCCGTTCCGCGGTGTGGGCCGGGTGACACTGGGCGACCTGGGCACCCTCGACCTCTGGTGGCTCGACTCCTACGGCGGCGGGCTGTTCCTGCCCGTCCGCGACGGATCGGCCGGGCAGGAGACGTACGGCGCCGGCCGGTACCTCCTCGACACGGTCAAGGGCACCGACCTCGGGCGCGACGACTCCGGCCGCTGGGTGGTCGACCTCAACTTCGCCTACAACCCGTCGTGCGTCTACGACCACCGCTGGGTGTGCCCGCTGGCCCCGGTGACGAACCGTCTCGAGGCCCGTGCCGCCGTGGGCGAGCTGCTCCCCGAGGGGTACTAGCGGGACTCTCCCCGCGACGCCACACTGGTGGAGCCTGGAGTTCGCGACGAACGGGGGAGCCATGGTCGAGTTCGACGACAAGAAGTTCACGCTACGGGCCGAGGGAAAGATCCTTTCGGTCTCGGCGTTCGGCAGCGATGGCGGGAACGGCGTGGTCTCTGCTGCGGGAGACGGGGGGATCATCGTCATCTCGGCGTTCCCGAAGGTGGTCCTGCGGACCGTGCTGGGGCGCTTGAAGGACCAGCACCCAGGGTTGAACATCGTCTCTGTGGGTGACGAGGTCGAGGCCGTCGCCAAGGAAGCGATCATCGACGTGGCTGGCGAGTACGGCCTGGCCGCTGACGAGCGCAGCTGACGTCGGGTGGACTGGCGGTCGGGGCTGCGCCGTCGGACGGGCGTGCTGGGCGCTGTGGTCACGCGCGCCCGGCGCGATGATCCCGGGTCGGAGGAGAACCCTGTCCTCGAGGTGAAGGTCGACTCGGGGAGCCCGCAGCCCGCCCCGGCGTCGAACCCGTTCCTGCCGGCCACCACCCAGCTGCGGGAAGTGGCCAAGTGGCTGATCGGGGCCTTCGCTGCTGTGGCCGCGGTGATGCTGGCCGGCACGCAGCTGTCGTCCCTGGGCGCACTCCCGACCGAGCACCCGACCCGCCTCCTGGTCGCCGTCGCTGCCGCGGTCGTCGTCGTCGGGGCCACGACCGGCGCCATCTACCAGCTCAGCACCGTGCTGCCGCTGGACTTCTCGGGCGTGCACGGGCTGGTGCGGGAGTCGCGTGAGGTGCCGATGAGGGAGGTCCTCGCCGCAGACTCGGGCTATCGGGCAGGCCGAGAGAACGTCCAAGCGCTGTTGGTCGACTACGAGACGGCCCGGGACGAGGAACGCAGCGCCCACCGGCGACGCGCCGCACTCGAGGTGGAGGTCGCCGACGCGGTCAAGCCCTCCGAGGAGCTCACGGGTCGCCTCGCCCGCGCCACGAAGCGCGAGGAGCTGGCCGAGGCGGAGGTGCAGTCCCTCAAGTCCCACGTGACCGCGCTGATCCAGATGAAGGGCTATCTCAACGTGCGTCGACGGTTCGACTCCGCCCGCACCGCGGTCCTGTGGCTGGCGGCGCTCGCAGCCGCCGGCATCATCACCTTTGCGTGGGCGGCCAACCCGGAGGGGGGCACGCCGGCGGCCGGGGCGGTCCTCGACGCCCGACCCGTGGAGGCCAAGCTCGTGCTGACTCCTGCGGGCCTCGCCGAGCTCAGGTCTGTGCTGGGCGAGGAGTGCGCGCAACGGTCCGCCGAGTCCGGCACCCGGGTCGTGGCGATGGCAGCGGACGCCGGGACCGCTGACGTGGTCGTCCTCGCCGAGGGGCCCTGCGGCGAAACCATCCGGCTCGACATCGAGGGCCGGTTGGGTCGCCTCGTGCCCCTCGACGCAGTCGTCGTCCCACCGGTGGCTGCGCCCGTCGCCGCGAGCTGACCGGCTGGCGGTCCTGCCGCGTTCGCGCCCGGGCATAGGCTCCAGAGGGTGAACCCGTTGCTGCGACAGGTCCTGCCCACTCTCGGCCTCGCCGAGGAGTATGCAGCCGCGCACCTCGATCTCCCGGCCGGGAGTGCCCTTCCCTCCGTCCTGCCGGTCAACACCCTGGCCACCGGCTCGGTCGCGGCCGCGGGTCTGGCGGGCTTGGCGCTGCGCGGCGGTCGGGGCGGCGCAGGTCGGGGCGGCGCTGGTCGGCCCAGCGCTGATAAGGGCGGTGACGGCCGCGTGCACGTCGACCCGCGACAGGTCTCCGTGGCCTTCCGCAGCGACCAGGTGCAGACGGTCGACGGGGTGGGGCAGAGCGGCTTCGCGCCGTTGTCGGGCTTCTTCCGCACCCGCGACGGCTGGGTGCGGACGCACGCGAACTACCCGCACCACCGGGAGCGGCTGCTGCGAGCCCTCGACCTTCCCGAGTCGGCGGTGCGCGACGACGCTGCAGCAGCGATCGCCGAACGCTCGGCGCAGGACATCGAGGACGTCGTCACCTCCGACCACGGGATCGCGGTGCGGGTGCGGTCGCTGGGGGAGTGGATGGCAGAAGAGCAGGCTGCGGCCGTGGCGGCCCACGACGTCCTTGCCGTGCGCGACGTCGGTGACGCGGGCGCCATACCGGTCCCTGACCGTCCGCGGGTCCTCGACCTGACGCGGGTCATCGCGGGACCGGTGGCCACGCGCACCTTGGCGTTCCTCGGGTGCGACGTCCTGCGTGTCGACAGCCCGCACCTGCCCGAGCTCGAGGTCCAGCACCTCGACACAGGGGCCGGCAAGCGCTCCACCCTGGTCGACCTGCACGAACCCCGTGCGCGGCAACGGTTCCACGAGCTGCTGGACTCTGCCGATGTCCTCGTCACCGGCTACCGACGGGGGGCGCTCGAGGTCTTCGGCCTGCACGCGGACGACCTCGTACGGACCCACCCGCACCTGGTGTGCGCCACCCTCTCGGCGTGGACGCCAGCCGGTCCGTGGGGTGGGCGGCGCGGGTTCGACAGCATCGTCCAGGCCGCGACCGGTATCGCGCTGCTCGAGTCGCCGGATGGCGTGCAGCCAGGGGCGATGCCGGCGCAGGCGCTCGACCACGCGACGGGCTACCTGTTGGCGGCGGGAGTTCTGGCGGCGCTGAGGAATCGCGCCGCGACCGGCGGGACGTGGCGGGTGTCGGCGCACCTCGCCCGCACCGCCCACTGGCTGCTGCAGGCCGACGCGCTGGACGGACCCGCCGTGACGATCACCGACCCGTCGCCGTGGACGGTGCCCACGCCGACCGAGCACGGCACCGTGGTGCAGTCACGACCAGCGTTCCGAGTCGCCGACGGGCCGACGGGGTTCGCCCACGTCGGGCACCGGTGGGGCACCGACAGCGCCGAGTGGCTGTAGCCGCTCCGCACCCGGGTCCGTTGGACCTCCTGGAAGTGCGAGTGCCCTACGGCGCCGGGATGGTGCGCGGGTCGAACCCGAAGGGCAGCTCGAGCCGGTGGGCCGCCATGAGGGCGTCGTCGGTGAGGACCTGGCGCGTCGCGTCGTCCGCCACCACCACCCCGTCTGAGAGCACGACCGAGCGCGGGCACAATTCGTACGCGTAGGGCAGGTCGTGGGTGACCATCAGCACCGTTACGTCCAGCGACCGGATGATGTCGGCCAGCTCGCGGCGTGAGGCCGGGTCGAGGTTCGACGACGGCTCGTCCAGGACCAGCACCTCGGGCTCCATCGCCAGCACCGTGGCGACGGCGACGCGTCGGCGCTGGCCGAACGACAGGTGGTGCGGTGGACGGTCGATGTAGTCCACCATCCCGACGCGGTCGAGGGCGTCGACGACCCGGCGTTCGAGCTCGGCTCCGCGCAGGCCGAGGTTCGCCGGCCCGAACTCGACGTCCGCGCGCACCGTCGGCATGAACAGCTGGTCGTCGGGGTCCTGGAACACCACACCGACCCGGCGCCGGATCTCCATGAGGTTGTCACGCGTGACCGGCAGGCCCGACACCGACACCGAGCCGGCACCCGCGGTGAGGATCCCGTTGAGGTGCAGCACCAGGGTGGTCTTGCCGGCGCCGTTGGGGCCGAGGAGGGCGACGCGCTCGCCGCGGCGCACGTGCAGGTCTACGCCGTACAGCGCCTGGTGGCCGTCGGGGTAGGCGAAGGCGAGCCCGGTCACGTCCAGGACCGGGGTGCTCACAGGATCACCGCCGCGAGGAGGGTGAGGACGGCGCCGACGGGTATGGCGCCGGCGACACGCCACTGGGCGGGGGTCGCCGTGAGCGGGTGGGTCACCGGGAGCTGCCCCTGGTAGCCGCGGGACAGCATGGCGAGGTGCACGCGTTCGCCTCTCTCGTAGGAGCGGATGAACAGCGCCCCGGCGGTGGAAGCCAGCGCGGGCCAGGCCCGGACCGACCGCGCCCGGAAGCCGCGTGACTCGCGCGCGATCCGCATCCGGGCCAGCTCGCCGGTGACGACCTCGAGGTAGCGCACCATGAAGCCCATGATCTGCACGAGCAGGGTGGGCAGGCGCAGCTTCTCGAGCCCCGCGACGACGTGTCGCGGCTCGGTCGTCGTGGCGACGACGAGCGAGGCCATCACGCCGAGCGTGCCCTTGGCGAGCAGTGCTCCACCGGACACCAGGCCCTGCTCCGAGAGCTCCAGTGGTCCGACCGACACCTTGGGCCCGGTGGCGACGAACGGCACGAGCAGGGCGAACACCACGAACGGCGTCTCGACGAGCATCCGCTTGGCGAAGTAGCCGAACGGCACCCGGCTCGCGCGCTGGGCGGTCAGGATGAGCAGGAGGTGCACGCCATACGCCCAGTAGGCCGTGCGCGGGGTGAGCACCACGGCCACGACGTAGGTCAGGAGGGTGACGAGCTTGACGTGCGCGGGCAGCCGGTGGACCAGCGAGTGCCCGTGGTAGTGCAGGTGGTGGCCGTGCCCTGCGCCCACTTCAGTCGCCCTGCTGGTCGCGGTCGCGGCGACGCAGCGCCATGAACAGCCCACCGGCGATGGCGCCCACCACGGCGAGGCCCACGACGCCCGCGATGCCACCGGAAAGGCGGGCGTTCTGGACGCCGCGGGTGGCGTACTCGGCGAACGGCGACTCGCTGCTCGCGTGGTTCTTCGCACTGCCGAGGAACCCCTCCCGGCCGGCCACGGACAGCAGGCCGTCGGGGTGGCTGGAGGCGTAGAACGAGACCACGCCGGCCAGCAAGAGCGAGACGAGGACGCCGACGACCAGGAGCGTCCGCATGGAGACGCGACGTCGTGGCGGGGCCTGTTCCGGGTCCGCGGCGTTGGCCCCCGGGGGGTCAGAGGATGCGTCGGTCG
Source organism: Pedococcus sp. (assembly GCA_039916625.1). Taxonomy (GTDB): domain Bacteria; phylum Actinomycetota; class Actinomycetes; order Actinomycetales; family Dermatophilaceae; genus Pedococcus. Next base: position 17,158 of record JBDSKZ010000144.1, read on the forward strand.
TTCCCTGGTCGGGCGGACGGGTCATGCGCTCACCGCGGTACGAATCGTCAGCTCACGTTGCGCCAGAACCGATTTGGCGCCGTAGACGAGGTCGGGTCGAGTGAGGACGATGCTGGCCACGGCCATGGCCGTGATCGCTGCCTCACCGATGCCGATGACGACGTGCACCCCGACCATGGCGGTGGCGACGGTCGCGAAGGGCACGTCGGCGTTGCCGCCGAGGGCGAAGAGGGCGGCGAAGCCGAAAGCCGCGACCGGCACGGACACCAGGGCGCCGGCGGCGGCAGCGGGGACGACCATGGAAACGCGCTTGGGCAGTACGGCCTGGACGAGCTTGAAGACGCTCCAGCCGACCCAGACGCCGATGATGCCCATGAGGGTGATGTTCGTGCCCAGCGCCGTGATGCCGCCGTCGGCCATGAGGATGGCCTGGACGATGAGCACCACGGTGATCGCGAGCGTTGCGGTGAAGGGCCCCACGAGCACAGCGGCGAGAGCACCACCCAGGAGGTGCCCCGAGGTGCCTGCGCCGATCGGGAAGTTGAGCATCTGGGTCGCGAAGACGAACAGCGCCACCAGGCCGGCCAGGGGAGCGGTGCGGTCGTCGAGCTCGCGGCGGGCCCCACGCAGGGCCACGCCCACCGCTGCCGCGGCGACGACCGCCGTCCCCAGCGAGGTGGGGGCGTCGAGGAAGCCATCGGGGACGTGCACGGGGTGCTCCTGCCTGCTCGGGTGCCGCGGC
>JBDSKZ010000145.1:0-35146 GCA_039916625.1 Pedococcus sp.
GCGCAGCAAGCCCCGACGGGGGCGACGGGCCTGCGGCGGTCGCTCGGGTAGGCCCGCGCTGGTGGGCGCGGGCCGACCCGTGGTCGAAGGGGGGGTCATCCTCAGCCGTTCGAGGCCACGAACTCGCTGTAGTCCTTCTCGACGGTGTCGAGGAACTTGTCCGGTGTCGCCTTCTTCGCGAGCAGGTCCTGCAGCGAGGCGCCGAGGGTGTCTGCCATCGTCGGCGTCGCGTAGTCGAGGTAGGGAACGAGCGCGTCGTCCTTGACCGCGGTGCCGAACGCCGCGAAGACGTCCTTGCCGAGCGCGTCGCCGGCGGTCTGGTCCGCGGTGTCGGCGATCGGCAGGTTGTCGTTCTTCGCGAGCACGCCCATGGCGTCCTTGCTCGTGATGAAGTCGATGTACGCCGCGGCGGCGTCAGGGCTCTTGCTCTTGCTCGACACGGCCCACGGGATGCCGGTGCCACCGGTGGCGACCGGCGTGCCGGCGGCTGCCGGCGGGAGGGTGAAGGTCACCTTGTCGCCCATGGCCTTGCCGAGGTCGGCCTGCAGCCAGGTGCCGGCGATGAGGTAGGCACCCTTGCCCTTGGAGAACGCCTGCCACGCCGGGTCGTAGCCGAGGGCGTTGACATCCTTGGAGAAGTAGCCCTTGTCCACCCAGTCGACGAGCGTCTGCGCAGCCTTGGTGTTCTCTGGGGTCTTCCACGAGCCACCCTTCTGGCCGAAGCCGAGGGTGCGGATCGCGTCGGGCTCGGTGGTCTGGGCCTGCACGGTGCCGAAGACGTGGATGGCCGGCCACTTGTCGAGGTTGCCCAGGACCAGCGGCTGCTCGCCGGCGTCCTTGATCGCGCCGAGGCTGGCCTCGAAGTCGGCCCACGTCTTCGGGACCTCGTTGACCCCGGCCTTCTTGAGGATGTCCGTGTTGGCGTAGATGCCCACGACCTCGCCCACCTGCGGCAGGCCGTACAGGTTGCCGTCGCCGAAGGTCTTGCCGTCCTGGCTGTAGGACGAGTACTTGCGCACCGACTCGGGGAACCTCTTGTCCCAGCCGTAGGCGGTGGAGTACTTGTCGAGCGCGACGAGCTGGCCGGCCTGGACGAACGAGCCCATGTCCGGGCGGCCGTTGTTGGCCTGGAAGACGTCGGGTGGGGTGTTGCCCGAGAGCGCCAGCTTGAGCGTCGTCTTGAGGTCGTCGAAGGAGCGCGTGACCCGCTTGATGGTGATGTTGGGGTACTTGGCCTGGAACTGCTTGTTGAGCTCCTCGATCTGGGCCGCCTGGCCGCCGCGGACCTCCTGGTCCCAGATGGTCAGCGTGACGTCACCCAGCTTCGAGGCGTCGGTCGACACCTGGCCCGTGGGGGTGGTGCCCGAGGTGTCGGCGTTGGAGCCCGGCGTGCAGGCAGCGAGGGCTGCAGCGCCGACGAGGCCGGCGGTGGCCAGCAGGATCGTGGGACGGTTCCTCATGGGCGTTCTCCTTGAGGGGTATGGCGCGTGGCTGACAGTGCTGCGCGGTGCTGCTGCAGGAGGTCGTGCGGGGCGGCTCACGGGTAGCCCTCCACGTCGACATGGCGGGCGATGGTGGCAGTGGCCCGGCGGCCGGCGCCGAGCGGGATGGTCGGCACGAGGTCGTCGAGGAACGCGTAACGGCGCAGGAGCGACTGATGGTAGGAGCTGGCGTCGCCCGAGGACCGTTGATGGATCCACCAGTCGGCGATGTCGCCCCAGCCGGGCGCGGCGAGGCTGCCTCCGAACTGCTGCACCGACAACGACGAGCAGAGGGCTGCGAAGGCGAGGCGCTGCTGCAGGGGCCACCCGGCGAGGGTGCCGAGGACGATCGAGGCACCGAACACGTCTCCGGCGCCGGTCGGGTCCATGGCCGGCACGCGCAGGGCGGGCACGACGGCTTCCTCGCCGGTGGCCGAGTCGATCGCCAGCGCACCGGACTCGCCGTTGGTGACGACGGCGAGCGGCACGTGGTCGGCCAAGGCGTAGAGCGCCTCGTGCGGGGTGTTGGTGCGGGTGTAGGCCATCGCCTCGCCGGCGTTGGGCAGGAAGCCGTGGCAGACCGCGAGCTGGTCGAGCACCTCGGCGGACCAGCGGCCGCTCGGGTCCCAGCCCACGTCGGCGAAGACGAGGGAACCGGCGGCTCGGGCCTGCTGGACCCAGGTGGGCTCGGACTGGTCGATGAGTGGCCGCTGCTCGGACAGCTCGACCATCACCGCCCGCGTCAGCGGCGGCGTACCGATGAGCTCGCCGGGGCCCAGTGGCGGCGCGTGCCCGTGGCTGACCATGCCGCGGTCGCGGTTGACGGCCATCGAGACGGTGACCGGCGAGTGCCAGCCCTCGAAGCGCTGCGACCTGCTCAGGTCCACGTGCTCGTTGTCCGCCAGGGTCTCCCAGCAGAAGTCGCCGTATGCGTCGTCGCCGAACGCGGCGGCGAGCGAGGTCCGCAGGCCGAGGCGGCGGGCGGCGACGGCGAGGTTGGCGATCCCGCCGGGGCACGACCCCATACCGTCGGCCCACACCTCCTGGCCGTCCTCCGGGAGGGCGTCGAGGCCGGTGAAGATGATGTCGAGGAAGACCGTCCCCCAGATGAGGACGTCGAGCTCGGGAGCACCGGGGGTGCGCAGCGACGCGAGGGGGTCGTAGACCTGGTCCTCGTGGTCTTCTGCCTGGTCGGGCACGGCTCGGGCTCCTGTTCGTCGGTGGGCCTGCTGGCCAGAATGCCTTGTTGCTCCGGCCGAGACAAGCAATAACGATCACTATTCTTCAGCGTTGTGCATATCGCTGCGCGGAAGTGATTGTTATGTTGCCTCTATGCGGGTCACCCGGCACCGCTCGATCGTCGAGCTGCTGCACTCCCACGGTCTCGCCTCCACGGAGGAGCTGGCCGCGCTTTGTGATGTCAGCCTGGCCACGGTCCGTCGCGACCTCATCGAGCTCGAGACGGCCGGGGCGCTGCGCCGGGTCCACGGCGGCGCGATCCTCGACGGCGTCGTCCTCGACGGCGCGGAGGGGACGAAGGCGACCGGGGCCGCCCACGACCCCCCCGACACCGACGCCGACGCGTTGCGCGGGTTCGCCGAGGTGGCCGCCAACGACGCCGAGGACAAGCACGCCGTCGCGGTCCGGGCTGCTGCGATGGTGGCCGACGGCGACTGCGTGATCCTCGACATCGGCACCACGACGATGATGCTGGCCCGCGAGCTGCGCGGCCGAGCCGTCACCGTGGTCACCGCGAGCCTGGCCGTCCTCGACGTGCTGCGTGACGACCCCCAGGTCGAGCTCGTCCTGCTCGGCGGGATCGTCCGCCGCACCTACCACTCGCTGGTCGGCGCGCTCACCGAGGACGCCCTGCGCCAGGTGCGCGCCAACTGTGCGTTCCTCGGTGCCAGCGGGGTGGCCGCCGACGGCACGGTCCTGGACACCACCCTGGTCGAGGTGCCGGTCAAACGGGCCATGCTCGCCACGTCCCAGCGTTCGGTGCTCCTCGTCGACCGCCACAAGTTCCCCGGCACCGGGGCGCTGCGCGTGTGCGGCCTCGACGAGTTCGATGCCGTCATCACCACCACGGGGGCCGACGGCCCCACCCTCGAAGCCGCTCGCGCGGCAGGCACGGAGGTCCACGTCGTATGAGGCTCGCGATCCTGGGGGGCGGGGGTTTTCGGACCCCGCTGGTGTACGGAGCCCTGCTCACCGACCACCACGAGCAGCGGGTCGACGAGGTGCGCCTTCACGACGTCGACGCGTTGCGCCTCGAGGCCATCGGCCGCGTGCTGACCCAGATGGGACAGGGCCACGACGCGCCCCCGTCGGTGCTGACGACGACCGACCTCGACGAAGCGCTCGAAGGAGCCGACTTCGTGTTCTCGGCGATCCGTGTCGGCGGGCTCGAGGGTCGCACGGCCGACGAACGTGTCGCGCTCGACCTCGGTCTGCTCGGCCAGGAGACCACCGGCCCCGGCGGGCTGTCGTTCGGCCTGCGCACGCTGCCCGTCGCACGTCACGTGGCCGAACGCGTCCGCGTCGTCGCCCCCGACGCCTGGGTCATCAACTTCACCAACCCCGCCGGCATGATCACCGAGGCGATGCAGCAGGTCCTCGGCGACCGCGTCGTCGGCATCTGCGACTCCCCCATCGGCCTCGGCCGTCGGGCCGCGGCCACACTCGGGCTCGACCCGCTCACCACGACCGTCGACTACGTCGGGCTCAACCACCTCGGCTGGCTGCGTGGCGTCCACTGCGGCGGTGAGGACGTCCTGCCGCAGCTGCTCGCCGACGACCGGCTGCTCGGCTCGATGGAGGAGGGACAGCTGTTCGGCCTCGACTGGATCCGCACCCTCGGCGCGATCCCCAACGAGTACCTCTACTACTACTACTTCACCCGCGACGCGGTCGCCTCGATCACGAGTGCCGACCAGACCCGCGGCGAGTACCTGCTGGACCAGCAGCGCGGCTTCTACGCCGCGATGGCGGCCGCACCCTCCGACGCGCTCGGCGAGTGGGACCGCGTCCGCATGGAGCGCAACGCGACCTACATGAAGGAGGCCCGGGAGGAGGGCGAGGAGCGCGACGAGCACGATGTGCAGGGGGGCGGCTACGAGGGCGTGGCCCTGGCGATCATGGCCGCGATCTCCCGCGGCGAACCAGCCTCGCTGATCCTCAACGTCCGCAGCCGCGGTGCCGTCCCCGGGGTGCCCGACGACGCCGTCGTCGAGGTGCCCTGCACCGTCGACGCCGACGGCCCGAGGCCGCTGCCGGTCAGCCCCCTGACCAGCCACCAGCTCGGTCTGGTCCTGCAGGTCAAGGGGGTCGAGCGACTGACCATCTCGGCCTCGGCCACCGGTTCGGAGCGCGAGGCCGTGGAGGCGTTCGCGCTGCACCCCCTGGTCGACTCGGTGACGGTGGCCCGTGAGCTGCTGCGCGGCTACCGCGCCCGCATCCCCGCGGTCGACGCGGTGTTCGCCCGTCGGGCGTGAGGGGTCGACCGGGTCAGAGCAGGGCGGCGGCCTCGAGCGCGAAGTAGGTCAGGATGATCTGCGCTCCCGCCCGGCGGATGCCGACGAGCGACTCCATCATCACCCGCTCGCGGTCGATCCAGCCGTTCTCGGCGGCCGCGACGATCTGGCTGTACTCGCCCGAGATCTGGTACGCCGCAACAGGAACCGGCGACATGGCAGCGGCCGCCGCGACGATGTCCAAGTGCGGTCCGGCCGGCTTGACCATGACGATGTCAGCGCCCTCCGCGATGTCTAGCTCGAGCTCTCGAAGCGACTCCGTGGCGTTGGCGGGGTCCTGCTGGTAGGTCGCGCGATCCCCCTGGAGGGATGACTGCACGGCCTCGCGGAAGGGGCCGTAGAGGCCGGAGGTGTACTTCGCGGAGTAGGCGAGGATCACGGTGTCGGTGAAACCCTCGGCGTCCAGGACATCCCGGACGAAGGCGACCTGGCCGTCCATCATCCCGGAGAGGCCGAGCACCGTGGCGCCGGCGCGGGCCTGCGCGAGCCCCATCGCGGCATACCGTTCGAGCGTCGAGTCGTTGTCGACCCGGCCGTCCTCGGTGAGGACCCCGCAGTGGCCGTGGTCGGTGAACTCGTCGAGGCACAGGTCGGCCATGACGACGAGCTGGTCCCCCACGGCATCGGCGACCGCGCGCAGCGCGAGGTTGAGGATGCCGTCCGGGTCCTCGGCGCCGGATCCGACGGCATCCTTGTGCTCCGGCACCCCGAACAGCATGAGCCCGCCCAGCCCTGCCTCGACAGCGCGGTGCGCCTCGGCGACCAGGGACTCGATGGTGTGCTGGACGACGCCCGGCATTGCGGTGATGGGAACCGGCTCGGTGATGCCCTCGCGGACGAACACCGGCAGGACCAGCTCGGCCGGGTGCAGGCGGGTCTCGGCGACCAGCCGGCGCACAGCAGTGGACTGCCGCAGCCGACGGGGCCGGATGACCGGCCCCGTCGGGAAGCGTGCGTCAGGCACTGCCGCCCCGGTCACTTGGCCCGACGACGCGACGAGGCCTTCTTGGCGCTCGGTCGCACCACGTCCTCACCGGCCTCGGCAGCGGCTGCTGCCAGGCCCAGCCCGTAGTCGGCCAGGGCGTCGACCAACGAGTCCGAGGACGCCTCGGGGGCGAGGACGTCGACCCGCAGGCCGTGCTCCTCGGCAGCCTTGGCCGTGGCCGGGCCGATGCAGGCGATGACCGTCGACGGGTGCGGCTTACCGGCGATACCGACGAGGTTGCGCACCGTCGAGGACGACGTGAAGACCGCGGCGTCGAACTGCCCGCCCTTGATGGCCTCACGGATCTCGACGGCCGGCGGGGCAGCGCGGACCGTGCGGTAGGCCGTCACGTCGTCGACCTCCCAGCCCATCTCCACCAGACCGGCGACCAGCGTGTCCGTGGCGATGTCTGCGCGCGGCAGGAAGACCCTGTTGATGGGGTCCAGCACCTCGTCGTAGGGGGGCCAGTCGGCGAGCAGGCCGTGAGCCGACTTCTCACCCGACGGCACGAGGTCGGCCACGATCCCCCACTCGCGCAACGCCTCGGCGGTGACGCCACCGACGGCTGCCACCTTGAGCCCGGCGAAGGCGCGGGCGTCGAGCCCGAAGTCCTCGAACTTCTCGCGGACCGCCTTGACGGCATTGACGGAGGTGAAGCCGATCCACTCATAGCGGCCGGTGACCAGGCCCTTGACCGCGCGCTCCATCTGCTGAGGCGTCCGCGGCGGCTCGACGCTGATCGTCGGGACGACCTCGGCGGTGGCGCCGTAGGACTCCAGCCGCGAGATCGTCGAGCCCGACTGCTCCTTGGTCCGCGGGACGAGCACGTTCCAGCCGAACAGCGGCTTGGTCTCGAACCACGACAGCTGCTCACGCAGCGCCACGGTCGAGCCGACGACCGCGAGGGCCGGGAACTCCACGCTCTTCATGACCGTGGCGACCTCGCCCAGGGTGGTGACCCGCGTCGACTGGCGGATCGTCGTGCCGCGCTCGGTCAGGGCGACCGGGCTCGACTCGGAACGGCCGGCGGCCAGCAGCTTGCCGAGCGCGCCGGCGAGGTCGTCCGGGGCGCCGAGCAGCACCACGGTGACCGACTCCGTCGCGGAGGCGGACCAGTTGACGGACCGGTCGTTCGCCGAGATGACGTGGACGGCGGGGGAGCTGCTCGAGGTCAGCGGGATGCCCGCGTAGGCCGGGACTGCCGAGACAGCGCTGACACCGGGGACGATGTCGAAGCCGATGCCGGCCTTCTGGCAGGCCAGAGCCTCCTCGGCCAGACCGTTGAAGGTGGCCGGGTCGCCGTCCATGAGGCGGACGACGAGCCCGCCCTGCGCAGCCTTCGCCGCCTTGACGACGAGCTTGGCACGCATGGCGTGGGTGAGCGGCTGGCCGTGGTCGCCGTGGCCGGCGTCGACGACCTCGACACCCTCGGGGCAGTGGCGGCCGACGACCTCCTCCCGCGCGACCTGGTCGATGACGACCACGTCGGCCTTGGCGAGGAACTCGAGTGAGCGCACGGTCATGAGACCGGCGTCGCCCGGGCCGGCGCCGACGAAGGCGACGCGACCCGGCTGGCGGGTGGACTTGGTAGTGGGCTGGGTCGAGCGCGTGGGGCTCACGTGGCACGCTCCGTGCTGTCGTTTTCTGGGCGGCGGACGGGGGCGGCGAGCGGAGGAGCTCCGTTCGCCCCGGGTGGGTCGGGGGGCCTGCTGTGGCTCGTGGCCGCTCGCAGGAGCGGCGCGTCCGACCCCGCAGCGGGGGCCGGTGGTCTCTCCTCGGGTCCGCGCAGCACGTCGGCGCCGTCCTCCAGGAGGACCTCGGCCAGACGGTGGCCGAGTGCGGTCGCCTCGGCGACAGAGCCGATGAGGGAACGACGCAGGTCCACCGAGCCGTCGAGGGCGCCGACGAAGGCACGCAGCGACAGCTCGAGGCCGTCCTCGCCCTCGACGACCTCGGCCAGGGCTCCGACCGGCGCGGAGCAGCCCGCTTCCAGCGCGGCCAGGATCGCCCGCTCCGCGGTCACGCACACGCGCGACTCGGCGTCCTCGAGCACGGCGAGCGCAGCGCGCGTGGCACCGTCGCCCTCACGGCACTCGACGGCGAGGGCACCCTGACCGGGGGCCGGCAGCATCTGCAGCGGGTCGATCACCTCGGTGACCTCGTCGAGCCGCCCCAGCCGGGCCAACCCGGCGCGGGCCAGGACCACGGCGTCGAGGTCACCGTCGTGCACCATCGCGATGCGGCTGTCGACATTGCCGCGGATGTCCTTGAAGGACAGGCCCATCCCGAGCGCCGCGAGCTGCGCCACCCGGCGCGGGGAGCCGGTGCCGACGACGGCGCCCTCCCCCAGCTCGCCGAGAGTGCGACCTCCAGTGGCGATGAGGACGTCGCGCGGGTCCTCGCGGACCGGCACGGCGGCGATCGTCAGACCGGGCTCGGGGGTGGTGGGCAGGTCCTTGAGCGAGTGGACGGCGAAGTCGACCTCGCCCGCGAGCAGGGCTCGGCGCAGGGCTGCAGCGAAGACGCCCGTGCCGCCCAGGCTGGACAGGGACGCGGTCGAGGTATCGCCCTCGGTGACGATCGTGACCAGGTCCACGGTGTGGCCCACGGCCCGCAGCCGGTCGGCCACCCAGGCTGACTGGGTCGTGGCCAGGGCGCTGCGCCGAGTGCCCATTCGCAGGGTCAGCGGCTGCGCCGGCTTCGGCGAGGCGGTGGCGTATGCCGTCGACGAGGTGGCACTCACGGCATACCTCCCCGCTCGGGGGGCACGGACGCGACGGCAGCCTCGCCGGGGCGCAGGTCGAACAGCTCGCGCAGCGCCTGCGCGTAGCCGTCGCCGTGGCCACCGACGGCGAGCTCCTTCACGCGCACCGTCGGGGTGTGCAGGAGCTTCTCGACGATGCGGTGGACCGCGAGCTGCACCTCGGCTCGCTCGGTGTCGTCGAGGTCGGGCAGCCGCTGGTCGAGGCGCGTCAGCTCCCCGGCGACGACGTCGGCGGCGAGCGAGCGCAGCGCAGCCACGGTCGGTGCGACGGTCTCGGCGGCCCGAGAGGTGAGGTAGGCGGCGACCTCCGCGATGACGAGGTCGGCGACCTGCTGGACCTCGCTGGAGGTGGCGCCGCCCGACAGGTCCGCACCGAGGCGGGCGAGGCCGGCCAGGGTCACCCCGTTGAGCGAGTCGACCTCTGGCGCCACGTCGTGGGGCAGGGCGAGGTCGACATAGGCCTGCGGGCGACCAGCCCGCAGGACCTGGGCGTCTGCGGCCCCAGCCAGGTCGACGACGACCCCGGTCGAGCCGGTGCACGAGATCACGACGTCAGCGCCCGCAAGGGCGCGACCGAGCTCCTCCAGCGGGCGAGCCCTGGCACCGGTGCGCTCGGCGAGCCGGGTGGCCTTGGTCAGGGTGCGGTTGACGATGGTCAGCGAACGTACCCCGTGGCGCGACACCGTGGTCGCGGCGAGCGAGCTCATGCCGCCCGCGCCGACGACGAGGACGTCGAGCCCGGACAGGGCGCCGAGCTCGCGCTCTGCGCGGACGATTCCTGCCTCGACGAGTGAGACGCTCACCGCGTCGATCCCGGTCTCGGTGTGGGCCCGCTTGCCGACGCGCAGCGCCTGCTGGAAGAGGATGTTGAGCGAGGGACCGGCGTGACCGGCCCGCTGGGCCTCACGCAGCGAGGTCCGCATCTGGCCAAGGATCTGGGCCTCGCCGACCGCCATCGAGTCCAGGCCGCAGGCGACCGTGAAGGCGTGCGCGATCGCGCGGTCCTCGTAGTGGACGTAGAGGTGCTCGCGCAGCTCGTCGCGCGACACCCCCGTCACCTCGATGAGGGCGTCGGTGATGTCGGTGACCGCGCCGTGGAAGGTGAGCGACTCGGCATACACCTCGGTGCGGTTGCAGGTGGACACCACGGTGACCTCGGAGAGGTTCTCGCGGCCGAAGAGGTCGGCGGCCAGCTCGGAGCGTCCCTGCGCGTCGAGGGACATCGACTCCAGCAGCGACAGTGGCGCGGTGTGGTGGGACAGACCGAGGATCACCAGGCTCATCGGGACACCACCTCGGCGACCACGTCGAGGGCGCCCTGGGCCGCGAGCGACCTGCGCTGCTCGTGGAAGGCGAGGATCTGCAGCTCGGTGGAGAGGTCGACCTTGCGGACGTCGACGTCGTCCGGCACGACGAGCACGCAGGGCGCGAAGTTGAGGATCGACCGGACTCCGGCACCGACGAGCTGGTCGCAGACCGACTGGGCCGAGGCGGCCGGTGTCGCGATGACGCCGATGGCCAGGCCCTCGTCGGTGACGAGCGACGGGAGGGCGTCCATGGACCGCACGGTCAGGCCGGCGATCTCGTGGGCGTGCAGCGCCGTGTCCTGGTCGAGCAGGGCCACGACCCGGAAGCCACGCGTGGCGAACCCGCTGTAGGCAGCCAGCGCGTGGCCGAGGTTGCCCATGCCGACGATGGCCACGGGCCAGTCCTGGGTCAGTCCGAGCTCACGTGAGATCTGGTAGGCGAGGTGGTCCACCTCGTAGCCGACACCGCGGACGCCGTAGGATCCGAGGTGGGACAGGTCCTTGCGCAGCTTGGCGCTGCGGACTCCCGCAGCAGCAGCGAGCTCTTCGGACGACACCGACGTGATCCCGCGCTCTGCGAACCCCGTCAGGGCACGCAGGTACTCCGGCAGCCGTGCCACCGTGGCGTCGGGTACGCCCCGACGAGCGCTCGGGTCGGCAGACAACGTCTCCTCCGGCTCCTTCTGATCACGCAGGGTCCGCACCTGGCTGACGCGGGCTGCCGTTGCAGATTACGCCTTTGTGAACAGATGCACAAAGTCACAAGCGGCCGTCCCACGAGCGGCGTGAGCCAGGTCACCACCGGCCCCCCGCGACCACCCGGACAGGGGTGCAGCGTGGGCCTGACCACCCCGCGTGTGGGGCTGTGACGGGCCGGTGCGGTGCGGAGGGGCGGGGTGTGGGGTGGGGCGGGCTAGTCCTGCAGGGCCGCGCGGAGCCGGGTCTCGTCGACCCGCCAGTAGTCGTGCTGACGTCCGTCGACGAAGGTCACGGGAATCTGCTCGCCGTACCTCTGCATGAGGTCTGGGTCCTCGAGCACCGAGTCCTCCACCCACCCGATCCCCAGATCGGCGGCGACCCGGGCGACCACGGCGCGGGCCTCGTCGCACAGGTGGCAGCCGGGCTTGCCCAGGAGCCGGATCCTTGGTGGGACCGTTGCGTCGGTCTGGGCAGGGTCGGGCACGGGACCAGCGTATGCCGCAGCGGCGGCTCCTCACGCGACTTCTGGATGGGCGCCGGGACGCTGGAGGGTTACCCGTGGGTAGGCGAGTTCCCGTGCGGGGCGGCTGCGAGTGCGTGCAGGTGTGGTGCAGAGCTCCTGACAAACGCCGCGAGATCGGCAAAACTGTGCGGGCAGGAGGTTCCCCCCATCAGGCAGCGCCCACGTCGTCGTGCCGCGGACCCGTTCGCGGGACTCGGTGCTGCCCTGCGGTCGGCCGCCCTCGCACCGCAGGTCCCGTCGCCGGCGCATGCCGCCGCGGGATGGGCGGCCGGGCCGCGCGGCCCCGTCGGCCACGGGATGGGGCCAGCCACCCAGAGCTTCCTCGACCAGCTCCGGGTCGTCCTCAGCGTGGCCGGCGATGCCGGGACCCGGGGTATCGGCGTTGGCGGTGGGAGCAGTGGTGGCAGCGCCGGGGACGACCGCGAACCCGCGGCGCGAGCCGGGTTCGGGCCGGGCGAGGCACCCCAGGACTTCGAGCGGATCAGCGCCCTGGTGGAGCTGGCCCAGGGCGGGGACGCCGAGGCCTTCGGCCTGCTCTACGAGCGCTACGTCGATGTCGTCTACCGCTACGTCTACGTCCGGGTGGGCGGTCAGCAGCTCGCCGAGGACATCACCTCGGAGACCTTCTTGCGGGCCCTGCGCCGGATGGACTCCTTCTCGTGGCAGGGCCGTGACATCGCGGCGTGGTTCATCACGATCGCCCGCAACCTCATCACGGACAACGCCAAGTCGGCCCGCTTCCGCATGGAGGTGACCACCGCCGACATGCTCGACGCCGACCGACGGGTGGACGCCCCCGAACAGACGGTGCTCGACCGGCTGCGCGACGAGCGTCTGCTCACCGCCGTGAGGAACCTCAAGCCGGAACAGGCCGAGTGCGTGGTGCTGCGCTTCCTCCAGGGACTCACCCTCGCCGAGACGGCCAAGGTCCTCGGCAAGTCCGAGGGGGCGGTCAAACAGCTGCAGCTGCGGGCCGTCCGCTCCCTGCACCGGGAGCTCGCCGATGCTGGACTCTGACCGCCCGGTCGCCACTCGTCCCCGGACGCGGGTGCTCGTCGCCGTGAGGCGGGCGACCCTGCGTAACTTCCGCCCCGTCACCTCGTTCTCAGAACGAAAGACCGCGACCGAGCTGGGGAGGGAGGTGTCGGCGTGCCAGTCCTGAACCGTTCGGCAGATCGTTTCCAGCGCGCCCTGGAGGGAGAGCGGCTGGACGAGCCGCGGCTCGACGCCCTCCTCGAGACCAGCGGGCGCCTGTGGTCGGTGGGCGCTGTGGCACCCGGTCCGGACGCCGAGTTCGTGGTCGCCCTGCGCGTCCGCCTCATGGCCGAGGCGGACCTGCTGCCGGCTCCCACGGCTGCGGCAGCCCGTACCGGCGCCGCACGGAGGGCCGCCTCCCGCGCCACGCCGGTCGTCCTCGTCGTCGGCCGCGGGCTTCCCCGCGCCCTCGTCGGTGCTGCCGCTTCGGCCCTGATCGTCGGTGGCGTCGTCGGCGCCGTCTCCCGCTCGGCGGTGCCGGGTGAGTCCCTGTATCCCGTCAAGGGCTGGCTGGACGGGGTTGCGGTCCGCCTCGCGACCAGTGACTTCGAGCGGGGGACGACCTACCTGGGCCAGGCCCGGGAGCACATCTCCGACAGCCGCGACCTCGCTACCCGCAACGACCCCGACCCCCGAGACGTCGACACCGCGCTGACCGCAGCCGCCCGGTCGGTGCAGGACGGCCAACGAGCCCTCGACCGCGACTACGCCAGCACCGGCAACCCGCAGGCGCTGCTCGCCCAACGGGACTTCACCGCTCGTGCACTGCCCCAGGTGCAGGCGTTGCGCTCCGAGGTGCCCGCAGCCTCCCTGACGGCGCTCGGCCGGCTCGAGTCCCTGCTGCGCGAGGCACAGGTCACGACCGCCCGCCGCATCGCGGCGTGCGGCGGCCAGTGCGGTCCGGCCCTGACGACGAGTATCGGCCCGTCCTCGCTCCCGAGCGTGACGGCCAGCGGTGTCAGCGCCACCTCAGTGCCCGCCCGATCGAGCTCTCCGTCCGCACCCGCGACTGCGGGCGTCGGCATCACCGTCCCGAAGGCACCCGTCACCGGCGGGGCGGCAGGAGTCGGTGGGGCGGCAGGAGTCGGTGGGGCCGGAGGCCCAAGTGACGCGCCGACGCCCGAGGCTGGCGCCGGCCCCGGTGGGGTCACCGTCGGCGGCGGTGGCGCCGCAGCGACGCTGTCGACCGGCGGGGCGACGGCCAACCTCCCCACGATCACTGCGACCCTGCCGCTGCCGTCCGGTACGGTCTCGGCGCCGCTGCCTTCGGCGACCGCCGGAACGGGTGGTGTGACGGCGACGGTGCCCGGCTCGACGCTCGGACCCGTCACCCTGCCGGGTGCGACCATCAAGCTCCCTTAACCGTACCGGTCACGCTCCCGCCCCCGGCCGGGTGAGCGGGAGCGTGACCGGTCAGAAGAAGACGGAGCGGCGCTGCATGAGCAGCGAGTACAACGTCTGCTGGATGGTCTCGCGCACCTGGTCGGTGAGGTCGAAGACGAGCATCGGGTCGTCAGCGGCTCCCGGACCGAGGTCGGCCGTCTCCACCGGTGACCCGAACTCGATGATCCACTTGCTGGGCAGCGGGATCAGTCCGAGTGGGCCCAGCAGCGGCCACGTCGGCGTGATGGGTGCGTACGGCGCCCCCAACAGCCGGGCCACGGCCTTCATGTTGCCGATGATCGGGTAGATCTCCTCAGCTCCGACGATGGAGCACGGGATGATCGGCACCCCGGTGCGCAGGGCCGCCGAGACGAACCCGCCACGCCCGAACCGCTGGAGCTTGTAACGCTCGCTGAACGGCTTGCCGACACCCTTGAACCCCTCGGGCCAGACGCCGCACAGCTCTCCGTTGGAGAGCAGGCGCTCGGCGTCGGTGTTCGCCGCGAGCGTCGAGCCCGACTTGCGGGCGACCTGACCGACCACCGGCGTCTGGAACACCAGGTCGGCTCCGAGCATGCGCAGGTGACGATGGGCCGGGTGCTCGTCGTGGACGGCCACCTGGGTCATCAGGGAGTCCATCGCGATCGTGCCGGAGTGGTTGGCCACGACGAGGCCGCCACCGGTCGCCGGGATGTTGTCGATGCCACGCACCTCGACCCGGAACCACGAGCGGTAGAGCGGGCGCAGCACCGGGAGGTAGAAGTGCCGGGTGAAGTCCTCGTCGAAACCGAACTCGTCCACCGCGTAGTCGCCGGTGATCCGACGACGGACATAGGACAGCATCGAGGCGAGGTGCCGCTCGACGTCCTCGGGCGAGACCCCGGCAGCCTCAGCGGCGACCCGGACCGCGGCGATGCCCGCCGTGAGCAGCTCCTCGACACCGGGCGCGATGCTGCGCGAGCTGCGGTCGGGGGCCGGGACGGCGAGCTCGGGGGGAAGCACGGCGTCGTCGGGGACAGCCTTGAGCACCCGGGTCGGGCGCGGGGTCTTCGTCCCGGCCGAAGCAGCCGACTTCCTCGACGGCGACGTCGCAGGCCGTGCTGGTCTGGCCGGCTTGACGGTCCTGGCGCCAGACCGGGCGACCGCCTTGCGGCTGGCGACGGCCCTGGCCACGGGACGCGGGCGGTGCTTTCCCGCGGCGGTTCCCGAGGGCGCATCGGCAGGGGACGCAGGTGGCGCCGGCGGGGTCGACCTCGGGGCCTCAGCAGCTGCCTGGATCAGCGGTGTGCTGCGCCTCTTGGCCCGCTCCCCCGACGCGCGCGCCGCACCTGCGGCGAGGGCTCCCCCACGGCCAGCCGCCGCCTTCCTCGCCACGGTCTTCTTCGACGCCGTGGAACCCTTGCTGGTCGCCTGCGTCGTCGACACCGCCTTGGCAGTCTTCGTCCCCCTGCTGGCAGCCATCACTCGTTCCTCCCTGCCGCCCACACGTGACCGATCGCGTTCGCTGCGGAGCCGGCCACACCCGACACCGCTGCACCCAGTGCGGCAGCGCCCGGCAGGGCTGAGCCGATCCCGCGAACGTAGTCGGCGAAAGCCTCGCGGGTGGTGAAGGCCGGCTCGAACCCGAGCACCTCGCGCATCCGGCGCGTGTCGAGCCCACGGCCATAGGCGAGGAACTGGATCTGGTCGCTGCTGAAGTCAGCGAGCCCCGACCGCTTGACCACGAGGCCGAAGACGCCGGCGGCCGGCATCGGGACCGGGAGCACGGGGCGCCCGGCCATCCCCGCGGCCTGGGTCACGGTGATGATGCCGTCGCCGGAGATGTTGGTGATGCCCGCCGCCGGTCCGGTCGTCGCGAGCATGAGCACCCCGAGGGCGTCGCGCTCGTGGACGAACTGGAGCCGCGCGTCGTACCCGAACGGCACCGGCACGACGGGCAGGGAGAAGTAGTCGGTGAGCGACGTGCGGATGCCTGGGCCGATGATGTTGGCGAACCGCAGCACGGAGATCTCGACGTCCGGCCGGCGTCGGGAGAACCCACGCACGTAGCCCTCCACCTCGACCGAGTCCTTCCCGAAGCCCGCGCGAGGCAATGCCTTCGGGCCCATGTCCTCGGTGAACATCGCCGGGTCGCGCGGACTCGAGCCGTAGACCGCAGCGGACGACTTCACCACGAGCCGGTGGATGCTCGGCGCCTTCTGGCACGCAGCGAGCAGCTGCATGGTGCCGATGACGTTGATCTCCTTCTGGGAGGTCCTGCCGCCGGCGTGGGTGGGCGTCGCGATGACGTTCAGGTGCACGACCGTGTCCACCTCGGCCTGCGCGATGATCTTGCCGATCATCGGGTTGCGGATGTCGGCCCGCACGAACTCGGCCCGGCCGATGTCGTGCGGCGGCGGGATGACATCGACACCGATGACGCGCGACACCGAGGGATCTCCAGTGAGCTCCCGGGCGAACTGGCCGCCGAGGTAGCGGGAGACACCGGTCACGAGGACGACGTTCGCCACGGCCACCTCCCCTGGGTCTCGCAGGCACGGTCAGCTGCGGTCACGGGCGGTCCCGCCCCTCGCAGTCGCTGCCACCCTACAGAGCCGAGGATGTGCGTCGAAGGGGCCGCCCCCGGCGTGGACACGGCGACCCTCAGACCGGCGCGCCTGCCCGTGCCCCGGGCGGGCACCGTCCCGGCCCGCAGGGCAGAAAGAAGGCCCCCGCGCAGCGGGGGCCTTCGATCACTTCTTGTTGCGACGCTGGTGACGAGTCTTGCGAAGCAGCTTGCGATGCTTCTTCTTCGCCATCCGCTTGCGGCGCTTCTTGATGACAGAGCCCATGGTGTCCTCTTGGTCGTGGTCGTGTTGCCGGACGGGGCAACGAACCAACGCACCACGCCGAACAGTGTTGGCCACTCTAGCGGCCCGGCACGTCCCGCCCAAACTCGGCCCGTGCACACGGGGCGACGGGCATCGGACAGTGCGGGGTCGACAGTCCGCCACCGCGGCGCAGCAGCACCCTGCGGTCCCTGCGTGGGTCCCAGCCGCTGACCGCCCCGACGGTCGGCGGCTCACCACGATCGTCCGCGGTTGGTTGCGCACCGATGCCGCAGCGTTCGGCCTCTTGACCGCCGCCGAGCGCGGGAACGAGCCGAAGGGCGGACCAGGACGCCTCGTCCCCGGTCCGCCCTTCGGCTGTGCTTTCAGCCGACCGATCAGGCGGTGTCGACGTACGAAGTGCGCAGGTACTCGTGCACGGCATCCTCCGGAACCCGGAAGGACCGACCGACGCGGATGGCGGGAAGCTCACCGGCGTGCACCATGCGGTACACCGTCATCTTCGACACGCGCATGATCGAGGCCACCTCGGCGACGGTCAGGAACCGCACCTCGGCGAGCTGTCGCTCGTTGGACATATGAACCTCGATCTTCTACACCCGCGCATCGCCGGCTTCCCCTCCGGCGGACCTCTACGCCCGTGCAAGAGGAACTGTAGGGGCTGATGTGACTCATGGGGAAGTCGAAGAGAAAAGTCGACCCCTATGTCCAGTCGACACGCCGCCCAGATGGGACAGTTCGTCCGAACCGGCACTGGTCAGTCGAACCAGGGGTCGAGGCCGTGGAGGGTGAAGACTGCCTGCCGGGTGGCCATCACGGCCCGGTCGACCTCACTGTGGGGGTTGTAGCCCATGTCCCAGGGTTGGTGCCAGATGGGACCCTCCGCGGGGTCGAGGTCACCCATCCGTCGCGGACCCTCCCGCCCGAGCAGGGACCGCACGTGGTCCAGCCAGTCAGTCGGGACGGACTCGGTCAGCGGCACCGGCCGGTGCGCAGCGATCGCCGTGAGGTGGGCCCACGAGCGCGGCACGACGTCGACGATCTCGTAGCCACCACCACCGAGCGCGACCCACCGGCCCTCGCACACCTCGTGCGACAGACGGTGCAGGGTGTCGGCAGCGGCCCGCTGGGCGTCGACCGACAGGGAGAGGTGGGCCAAGGGGTCCTGCGCGTGGGTGTCACAGCCGTGCTGGGTCACGAGCACGTCGGGCTTGAAAGCCCGGACGAGCGGGAGCGCCGTCGCGTGCAGGGCGCGCAGCCAGGCCGAGTCCCCGGTGCCGGGGGGCAGGGCGACGTTGACCGCGGCGCCCTCGGCCTCCGGGCCGCCGATGTCACCGGGGAAGCCGGTGCCGGGGAACAGGGCGCGCCCCGACTCGTGCAGGGAGATCGTCAGGACCCGGGGGTCGTCCCAGAAGGCCCGCTCCACACCATCACCGTGGTGGACGTCGACGTCGACGTAGGCCACCCGCTCTGCCCCGTGGTCCAGCAGCCACGCGATGCCCACCGCGATGTCGTTGTAGATGCAGAATCCCGCAGCACTGCCCGGCATCGCGTGGTGAAGGCCCCCACAGAAGTTCACCCCGTGCTCGGCGCGACCCTCCCAGACGTCGGCGCAGATCGCCCTGGTGCCCTCGACGACGCGTGCGCTCGCCTCGTGCATGCCCACGAACGCCGGGTCGTCCTCGGTGCCGATCCCGCGCGCGGGGTCGGCTGCCTCGGGGTCCAGCGAGGCGGCCCGGACCGCGGCGATGTAGCCGGGGTCGTGGACCGTCTCGAGCACGGCGTCGTCTGGGACCTTCGGGCTGAAGACCTCGACCCCTTCCGCATCGAAGACCCCGAGCGCCTGGCACAGCCGCGCCGTCAGGTCGAGACGGACCGGGCTCATGGGGTGACCCGGCCCGAAGTCGTAGGCGGTGAAGTCGGGATCCCAGACGACCCGCACCTGTGAGGGCATGTCAGGAACGCTACCCGTGCGTAGCCTTCGGTGGACAGCGCGGTCCCACCAGCAGGGACGCGGTAGCGTGACCTGCTCACGTCGACGACGCCGCGGAGGGTTGCTCTGGTGGGTAAGAAGCTGTACGAGGACGACGTCCTGGTCATCGGGCTGGGACGGTTCGGCGGCGCGGTGGCCATCGAGCTGCAGCGCCTCGGGCACCACGTGGTGGCGGTCGAACGCGACTCCGCCCTCGCCGAGACCTTTCTGGGCAAGGTCACCAAGATCGTCCAGGCCGACGCCAGCCAACCGCAGGCCGTCACCAACCTCAAGGCCCGGAGCTTCAAGCTCGCCGTGGTGGGTATCGGGTCCTCGATCGAGGCGTCGGTGCTGTGCGCGATGAACCTCGTGGACGCCGGCATCCCCACGATCTGGGCGAAGTCCCTGAGCTCGGAGCACGCCAGGATCCTCGACCGGATCGGCGTCCACCACGTCATCTCCCCGGAGGCCGACAGCGGCCGCCGGGTCGCCCACCTCGTCAACGGCAAGCTGATGGACTACATCGAGTTCGACGACGGCTTCGCCATCGTCAAGATGAAGCCGCCGCAGGAGGCCATCGGGTTCACGTTGGCGCAGAGCCAGATCCGCAGCAAGTACGGCGTGACGATCGTGGGGGTCAAGGCGCCGGGACAGGACTTCACGTATGCCGTGCCGGAGACCAAGGTCACCGCGCACGACACGCTCATCGTGAGTGGACCGACGGACCTGCTGGACCGCCTCGCCTCGCGACCCTGACGCCGGTCAGAGCGAGGGGATCCCGCGGTCCTCGCCGAGGGGCAGCCGCATGGCCACCTCCTCCTCCTCGTCCTCGCCCTGCTGGACACGCATCGGACGTCGTCGGTCGGTGGGACGGAAACCGCAGCCGCTGGCGAACGCGACGGCCCGGCCGTTGTCCGAGCCCACCCAGTAGGAGAGGTGGCTTCGCCCCTGCGAACGGGCCTCATCGGCCGCGGCGTGGACCAGGCGGGTGGCAACGCCCGTGCCACGAGCGCCTGGAGCGACCCAGAGGCCGAAGAGCTCGGCGACCCGGTCGCTGCCCTCCTGGGCCTGCCCGACGCTCACGACGCCCACGGTCCGGTCCTCGACCTCGGCGAGCAGCCGCTGCGAACGACGCAGGCGGGTGCGCCAGAACTCCTCGTCACAGGCCTGTTCGTCCTCCAGGGAAGCCGCGAAGGCCTCCGGGGACTCCTCGAGAGCACTGAGGCGGGCGGTCTTGTACTGTTCCCACTCGTCCTCAACCAACGGGCGCACGGTGATGTCGCTCATGCGGAACACTCTCGCACGAGAGGGGCCACTTCGGTCACCGAGGTCGTGCCGAGGTCACCGGGAGGATGATCTTGGGGCGCGGAGCACGCGCTCCATCTCGAGCTCCCCCACCCCCGGCAGGTGCGGCAGCACCCCGGTGCGTCCGGTCCGGACGAAGCCCAGCCGCTCGTAGAACGCGGCGGCCCTGCCGTTCTCGGCGGCCACCTCGAGCGTGACCCGGCGCAGCCCGAGGTCGCGGGCGTGGTCGAGCATCGCGGTCACGAGGGCATCCGCGACGCCTGTGCCGCGGACGTGGGCCGCGACCCACATCGCCGTGAGGCAGGTCTCGTCCTCGGGCCGCCCCGGGACACCGAACATCGTCAGCGACCCCAGCGGCAGATCCGCACGCAGGGCCAGCCAGGACGAACCGTCCCGGATCCGGTCGAGCCACACCCCGTCGTCGAAGGCGACCTCACGGGCAAAGGTGCTGCCGTAGGCGCGCGGGGCGTCGAGCAGCATGGCGAGGCGTACGGCCCGGTGCAGCAGCCAGTGGTGGGGCATCACGCGGCATACGACGAAGTCCTCGCCGGCACGTGCGGCCGGCGGCGATCCCGTTTGCTGCGCAGCGTCTTTCAGGCGATCACTCATGACCCGAGGCGAGCTCGTGCGAGCGGTTCGCGGCCGCCTCCATGGCGGTGATGAACGCGGCCCGCACCTTGTGGTCGTCGAGCTGCCGCAGTGCCGCGGCGGTGGTCCCGCCCGGGGAGGTGACCTGCTCGCGCAGGACGGTCGGGTGCTGGCCGGTCTCGCGCATCATCGTGGCCGCGCCGAAGAGGGTCTGGACGACCAGCTCGGTTGCGGTCGGTCGCGGCAGGCCCAGGACCACGCCTGCCTCGATCATCGCCTCGACGACGTAGAAGATGTACGCGGGGCCAGAGCCACTGATGGCCGTCACGGCGTCCTGGTGCTTCTCGGCGACCTGGATCACCCGTCCGCACGAGCGCAACAGCTCGGCCGCCTCCTCGAGGTGGGCCTCGTCGGCACTGCGCCCCGAGCTGATCGCGGCCATGCCCTGGTCGACGAGCGCCGGGGTGTTGGGCATGACGCGGACCACGGCCACCCCGGCGGGCAACCGGCTCTCGAGCCATGCCGTCGGGATGCCCGCAGCGAGGCTCACGACGAGGTTGCCGGGCGCCACGTACTCGCTGATCTCCTCGACGAGCAGACCCATGTCCTGCGGCTTCACGACGAGGACGAGGGTGTCGGCGG
Organism: Pedococcus sp.; assembly: GCA_039916625.1. Classification (GTDB taxonomy): domain Bacteria; phylum Actinomycetota; class Actinomycetes; order Actinomycetales; family Dermatophilaceae; genus Pedococcus. The sequence goes on from JBDSKZ010000145.1 coordinate 21,046, forward strand.
CCTGTGCGGCCTCGATGTTGGACAGTGCGCGGACGCCGTACTGAGCGGCGAGCGCATCGGCCCGTCCGGGTCGGCGTGCGGTCACCACGAGGTCTCCCGCCTGCCGCCCGGACCTGATCAGGCCCGACAGCAGCGTCTCGCCCATCGTTCCGGCACCGAGGATCGCGACAGTTCCCATGGGGGCAGTCTGGCAGCCGCGCCCGGACTGCCGGGCGTCAGCCCTTCGAGGCGAGACCGCGCAGGAAGAACATGGTGTTGGCGGGGCGCTCGGCCATGCGGCGCATGAGGTAGCCGTACCACTGCTCGCCGTAGGGGATGTAGACCCGCACCTGGTTGCCGCGGTCGGCGATGCGCTTCTGCTCCTCCGGGCGGATGCCGTACAGCATCTGGTACTCGAAGGAGTCGGCGTCCCGCTGGTGGTGGGCGGCGAGCGCACCCGCGATCTCGAGGAGGCGCGGGTCGTGGCTGGCGACCATGGGGTAGCCCTGGCCAGCCATGAGGATCTTCAGGCACCGCACGTAGCTCTGGTCGACGTCGGAGGACGACTGGTGGGCAACCGACTCGGGTTCCTTGTAGGCGCCCTTGCACAGCCGGACCCGGCTGCCCTCGTGGGCCAGGTCGCGGCAGTCCCCCTCGCTGCGGCGCAGGTAGGACTGGATCACCGCACCGACCCAGGGGAAGTCCTGGCGCAGCTCGCGCAGCGACTCCAGCGTGGCGTCGGTCGTGGTGTGGTCCTCCATGTCGAGGGTCACCGTGGTGCCGGCCTCGGCCGCGACCCGGCAGATCTCGCGAGCGTGGTCCAGCGCGATCTTGTGTCCGTCGCCGGGAAGGTACTGGCCCAGCGCCGAGAGCTTGAGGCTGACCTCGCCCATCCCGTGCTGGGAAAGTCCGGCGTCGGCGAGCGCCTCGAGCAGCTCGACGTAGTGGTCCCGGGTGCTGATCGCCTGGGCGAGGTCGGTGGTGTCCTCACCGAGGTAGTCGATCGTCGCCAGCCGGTTGGTCGCCCGGAGCTCGGCCACCGCGCCCACCGCGTCCTGGGTGGTGTCTCCCGGCACGAACCGCCGGACCACGTTGCGGCTGACCGGCGCCTTCTCGACCGTCTGGCGGACCGTCGCGCTCTTGGAGAGCTGGAGCAGGGAGTTGCGCAGCAGGTCACTGGCGTCCACGAGGGGCCTTTCGACGTCGACAAGGAGGCCAAGAGGCCGCCCACAAGGTTAGCCGCCACTACCACGGCCACCGACCCGAGGGGCTGACCCCAGCGAGGACGGTGCCGCTACGCGGTGCGGCGTCGCAGGGTGAGGCTGCCGAGGACCAGGGAGGCGACGACCCACCCGACGATGATCGCGGCATCCCCGGCAACGTCCTGGCCCGGGCTCGCACTGGTCGTCACCACCTTCATGGCGTCCACGGCATACGAGAGGGGCAGGAGGTCGGACACCACGTGCAGGACATCGGGCAGGCGGTCGCGTGCGACGAGCAGACCGCACAGCAGGAACTGCGGCAGGACGAAGGCCGGCATGAACTGCACCGCCTGGAACTCGGTGCGGGCGAACCCGCTCGCCAGCAGGCCCAAGGTCGAGCCGAGGAGGGCGTCGAGGACTGCAACCACGACGAGCTGCCACAGTGGGCCGGCAACGTCGAGGCCGACCAGAACCGCGAAACCCGTTGCGACCAGAGCCTGGAGGATCGCCATCACCCCGAAGGCGAGGGCGTACCCGAGCATGAAGTCGCCCTTGCCCATGGGGGTCGTGAGCAGGCGTTCGAGGGTGCCGGACGTCCGCTCGCGCAGGGTCGCGACGCTGGTGACGATGAACATCACGACGAACGGGAAGACCCCCAGAAGGGGAGCACCGAGGCCGTCGAAGACCGGGGTGTCCTGGAAGATCCACGCCAGCAGCCCGATCAGGACACAGGGCACGACGAGCATCAGGGCGATGGTGCGATGGTCGGCGCGGAGCTGGGCGAGCACCCGGCCGGCGGTGACGACGGTGCGGTGGACGTTCATCGGGCAGCCTCCTCGGCTCGGTCGATGAGCGCCAGGAAGGCGCCCTCGGCATCGTCGGCGCCAGTGCGCGCGAGCAGCTCCGGCAGCGTCGCGTCCGCGAGGACCTCGCCCTCGCGGAGCAGCAGCAGCCGGTCGCACCGGGCAGCCTCATCCATCACGTGGCTGGACACCAGCAGCGAACGTCCTTGTGCCGCAAGGCGGCCGAACAGGTTCCAGAGGTCGCGCCGCAGCACCGGGTCGAGGCCTACGGTGGGTTCGTCGAGGACGAGCAGCTCGGGTTCGCCCACCAGCGCGCACGCCAACGACGCGCGGGATCGCTGGCCACCGGAGAGCCGACCGACCTTCGACTCCGCGTGGCTGTCGAGGTCGACGGCCGTGATCGCCTCGTCCGCGGACTCTCGGGAGGCACCCATGATCGAGGCGAAGTAGCGGACGTTGGCCCGCACCGTGAGGTCGTCGTAGATGCTGGGGCTCTGGGTGACGTAGCCGATCCGGTGTCGCAGCAGGGGTGACCCGGCAGGCTCGCCCAGGACGCGCACGGACCCACCTGCCACGACCTGCACCCCGACGATCGCCCGGATGAGCGTGGACTTGCCACTCCCGCTGGGCCCGAGCAGGCCGACGACCTGACCGGCAGGGACGCGCACCGACAACCCCGGGAAGACGGTGCGCCCGCCGCGCACCACCCGCAGTCCCTCGATCTCCACCACGGTATTCATCATGCGATGAAATATACGCCGCGGATCTGCCGCGCGACAAGAGGTCGGCCGTGCCAGTGTCGGGACAGGCGAACCATGACCGCAGACAACGTGTCGGCGTTCGACTGCCGCCCCAGCACCTTGACGACCGACCGGGCCAGACAGCCCACCCGGTCGTGTCGGTGGGAGCCGCTAGCGTGCCGATCCCCGACGCAAGGACTGCACCATGGACTTCATCCTCGTTCCCGGCCTCTGGCTCGACGGTGGTTCCTGGGGCCGGGTGGTCCCGCTCCTCGAGGGTGCCGGCCACCGCGCCCATCCACTGACCCTGCCGGGACTGGACTCGGTCGACACCGACCGGTCCGGCATCCGCCTCGGTGACCACGTCGACGCCGTCGTCGCCGCGATCGACGCCTGCGACGACGACGCCACCGTGGTCGTGGTGGGTCACTCGGCCGGTTGTGCCGTCGCCTGGGCTGCCGTCGACGCACGGGTGGGTCGTGTGGCACACGCTGCTTTCGTCGGCGGGTGGCCCGGCGCCGACGGTGGTGCAGTGATGGAGGGGTTCGAGACCGTGGGGGGCGACCTCCCGATGCCGCCGTGGTCGAAGTTCAGCCAGGACGACCTCCAGGACCTCGACGAAGCAGGGCTCGCCGACTTCCGGGCGCGCTCCGTCCCCTCTCCTGCCGCCTACGCCACCGACCCGGTCCGGCTGTCCGACGAGCGTCGTTACGACGTGCCGGTCACGGCGATCTGCCCCGAGTACTCCGCTGACGACCTGCGCGAGTGGCTCGAGGCCGGTGAGGGCTCCCTGGCCGAGCTCGCCAAGATCCACAGCGTGCAGTTCGTCGACGTCAGCACCGGGCACTGGCCCCAGCTCACCCGACCGCAGGAGCTCGCAGACGCGCTGGTCGCGGCCGCCGCCGCTGGGTAGCCGGCCCACGGCGTAGCCACCCAGGGCGACAGCTCAGTCGAGCGGGGCGAGGTACTGCTGGATCGTCGGACCGAGCATTGCTGCGAGGTCGTCGTGCGTCGCGTCGGCGACTGCTGGGAACTCCACGATGTAGCGCATCACCGCGAGCCCCACCATCTGCGCGGCCGCCAACCCGGCGCGCAGCTCGAGCTGGTGCGGGGGCTCACCTGCTGGTGCGAGCTCGCGCAGCACCCGGCCGAACACCTCGCGAGTGAGGAACTCACGCAGCATCACCGTCGCCTCACGGTGGGTCAGCGCCGAGCGGATCAGCGCCTGGAAGCGTTCGCGACCTTCCTCGCCGTCCCAGACAGCAAGGAAGGTGCGTACGAGGTTCTCCCCGACCCGGTCCCGCGGACCGCGGACGACCCCCGCGATGAGGGCAGCCGGGTCGGCAGGGATGTCCATGACCGTCGCGAACAGGGCCGCCTTGCCTCCGAAGTAGTGGTGCACCAGCGCAGGGTCGACCTCCGCGCGGCGGGCGATGCCGCGCACGGACGTGGCGTCATACCCCTGTTCGGCGAAGTCGGTCCGCGCGGCGGCGAGGATCGCTGCCTTGGTGTCAGCGCCCCCCGGGCGGCGGCCTCGGGGGCTCACGACGTCCCTGCGACGGACGCGGTGGCGAGGTGCAGCCGAGCGAACGCGAGGGCCTCGGCGAGGTCGACCTCACGCTCCGCTGGCAGCAGCCTGCGGGTGCCCACCTCGACGACGACCGAGCCGTCGTAGGACTGCAGGGCCAGCATCTCGAGGAACTCCGCACACGGCTGGAGCCCCCGCCCTGGGACCAGGTGCTCGTCCTTGAGTGAACCCAGCCCATCGGCGAGGTGGACGTGCGTGAGCCGGCCACCGAGGACGCGCGCCATCTCCATCGCGTCCGAGCCGGCGGTCGCGGTGTGCGAGAGGTCGAGGGTCACGTGGTCGTAGGCCTGGGACACTGGGTCCCAGTGGGGCAGGTAGGCCTCGAACTCCCGCTGCCGGGCCCGCCACGGGAACATGTTCTCTACGGCCAGCTCGATCCCGGTCTCGTGCTCGCGCAGCGCGACCCCCTCGACGAACTCGCGGGCGTACTCCTTCTGCCAACGGAACGGCGGGTGCAGGACGACAGTCGGGGCCCCGACCTCGAGGGCGAGCTCGATCGACTTGTCGACCTTGGTCCACGGCTCGGGTCCCCAGACCCGCTGGGTGAGCAACAGGGTCGGTGCGTGCACCGAGACGACGGGGAGGTCGTGCAGGTCGCTGAGCGCCTGCAGGGCGCCCGCCTCCTGCGTGACCGGATCGGTCCAGACCATCACCTCGACCGCGTCGTACCCCAGCCGGGCCGCGGTCGCGAAGGCGGCGGCGCAGTTCTCCGGGTAGACCGAGGCCGTCGACAGAGCCACCGTCGCACCAGGAACCGAGACCGCCGAAGGCATGGCGCCGAGCCTACCCACGGTGAGCGGCACCGCCGCGGGCACGGGGCGCGGCGCGTCAGCGCATGCGGTCGAGCCGGTTCAGGTCGCGCACGGCGGACCGTCACCGGCGTGGCCATCGAGGCCACGTAGGGTTGGCCCGTGGTTGAGACCCCGCTGGACACGGCACGCATCTGGGTGGACTTCGCCGACCCCGCCGACACCGGTCAGCGGTTCCGCTGCGACCTGACCTGGCTCACGTCGAGCTGGACGTGCATCTTCGGCAGTGGCTGCCAGGGCATCTATGCCGACCGCCCCGACGACGGCTGCTGCACCCTCGGGGCGCACTTCACCGACGACGACGACCTCCAGCGCGTCAAGGAGGTCGTCAAGGAGCTGGGCGAGGACGAGTGGCAGCTGCACCCCGGGTCGACGAAGGTCTCGGCCTGGACCGAGCCCGAGGACGACGCCACCAAGACCAAGGTCGTCGACGGCGCGTGCATCTTCCTCAACCGCCCCGGCTTCCCTGCCGGTGCCGGCTGCGCCCTGCACCAGCACGCGGTGCTGCACGGCAAGGAGCCGCACACCGTCAAGCCCGACGTCTGCTGGCAGCTGCCGATCCGCCGCACCTACCGCAAGGTCGAGATGCCCGACGGCTCGTCGTGGCAGGAGGTCAGCATCACCGAGTACGACCGCCGTGGCTGGGGGCCGGGCGGCCATGACCTCGACTGGTACTGCTCGAGCAACCCGGAGGCCCATGTCGGGCGCGAACCCGTCTTCCGCAGCAACAGGGGCGAGCTGGTGGAGCTGATGGGCGAGGACGCCTACGCCGAGCTCGAGATCCGGTGCGAGGCGCACCTGGCCAGCGTCAAGGCCGCGCATAACGCCTACTCCCGCAAGATGCTTCCGCTCCTCGTGCACCCGGCGACGCTGGCCGCACAGGAGGGCCGAAAGCGCCGGTGAGCCAGCCGACCACCCGGAATCAGCCCACCCGGAGCCCGAACATCTGGGACTCCCCCGACGTCTACGAGATCGAGAACCTCGGCGTCGACCGCGACGGCCTCGTGGAGTCGACGATGGCTGCCCTGCACCCGTTCGGTGGCGCCGACCTGGTCGACGTCGGCTGCGGCACGGGCTTCCACCTCCCGCGGTTCGTCGAGCGGGGGTGCGCGAGCGTCGTCGGTGTCGAGCCGCACCAGCCCCTGGTCGCCGCGGCCAGGCAACGCACCGCCGGTATGCCGCGGGTGGCGGTCCACGAGGGCGTCGCCCAGTCGTTGCCGCTCGAGGACGACAGCACGGACATCGCGCACGCCCGCTGGGCCTACTTCTTCGGGGCCGGGTGCGAGCCCGGCCTCCGCGAGATCGAGCGGGTGCTCCGGCCGGGCGGTACGGCGTTCGTCCTCGACAACGACGCGACACGTTCGACGTTCGGGCACTGGTTCGCCCGCGCGTACCCGTCCTACGACGCCGTGGCGGTGGAACGGTTCTGGGACCGGCAGGGCTGGTCGCGCGAGCGCCTCGCGGTCCAGTGGGACTTCGACACCCGCGCCGACCTCGAGGCGGTGGTGGGGATCGAGTTCGCCCGGACCGCGGCGGAGGGGATCCTTGCCGAGCACGAGGGCACCCGGGTCGACTACGCCGTCAACCTCTGGTGGCGCCACTTCTGACCCCTGTCGTAGCCGCCACGTAGGTTGTCGCCATGGCATCGAAGACGGCGACGAGATCGAGCGGCTACCGCTGCTCGGAGTGCGGCTGGACCGCAGCCAAGTGGGTCGGTCGCTGCGGCGAGTGCCAGTCCTGGGGCACGGTCGGCGAGGTGGGCGCGGTCACCGTCCGCACCACGGCAGCGGCCAGGGTCGAGCGACCGGCACTGCCCATCGGAGAGGTCGACGTCCGGCGTGCCGAGGCCAGGTCGACCGGTGTCAGCGAGTTCGACCGGGTCCTCGGCGGGGGGCTCGTGCCCGGCGCCGTCGTGCTCGTCGCGGGCGAGCCCGGCATCGGCAAGTCCACCCTGCTGCTCGATGTCGCCGCGCGAGCCGCCCGCTCCGGCGAGGGTCGCACCGTCCTCTACGTCAGTGGCGAGGAGTCCGCGGCACAGGTACGCATGCGGGCCGAGCGCATCGAGGCAATGGCCAAGACGCTCTACCTCGCCTCGGAGACCGACCTGGCGACCGTGCTCGGCCAGATCGAGGCCATCAAGCCCGACCTGGTCGTCGTCGACTCCGTGCAGACCATCTCCAGCGGCGAGGTCGAGGGGTCGGCCGGCAACGTCAGCCAGGTCCGCGAGGTCGCCGCCTCCCTCATCCAGGTCGCGAAGTCGCGCGGTATCGCCACCCTGCTGGTCGGCCACGTCACCAAGGACGGCTCGATCGCCGGTCCGCGGGTGCTCGAGCACCTCGTGGATGTCGTCGTGCAGTTCGAAGGCGACCGGCACTCGCAGCTGCGGCTCGTGCGCGCCGTGAAGAACCGCTACGGCCCCACCGACGAGGTCGGCTGCTTCGAGCTCTCCGACGTCGGCATCGTCGGACTGCCCGACCCCAGCGGCCTGTTCCTCTCGAGGGGCACCCTCACCGTGCCCGGTACGTGCGTCACCGTCACGCTCGAGGGCCGGCGCCCCCTGATGACCGAGGTCCAGGCCCTGGTCGCCAAGAGCGAGATCCCCACGCCCCGGCGCGCGACGAGCGGCCTCGACTCCGCGCGGGTGGCCATGATCATCGCGGTGCTCGCCAAGCGAGCCGGCGCACCCATCGGCAGCTCCGACGTCTACCTCTCCACGGTCGGCGGGGTCCGGCTCACCGAGCCCGCTTCCGACCTGGCCATCGCCCTCGCAGTGGCCAGCTCGGTCATGGAGCGTCCCCTCGTGGAGCACTCCATCGCCTTCGGCGAGCTGGGGCTCGCCGGTGAGCTGCGTGCCGTGTCGGGCATCCCCCGACGGCTCGCCGAGGCAGCGCGGCTGGGCTTCCGCACGGCCTACGTCCCGGCGGGCGTCCTGGGCACCGGACCGATGCCCGCCGGCATGGACGTCGTGGAGTGTCCTGACATCCGCAGCGCGGTGCACTCCGCTCTGCAGCCCGCGCACGGTTAGACTCACGGCAGACCTGACCGGCGGCATACCAAGGGGCTTGAGCAGTGGATCTTCGCGAGGACGACGCGCTTCGCGCGACCCTCGCCGCAGTGGCGCCGGGCACCGAGCTGCGTGACGGCCTCGAGCGCATCCTGCGCGGCCGCACCGGCGCCCTGATCGTCCTCGGCTACGACCGCACCGTCGAGAGCCTCGCGACCGGCGGCTTCCCGCTCGATGTCGAGTTCTCGGCCACCCGCCTGCGCGAGCTCGCCAAGATGGACGGCGCGATCGTCGTAGACCGCGAGGTGTCCCGCATCCTTCGAGCGGCCACCCAGCTCGTCCCCGACCCCTCGATCGAGACCAGCGAGTCCGGCACCCGCCACCGCACCGCGGAGCGCGTGGCGAAGCAGACCGGTTACCCCGTGGTGTCGGTGAGCCAGTCGATGCGCATCGTCGCCCTCTACGTCGACGGCCGCCGCCACGTGCTCGAGGACTCCCTCGCCATCCTGTCCCGCGCCAACCAGGCGCTGCAGACCCTCGAGCGCTACAAGTCGCGCCTCGACGAGGTCACCGGCACCTTGTCCGCGCTCGAGATCGAGGACCTCGTCACCGTCCGGGACGTCGCCAGCGTGCTGCAGCGCCTGGAGATGGTGCGCCGGATCCGCGACGAGATCGCCGGTTACGTCGTCGAGCTCGGCGTCGACGGCCGCCTGCTCACCCTCCAGCTCGAGGAGCTCACCGGCGGCCTGGGCAACGACCGCGAGCTCGTCATCCGCGACTACCTCCCTGTCAGCCGTGGTGGCCTCACCCTCGAGCAGGCCATGGCGGCACTCGAGGAGCTCACCTCCACCGAGCTGCTCGACCTGTCTGCCGGCGCCAAGGCCGTCGGGTTCGCCATCGGTGGCGACGCCCTCGACTCCGCAGTGAGCCCCTGCGGGTACCGCCTGCTCAGCAAGGTCCCCCGCCTCCCGGGAGCGATCGTGGACCGGCTCGTCGACCACTTCGGGAGCCTCCAGAAGCTCCTGGCCGCCAACCTCGAGGAGCTCATGAACGTCGAGGGAGTCGGCGAGGGCCGGGCGCGCGCCGTCCGCGAGGGCCTGTCGCGCCTGGCCGAGTCGAGCATCCTCGAGCGCTACGTGTGACCACGGTCGCGACACCCGAGCGGCTCCACGAGCGCGTGCTGCAGTGGTACTCCGGCGCCCAGCGCGACCTACCCTGGCGGCGCTGCGACTCTTCTGCCTGGGGCATCTTCGTCTCCGAGGTCATGCTCCAGCAGACGCCGGTCGCCCGGGTCCTGCCGGTCTGGCTCGAGTGGATGCAGCGCTGGCCCGAGCCCGTTGACCTGGCCGCAGAGGCGCCGGGTGAGGCAGTCCGTGCCTGGGGTGGCCTCGGCTATCCCCGCCGGGCGCTGCGCCTGCACTCCGCTGCCGTCGCCATGACCGAGCGGCACGGTGGCAAGGTACCGATGAGCGAGGCAGAGCTGTCGACGCTGCCCGGCGTCGGCGCCTACACCGCAGCCGCCGTGGCAACCTTCGCGTTCGGCCAACGCACGGTCGTCGTCGACACCAATGTGCGCCGGGTGATCGCGCGGGCCGTCACGGGCCAGGAGCATGCCGCCGCCTCACCCACACGGGCCGAGCACGCCCTCGCGACGCGCCTCGTGCCCGAGGATCCCGACCGTGCCCGCACCTGGAGCGTTGCGGTCATGGAGCTCGGCGCGCTGGTCTGCACCGCCCGGGCACCTCGCTGCGGTGGCTGCCCGATCCGCGACCTGTGCCAGTGGCAGATCGCTGGCCGGCCTCCCCACGAGGGGCCGCCGAGGCGCGGCCAGGCCTGGGTCGGCACCGACCGCCAGATGCGCGGAGCCCTCCTGCGTCGCCTCCGCGAGAGCCCTGAACCGTTGCCGAGGTCCGTCCTCGAGGCTGTGTCCGACAACGTCAGCCAGCGCGAGCGCTGCCTCGACTCCCTCGTGACCGACGGGCTTGTCGAGCCGCTGGCGCGCGACTTCTTCCGCCTGCCGGGCTCGCGGGCGACGAGCTGAGATGAGCACGCGTCCGGCGGGTTCCGGCCAGGGACGGCCACGCCGCCGCAGGGCCGCCACCGCACTGCGTCACGGCGCCTCCACCACCGGCCGGACGATCGGCCACGGGACCGTCGCCGGCGCTCGCCTGGCCGGACGCGGCACCAGGGCGGGTGCCCGTCGCGCCCGCGCCTACACGCACTCCTCGGGCGCCGGCGAGACCGGGCTCGCGCGGGTCATCGAGCTGCACTTCGTCAACCTCGCCGGCGACGCCGCCCTCACCGTCAGCCTGGCGGGGACGATCTTCGCGATCCCCACCGACGAGGCACGCGGCCAGGTGGCGCAGTTCCTGCTGCTCACGATGGCGCCGTTCGCCCTGCTGGCACCGTTCATCGGGCCCCTGCTGGACCGCTTCCGGCACGGACGCCGTTGGGCGATCGGGACAACCCTGGCCCTGCGAGCCTTCCTCTGCTGGGTGCTTGCGGGTGCGGTAGCCAACGACTCCCCGTGGCTGTTCCCTGCGGCCCTCGGCTGCCTCGTGGCGTCCAAGGCGTATGGCGTGACCCGAGCCTCCGCGGTGCCACGCCTGCTGCCCGCCGGGTTCAGCCTCGTCAACGCCAACTCGCGCAACGCCCTCGCCGGGGTCGCCGGCATGGCCGTCGGGGGCGGCCTCGCCGGTGCCGCCGCCCGGATCGGGCCCGAGTGGTCGCTGCGCCTGGCCTTCGTCATCTACATCGTGGGCACCGTGCTCGCGATCCGGCTCCCCTCACGGGTCGACTCGAGCACCGGCGAGCTCGACATCGGGGACACCGGACCCGTCGCCCTACCCCGACGCGACGAAGAACGGACCGGGCTCGCCCGTCGGCTGCGTGCCCGGGTCGCAGCCCTGCCCACACCGGTGCTCGTCGCCCTGACCAGTGCCGTCGGCGCCCGGTTGCTCACCGGCTTCCTCACCCTCTTCATGGCGTTCCTCATGCGCGAACACCCGATCCCGGGCCACAGCGGAACCCTGGTCCTGGGACTGGTCGTCGCTGCGGCCGGTGCAGGCAACGCCCTCGGCTCCGTCATCGGCAACACCCTGCGCAGGCACCGACCCGACGTCATCATCGCTGTCGCGCTCATCGCCGATGTCGTGGCGGCAGTGGTCGCCGCGGTCTTCTACTCCCTGACCACGCTGCTGCTGCTCGGCCTCGTCGCGGGCCTGGCCGCCCAGCTCATCAAGCTGAGCAGCGACGCCGTCGTGCAGCGCGACATCGACGAGCGCGTGCGAACCCGTGTCTTCGCGTGGTCCGAGACGGTCCTGCAGATCGCCTGGGTCGTCGGCGGTGGCCTCGGCATCTCGCTGCCGCTGATCCCCCAGCTGGGTTTCGGCGTCATCGCCGGCCTGCTCGTCGTGGTGCTGGCTGTCGCCATCCGCATCCGCATGACCCGCCTGCACATCCACCCCGCACCCCCGCCGCCTCACCACCCCGCCAGGTAGTCGGCAGGGGCGGTCAGAGGGTGAGGAGCATGCGCGTGTTGCCCAGGGTGTTGGGCTTGACCCGCTCGAGGTCGAGAAACTCCGCCACACCCTCGTCGTACGAGCGCACCAGCTCGGCATAGACCTCGGGCTCGACGGCCTGGCCCTCGATCACCTCGAACCCGTGGCGGATGAAGAAGTCGACCTCGAAGGTCAGGCAGAACAGCCGCCGGATCCCGAGCTCGCGGGCATCGGCCATCAGCACCTCCAGCAGCTGGGACCCGACTCCCCTGCCCTTCGCAGAGGGGCTCACGGCCAGGGTGCGGATCTCGGCCAGGTCCTCCCACATCACGTGCAGGGCACCGCAGCCGAGCAGCGGGGCGTCGACACCGACGGCCTCGACACCGACGGCCTCGACGCCGACAGCTTCGGCAACCTCGGCGACCCGGAACTGCTGGACCGCCTCGTAGTAGGTCACCGCGTCCTTGGACACCAGGACACGCGACTCGGCGTGCGGACGCACGAGGGCACGGATGGCACGGATGTCGCTCGTGCGCGCGTGACGGACGACCACCTCACGCGCGCCAGCCCTGCCCCCCGCCGCCGTTGCCGGACCGGTCGGCACAGACCCAGGCACAGACCCAAGCCCAGACCCAAGCCCAGACTCAGACTCAGGCGCCAAGACGACCGTTCCGGATGTCCTTGAAGGTGCTGCGGGCCGCCGCACCGAGCAGGACGACCGACTGGCGCTCCCGCGTGCCGATCGCGCCGGGCACGACCGTGTTGCGGACGGAGGCCGGGTTGCCGAGGAAGACGCTGGCCGAGAGGTTGAGCACCTCGGCCGGGGTCAGGTCGGTGCCCAGGTGCGGCGCCATCTTGCCGAGCAGCCCGGCGAGACGTGCCGGCCCGAACCTGCGCGCCATGACCATACCGGCCTTGATCAGCTCGCCCTGGTGGGCCGAGCGTCCGAAGTCGCCGTTGGGCAGGTTCTTGCGCTCCCGGGCAAAGGCGAGCGCACGCTGCGCGTCGAGGAGGTTGTTGCCCTTCTTGGTGATCTGCAGGCCGTTGATGCTCTTGAGTGCCTTGTCGGCGACGTACGTGATGCCGCCGATGGCGCGGACCATGTCCTTGAAGCCCTTGAACCCGGCGATGACATAGCCGTCGATGGGCACACCGGTCGCCTTGGCCACCGTGGTGACCTGCCCCTTGACCCCACCGAACACCAGAGCGGCGTTGACCTTGGCGTTGCCGCCGCTGGACAGCGGCACCCACGAGTCGCGGGGGATGCCGACGATCCCCCCGACGCCCTTGGAGTCCACGCCGATGATGTGCAGGGCGTCGGCGCGGCTCTTCTCCACCGGCTCGGGCGTGCGGGCGTCTGAGCCGATGGCCAGCACCCGCATCGTCGCGAACGGGGGACGGGCGACCTTGAGCGAGGGCCACCACCCACCGACGACCTTCCAGGTCTTGTCCTTGACGAGCAAGGTGACGTCCCTGCCCTGCACCACCGTGGCCATGCCGCTGCCCTTCCAGCTGCCGGTCGTCCCGGTCACCGTGAGCGCCTTCGTGCCGACCTTGCGCTTGGCCAGCGACGTGGCGACGGCGCCGGCCGCGGGCACCTTGCCCCCGAGGTAGACGGTGGTCATCACGGCGAGCAGGTCCGCGGGCAGCCCCTTGCCGGACACGCGGGGCGTGCGCGGCGCGGAGGAGGTCGCCGTCGTCGACGACGACGACGACGACGCCGAGGGGGCCGTCGCCAGCTTCTCGTCCTTGGTGCACGCGGCCAGGGTCAGCGGCGCGGCAAGGAGCCCGAGCAGGAGGGAACGACGGGGCAGGAAGTCACGCACCGGGGGAGGAACCACGCGCATCAGAGTACGGCGCGGAGCCACCCCAGCCGTACACGCTGGCCTCCGCGCGTCCGGGCAGGTGAGGTCGCTCACCGCGTGCAACGCCGACGAGCAGCGCCCCGAGACGGCCGAGGGCGGCACCCGGTGCGGGTGCCGCCCTCTCGCGGTGAGGTATGGCGCGAGGTCGCCCTCGCGCCATACCGTCGGTCACTCCGCGGAGTCGCCCACCGTCTCCACGATCGGGAGCTCGAGGCCGCTCGGGTGCGGGGTGCCCACGAAGGTGAACTTCGCAGCCTTGCCCTCACCCTCGGCGTTGACCAGCACGAGCTCGCCTGCCTTCAGCTCGCCGTACAGGATCTTCTCGGACAGGATGTCCTCGATCTCGCGCTGGATGGTGCGACGCAGCGGTCGCGCACCGAGCACGGGGTCGTAGCCCTTCTTGGCCAGCACGTTCTTGGCCTCGGTCGTGAGCTCGATGCCCATGTCCTTGTCCCTGAGCCGCTTGTCCAGCTTCGCGATCTCCAGGTCGACGATCTGGACGATCTCGTCCTGCGTGAGCTGGGGGAAGACGATGATGTCGTCGACGCGGTTGAGGAACTCGGGGCGGAAGTGCTGCTTGAGCTCGTCCGTCACCTTGTTCTTCATGCGGT
>JBDSKZ010000146.1:0-20146 GCA_039916625.1 Pedococcus sp.
CACCTCGTGGGAGTCCTCGTCCAGCTCGAGGTCTTCGAACCGCATCGAGGCACCGTCGTCGACCTCGCCCCGGGTGCGGCGCAGGACCGCGCGGATCCGGGCGACGACCTCTTCGAGGCTGAACGGCTTGGTGACGTAGTCGTCGCCGCCGACCGTGAGCCCCTTGATCTTGTCGTCGACCGAGTCGCGCGCGGTGACGAACACGATCGGCAGCTGACGGCCGGTGTCGCGCAGCTTGCGGGTCACCGTGAAGCCGTCCATGTCGGGGAGCATCACGTCGAGGACGACCAGGTCGGGCTCGTGGACGGTGGCCAGGTGGAGGGCGGTGGCGCCGTCGGCGGCCACGTGCACCTCGAACCCCGCAAAACGCAGGGACGTGGCGAGCAGCTCGCGGATGTTGGGCTCGTCCTCGACGACGAGGAGCCGGGCTTCGGGTTGGGCAGTGTTCACCGCTTCAGTGTCGGGGCAGAGTCTGGGAGTTTCCTGTACGCCGTCTGGGCGCGTCGAGATGGGCACGCGGCGGCGCCCTCCCGTTGCGGGGAGGGCGCCGCGCTCGTGAGCTGCAGGGCTCAGAAGCGGATGAACGAGTCGAACTGACCGCGACCCGAGCCGACGGTGACGGTGCGGGTGCCGTAGTGCTCCGGGTGGACGTAGTTGTACTCCTCGACGACGAAGGTGCCGTTCGAGTTGACCTTGGCGACGTAGGCCACGTGGCCGAAGCTGCCGGCGTCGGACTGTGCGATGTCGCCGACCCTCGGACGGCTGGCCACGGTCACGCCGGAGCGCCGAGCGGCGTCGTCCCAGCTGTTCGCGTTGCCCCAGTGCTGGCCCTTGTACTGGTTGGTGAACCCCTTGACCTTGTGGACGCTCTCGATGCGCCAGGCGGCGAAGGAGGTGCACTGGCCCTTGTACATGTGCCAGCGGTCCACGCCGGAGGTCTGGCCGCTGTAGGGGTAGTTGTTCCCGATGACGCCGCTCGGGGTGCCGGGGTTGGACGGGGTGCCACCCCCGCAGCTGGGGGCGACCCGGCCGTCGGAGCCGGTGTAGACGTAGGCGTCGGACACGAACCGCCCGGTGCCGATCTTGTCCCAGATGTTGGAGGTGCCGTAGGTGCCCTTGACCTTGCTGCCCGTGGTCTGGCAGATGATGTCGACCTTGGCCCCCTTCTTCACGGTGCCGACCTGGGCGTACCCCGTGCCGGGCCCCTTGCGGACCGAAAGGGCCGCGCCGGAGGTCTTCACGGTGCCGGTGGCGGCGTCAGCGGCGAGGGCGACACCGCCTGCCAGGCCGAGGCCGGCGATGGAGGCGACGGCGAGGCGAACGGGTCTGCGGGTGATGGCGGTGCTGAGCATGTGCGGTGATCCCCTCGGTAGTGGCGCCCGACCCCTCGGTCCGGCTGCAGACCCGAAGGTAGGAGGCAGCTGCCCACCAGGGCGATGGGGAGCGCTCCCCCAGCCATTCGCGCGGTCGTCGGCGCTGCTCAGGCCGGGGAGTCACCCAGGTCGTCGGCGTCGACGATGCGGTAGGCGTAGCCCTGCTCGGCGAGGAAGCGCTGACGGTGTGCTGCGAACTCGGCGTCGACGGTGTCGCGCGAGACCACCGAGTAGAAGTGCGCTGTGCGCCCGTCACCCTTGGGCCGCAGCACCCGACCGAGGCGCTGGGCCTCCTCCTGCCGGGAGCCGAAGGTGCCGCTCACCTGGATCGCGACACTGGCCTCGGGCAGGTCGATGGAGAAGTTTGCGACCTTCGAGACCACGAGCAGGTCGATCTCGCCGACGCGAAAGGCCTGGTAGAGCTTCTGCCGTTCCGTCACGGAGGTCGCACCGGTGATCATCTCGGCCCCGAGCCGCTGGGACAGCTCGTCGAGCTGGTCGAGGTACTGGCCGATCACGAGGGTGGGTTCGCCGCGGTGCTGCGCGACGATCTTCTCGACCACGGGGATCTTCACCGGGCTGCACGAGGCGAGCCGGTAGCGGTCCTCGGGCTCGGCGACGGCATACGCGAGGCGCTCGCTGTCGGGCAGGGTGACCCGGACCTCCACGCAGTCGGCGGGGGCGATGTAACCCTGTGCCTCGATGTCCTTCCACGGGGCGTCGTAGCGCTTGGGGCCGATGAGCGAGAAGACGTCGGCCTCCCGGCCGTCCTCGCGCACCAGCGTCGCCGTGAGGCCGAGGCGGCGGCGGGCCTGGAGGTCGGCCGTCATGCGGAAGATCGGCGCTGGGAGCAGGTGCACCTCGTCATAGACGATCAGCCCCCAGTCACGCGCGTCGAGGAGGTCGAGGTGGGTGTAGACGCCCTTGCGACGCGTCGTCAGGACCTGGTAGGTCGCGATGGTGACCGGGCGGATCTCCTTGCGAGCACCGGAGTACTCACCGATCTCCTCCTCGGTGAGGCTGGTGCGCTTGATCAGCTCGTCGCGCCACTGCCGCGCCGAGACGGTGTTGGTCACCAGGATCAGCGTGGTGGCCTTGGCCTGCGCCATCGCGGCGGCGCCCACGAGGGTCTTGCCTGCGCCGCAGGGCAGCACCACGACGCCGGAGCCGCCGTGCCAGAAACCGTCGACGGCCTGCTGCTGGTAGGGCCGCATCGACCAGTTCTCGTTGTCGAGGTCGATCGGGTGCGCCTCGCCGTCGACGTAGCCGGCCTCGTCCTCGGCGGGCCAGCCGACCTTGAGCAGCTCCTGCTTGAGGTGGCCGCGCTCGGAGGGGTGCACGAGCACCCGGTCGGCATCGATCCGCTCCCCCATGAGCGGCTTGATCTTCTTGTGCCGCAACACTTCCTCGAGCACCGGACGGTCGGTCGTCCGTAGCAACAGGCCGTGCTCGGGATCCTTCTCGAGGGTGAGCCGGCCGTAGCGGTCCATCGTGTCGGCGACATCGACGAGCAGGGCGTGTGGCACGGCATACCGGCTGTAGGTGATGAGGGCGTTGACGACCTGCTCGGCGTCGTGACCGGCGGCACGGGCGTTCCAGAGGCCCAGCGGGGTGACCCGGTAGGTGTGGATGTGCTCGGGGGCGCGCTCGAGCTCGGCGAACGGAGCGATCGCCCGGCGCGCCTCCTCGGCGCGGGGGTGGTCGACCTCCAGCAGGAGCGTCTTGTCGCTCTGGACGATCAGGGGGCCGTCGGTCACTGACTGGTCGACCCGCCCACGGCGGCAAGCCCGATGAGGGCGCCGATGGCGAGGACCGCGAGGACCACGGTGACGGCGATCGCGATCCAGCCCCACTTGGTCCACTTCGCCATCTCGGACGGCTGGTCCTTCTTCGTCACCGCGATGATCGCGAAGACGAGGCCGGGGATCCCGGTCCCGCAGCCGCCGATGGTGAGCAGGCCCGCGACGACGAGCAGGGCGATCGTGCTGCCGCCCAACGAGCCGCCAGCAGGAGCGCCGTAGGGCGGCTGGCCGTACCCGGGGGCCTGGCCGTAGCCAGGGGGCGCAGGAGTGCCGGGCGCTCCGTGCTGGTCCGCCACCTCGCCCTGGCTGGGGTAGGCCGGGGGGGACGCGTAGGGGTTCTGTGGCTCCGCACCCTCGGGCGGGGAGGCGTACGGGTTCTGGGAGGCACCGCCGGCCGGCGGCGCCGGGGGCGGTGGCGGCACGGAGGACTCCGTCGGGACCTGCTGGGTGTCCCCGCCGTCGGATAGCTGCTCTGTGTGCTCGGGCGCACCCGAGGGCGACGGTGGGCCGTAGGACGGTGCGTCGGAGGGAGCCGTCGGGTCGCGGTAGACGTCATCTCCGCGGTCGTCGGCGCTGTCGTTCCTGGGGGTGTCGCTCATGCCACGTCCTTGCGCTGGTCCGGTACTGCGTCAAACCTAACGTGCGCCGCGACGGCCGGCGTCCGGCAGCCAGGAATCCGGCAGTGGCAGGATCAGGGGCGTGACCACCGGACTGCCCCAGCTCGAGCCCGCCAGCGACCTGCCCGACGCGGTGACCATCTACGAGGTCGGTCCCCGTGATGGGCTGCAGAACGAGAAGACCATTGTCCCCGCTGCCGTGAAGGCGCAGTTCGTGCGCCGTCTGGCTGCGGCTGGACTCGAGACGATCGAGACGACGTCGTTCGTCCCGGCGGCCTGGGTGCCTCAGCTCGCGGACGCCACCGAGGTGCTCGAGCTGCTCGGGGAGGCTGGGCTGGGTCCGCAGCGTCCTGTCCTGGTCCCCAACGAGCGCGGGCTCGACCGCGCCCTCGAGGCCGGCGTCGGCGCGGTGGCGATCTTCGGCAGTGCGACCGAGACCTTCGCCCGCAAGAACCTCAACCGCACCGTCGCCGAGTCCATCGACATGTTCGCGCCCGTCGTCGACCGGGCCCGCCAGTCGGGGCTCTGGGTCCGCGCCTACCTGTCGATGTGCTTCGGGGACCCGTGGGAGGGTCCGGTCCCGGTCGAGCAGGTCGCCGAGGTCGCCGGGCGCCTGATGGACCTCGGCGCCGACCAGCTCTCGCTCGGGGACACCATCGGGGTCGGCACGACCGGGCACGTGCGCCGGCTGCTCGAAGCCCTGGAGGCCCGCGGCATACCGGCGACGCGGGTCGGGGTGCACTTCCACGACACGTACGGGCAGGCGCTCGCCAACACCATGACGGCCCTGCGCCACGGCGTGACCGTCGTCGACGCCTCGACCGGCGGCCTCGGCGGGTGCCCCTACGCCAAGAGCGCCACCGGCAACCTCGCGACGGAGGACCTCGTGTGGGCCCTCGACGGTGCAGGGGTCCGCACGGGGGTCGACCTCACGTCCCTGGTCGAGACGAGCACGTGGATGGCCCGACAGCTCGGCCGTCCCTCGCCGTCGAGGGTGGTCAAGGCGCTCGCTGGGAGCGACTGACCTCAGCCGACCGCTGCGCCGGTGACGCGGTGGATCGACAACGTCCGGCTCATGCCCTCTGTCGTCCCGTGGACGCGTCCGCCCTCGACGCGTTCGGGGTAGAACAGCAGTCGCTGCACGCGTCCGTCGGCATCGGAGTAGCCCAGCCACACGGCCTGGCGGTCGGCTGCAGCGTCGCGCAGCACGGCCAGGGTCGTGGTCGGGTCGGTGCTCGGCAGGCTGGGTCCGGGGCGGGTGGCCACCTGTTCGCGCTGGTATTCGGCCGCCTGCTCTCCCGCGCGCAGCGCGCCGACGAGGGTGGTGACGAGCTCGTCGTCGACGCCGGTGGCAGTGACGGGGGAGGTGCGGCGTTGCAACGGCGTACGGTGCCGGCCGGCCTGAGGGACGACGATGCCGCCGTCCGGGGTCTCGGCGGCGGGAGCGAAACCGTTCTCCCGCAAGAAGTCCACCACCGTCTCGGCTGCGACGGGGGACACGAGGACGGTGGGCGCGATGCTGCGCAGCTGAAGGGGTGAGAGCTCCCGCTCGGCGAGCATGGCGCCCAGGGTGGTCTCGTCGTCACAGCGGATGTAGGCGCGCATCGCCCCGACCCTGGCCTGCCCGTGGCGGCGTGCGATGTCGCGGACGAGGTAGTCCAGCGGCTGGGGGACCGGCGTGTGGCTGGCATCGCTCAGGGCGCCGACCACCTGGTCGACCGACCAGCCGGCGTCCAGGGCCCGGCGCACCGAGTCGGGGGTGAAGCGGTAGACCGTTGCGCCACCACGGGACTCGACATCGGCGACGAGGCGCATGAAGGTCGCGAGGCCCCCCGCCAAGGGGCCCGGGGCTATCGCGGTGAGGTCGGCCTGGAGCAGGACGTGCTCGACGGGATCGGGCAGGTGTGGCTGCATCGCGGCAGCGAGGGCGGACTCGTCGCGACCCTCCAGCAGGGCGCGGCCGGCGCTGGAGAGCGCGCCGCGGCCGGTGACGCCGAGCCACTCGGCCTCGCGCAGCACGGCGGTGATGACGACATCGAGGGTGCCGGGCACCCGGCGGGGACGCCCCCAGCGCAAGGCGCCCGCCACGGATGCCTGGGTGGGGGAGAGCCCGGTCGGTCCGCCGCCGAGCCGGTCGAGCACGTCGCGACGAAGTCCTCGGGCCGGGGGCCAGTGGGCGTCGGGACCCAGGGCGTTGACGGTGCCTGAGGTTCCGGCGGGCGTGGTGCCGACGAGGTGCGGCGCGCGGGTCGTCAGGAGCCAGGCACGGGCCACGACGGCCCAGCGCTGGTCGCCCGGCTGCTGCTGCCACTCGTCATAGGCGGGGGTGGGCGCCCACGACGGGTCGAGCGAGCCGTCGTCGGCGAGCAGGCCCGCGGCATGCGCGAGCTCGACCACGAACGCCGCCCGGGTCTCGTCCACGTCGAGGACCGAGCCGATCCGCTTGAGGTCACGCACGGCGAGCCCACCCGAGCGCAGCACGCGCGGCGGCCGCAGCCCCCACTCCGCGGCGAGCTCGTCGACGAGGGCGAGGAGGTCGGTGACCTGCTGGCCGGCCGCGGCGTCGATGGCATCGAGGGAGCGGTCCTGCCCGTCGAGGTCAGGGGAGGCCAGGGTGGCCTCCGCGTGGCTGCGACCTCGGCGCAGGGCGAGCGCGACCTCTCGGGGCAACGCGATCTGGTCACCACCCACCGAGCGGACTAGGCGGTGCTCGAGGAGCCAGCGGGCACCCTCGGCGACCCGGTCGGGGGCGCCAGCGGGGAGCACGGCGACCGGCGGACCCCACGTGAGGCGGTCGAGGATGGCGCGCGCGGCGGGCGGGGCCTGCGCCACCGCGACGGTGACCTCGTCGGGCGCCGGTGCCGCCGTCGCGCCCGGCAGGTCGGTCGCCCGGGGGCCGAGGCCGGCCGGGTGGACCAGGACCTCGCTCACTGTGCGCACGACGCGAAGTCCTTCGGGGCTGCGCCACAGCAGCGCGAGCGACCAGAGGTCGTCGAGGAGGGGGTCGACATCGGCGCGGACGACGCCGAGCAGGTCGGCGACGACCGCGGGCTCCACGGCGGCGGACACGGTGCCGGGGGCGGCGAGGCCGGCCTCAAGGACCTGCAGGTGGGCGAGGTCGAGGGAGTCGACGGCGCGCTGGACGCTGGCCCGGGTGCTGGCCCGAGCTGCCAGCGCGGACAGGTCGGCAGGGGCGGGTCGGGCGAGGTCCTGGCGCCGTTGCAGCAGCTCGCGCAGCTCCTCGTCGGTGCGCCCCCGGACGTCGTCAGCCATCGACCGGACGGTCACGGGCTGGGGGCGGGACTTCGGAGGCACCGCACCACGGTAGTCGGCTGTCGACTCCGGGCGTACGGCGCGGCCAACGACCGGTCGGGTTGCTCCGATTGCGCCTCGGAAACCAGGCTCGAGGTCGATACTGGGCTCAGCGAGAGGAGCCGCCATGTCGGAGCCCACCGATCCCACCCGGCCCGTGCCCGCGGCTCAGCAGCCTCAGGCCCAGCCGCCGCAGACCCAGGCCTCGCCACCCCAGGCCCCGCAGCAGGGTCGACACCCTGGGCGTGGTCTCTGGCGTCAGGCGACCTCGACGACCGGCGGCACCATCGCCGTCGTCGTGGCCGGCGTGCTCACGCTGTTGCTCGTCGTCGGCGTGCTGGGGGTCGGGGCAATGACCGCCGTGCGCGCTGTCGCGGGCCACGATGACCGCGGGGACCGGCTCGAGCAGGTGCGCGACCGCCGTGGTGGCGGTCTGCAGCCCGGGCAGGGCAAGGGGAAGAGCAACGGCAAGGGGAAGAGCAACGGCAACGCCAAGGGCAACGGCGACGCCGCGAAGAGCCTGCGTGGCCCCGGGGACCGCGGAGGCCGCGGCACGGGATCGGTCGATGGCGCGCTCGGCGCGGTGGGTGCGCTCGGCGCGGTGCAGCACGGCGAGCTCACGGTCCAGGACTCCGCCGGCAAGGCCGTCGTCATGACGGTGCAGCGCGGCACGGTCACCGCCGCCTCCGCCACCTCGGTCGCGGTCAAGAGCGCCGACGGGTTCAGTGCCACGTATGCCGTCGACGACACCACCCGCGGTCGTGCTGGCGAGGTAGCCAAGGACGAGTCGGTCCTCGTCCTCGCGCAGAAGGCGGGCAGCAAGGCCGTCGTCATCCGGGCCGTCCGCCGGTCCTGAGGCGGCGGGCAGATCGGCGTCGCTGCGCGATGGCCAGTAGCGTGAACGGGTGAGCACCTCTCCCAGCGGCGAGCAGTGGACCCTCCGGCACGGCCGTCAGGAGGCCACGGTCGTCGAGGTGGGTGGCGGACTGCGGACCTACACGGTCGATGGTGTCGACGTCGTGGCCGGCTACGCCGAGGACGAGTTCTGCCTTGCCGGCCGCGGTCAGGTGCTGATGCCCTGGCCCAACCGGATCCGCGGCGGTCGCTACTCGTTCGCCGGTCTGGACCACCAGCTCGCTCTCACCGAGATTGCGCTGTCCAACTCCAACCACGGCCTCGTGCGTTGGCTGCCATGGCAGCTGCACTGGCACGACGACGACTGGTCGGCACTGACCGTCCGCACCCGCCTGCACCCTCTGCCCGGCTGGGACGGCACCCTGGACCTGAGCGTGAACTACGTCCTGGACGGCGATGGCCTGTCCGTCAGTGCGCACGCTGCCAACGCCGGGGACGCCCCGACACCCTTCGGTTACGGCGCCCACCCCTATGTCGCGCTGAACGACACCCACCTGGCCGACGTCGAGCTCACCATCCCTGCGTCGCGTGAGGTCCTCGTCGACGAGCAGCTGATCCCGACCGCCAGCGCGCCGGTCCGGTCCGAGATGGACTTCCGCACGACTCGTGCGCTGGGGAGCACCAGCCTCGACACGGCATACACCCACCTCGACCGGACCGGACGGGACGGTGCCTGGGAGGTCGTCGTCGGCGGGCTCGCCACCGGCGAGGTGCGGGTGTGGGGTGACGCGGCACTGGACTGGGTGCAGGTGTTCACGGCGAAGGGGGCCGACACCGGGGTCAAGGGGACGCGAGGTGTCGCGGTCGAGCCGATGTCCTGCCCGAGCAACGCGTTCAACTCCGGCGACGGACTGGTCGTTCTCGAGCCCGGCCAGTCCTGGTCGGGCACCTGGGGCATCAGTCCCAGCCAGCTGGCCTGAGCCGGTCTGGGGGCGTCGGTCGACCAGGGCGTCGGTCGACCAGGGCGTCAGTCGACTCGGGGCGCGACGGAACCCGACGCCGCAGGCTCGCTGGTTGCGGCGATCCCGTCGCTGGGAACGGTGCCTGCCGGATCGGTCACCGGCGCGACGAGGTCGCCCTGGGCGCCGTTGACCTTGGGCGGGATCCGGCGCTCCACCGCCAGCGCGAGCAGTGCCATCGCGCCGCAGCTGAGCACGAGCATGACGATGAACTCTGCCGACCAGCGGTGGTTGAGCATGACGCCGGCCACGACCGGACCCAGGATCGTGCCGGACTGGAAGGCTCCGGCGCTGACCGCGTTGTAGCGCCCGCGAAGGTGGTCCGGTGCCATGTCGTTGGTGATCGCCGGGATCGTGGGTTGCAGCAGCGTCTCGCCGAGCGCGAACAACGCGTGGAAGGCGAGCACACCGGCGGCAGCGAGCAGCGTCCCGGGGGCGAAGCCGGTCAGTCCGAGCAGCACCCAGGACCCGGCCCACAGGGCAGCCATCACCAGCAGCACCCGGGTGCGCCGACGACCGCTGATGCGGTGGAGCACGGCGAACTGCAGTCCGACGATGACCGCGGTGTTCAGGGCGAAGGCGAACCCGATGACCTCGGTCGGCACCTGGCTGACCTGCCGGGCGAAGGCCGGGAAGCCCGCCTCCATCTGGCCGTACCCGACGAAGGTGCCGAGGAAGGTCAGCGCCGTCAGCCAGACCACGGCTGGCTGGCGGACGATGTCGAGGTAGGAGCCGCCGGCCCCGACGGTGCCCTCGGGCTTGGCGGCCCGGCCGTGGAGGTGGCGCAGGGGACCGAGCAGGAGGCCGATCGGGACGAGCATGCTCGCGGCGTCGGCAAGGAAGATCACCGTGAACGTCGAGGGCCTGTCGACATCGGCGTAGAGCCCGCCGACCACACCGCCGAGGCCGATGCCGAGGTTGACGAGGGCGAAGTTGATGCCGAAGTACTGCTGGCGCGCCGGACCCGTGGTCACCGCGGCGACCATGGCGTTGAACGCCGGCCAGGACACCCCGAAGCTGAACCCGACGAAGACGAACGCCAGGGCCACCGTCCACGGAGTCGTCGCGAACGCCAGGATGGTGCTGCCGACGAGCTGGGCGCTCGTGGCGAACAACAGCATCCGGCGGGCCCCGATGCGGTCGGTCAGGGCCCCACCCGGCCCGGTCACGGCGAGCGCGACCACGGCGATGAACGCCATCAGCGCCCCGGCGAGGTCGAGGGAGATGCCCCGGACCTCGTTCAGGTAGATGACGGTGAAGGGCAGCGTCAGGCCCCGGCCCAGCGTCTGGACGGCCACGGTCGACAAGAGCCAGCGACCCTCGACGGACAGGTCGCCCCAGAACTGGCGCACCCCTTGCCTCGGGGTCTGCTCTGGCGTCCTGGGGGACGGGGACGACTCGCTCACCGGAGCATCCTCCCGCAGTCCACCGACAGTTCTGAACCGGTTTTCCGCGGGAAGGGGGCGGGCCTCGCTCGTCCGCTGCGCGGCATACCCGGAAAGGATTTGGCACCACCAGATAGCCTTGCGACGCGCACGTAGCGCACCCAAACTTTCGATGTAGAGGTGGACTGTGCCCACTGGCAAGGTGAAGTGGTACGACTCGGAGAAGGGCTTCGGCTTCATCTCCGGCGACGACGGCAGTGATGTGTTCCTCCACGCGAACGCGCTGCCCGAGGGGGAGAGCACGCTCAAGGGCGGGGCCCGGGTCGAGTTCAGCGTCGCCGAGGGACGTCGCGGCACGCAAGCCCTCGCGGTCACCCTGCTCGAGCCGGCCCCCAGTGTCACGGCCGGCAAGCGAGAGCAGAACCGCAAGTCCCCGGAGGACCTGGCCCCGCTCGTCGAGGACGCCATCAAGCTGCTCGACAGCACCAGCAACTCCCTGCGTCGGGGCCGCCGCCTCGACAAGGACCACGGCACCAAGGTCGCCGCGGTCCTGCGCTTTCTCGCCGACCAGCTGGAGCCGTGAGCATGGCCACTGCCAAGCGTGACCCGGTGCTCGAGGGTGCCGTCGACCTGGCCCGAGAGGCCGCCGAGTCCATCGCGGAGGGTGGTGCTGTCGGTGAGCACCTCGGCATGGAGCTCGACGACGAACGCCTCGGGACCCACTACTTCGCCTGCACCGCCCGCGCCTACCCCGGCTGGCGCTGGGCGATCACCGTCGCTCGCGTGTCGCGCGGCAAGGTCGCCACGGTCTGCGAGACCAACCTGGTCCCCGGCGAGGGTGCGCTGCTCTCGCCGCAGTGGCTGCCGTACGCCGACCGGATCGCTCCCGGCGACCTCGGCGCCAGCGACGTCCTGCCCTACAAGGAGGACGACCCGCTGCTCGAGGCGGGCTTCGAGGCGACCGGCGACGAGGAGGTCGACGAGCTCGCGACGTACGAGCTCGGGCTCGGCCGCAAGCGCGTGCTGTCCGCCGAGGGACGCGAGGCTGCAGCCCAGCGGTGGTACGAGGGCGACAACGGCCCGCACGCCGAGGTCGCCGAGAAGGCGTCGTCGCCCTGCTCGTCCTGTGGGTACTTCTTGCCGATGGCAGGTGCCCTTCGCTCTTTTTTCGGCGTGTGCGCCAACGCCTGGTCACCTTCCGACGGTCGCGTCGTAAGCCTTGACCACGGCTGTGGCGCACACTCCGAGGTCGACGCCGAACCCGCTGAGCACGTGCGGACCGCAGAGCCCATCGTCGACGAGCTGTCCTACGACTTCGTCTGAGCTCTGCGCCTGACCTTCTCCCCCCACCACTTCCCGCGCCATACCCCTCTCCGCGCCATACCCTTCCCCGCGCCCTACCCTTCCCCGCGCCCTACCCCTTCCCGCAAAGCGGGGGTTGCTTGGCAACACGGGACTTGTACACCCCGGTTTCGCCGAAGAACCCCCGCTTCGTCGTGTCGACACCGTCCACAGGCAGTCGCCGTCGCGGGCTGTGTCCACAGCCCGGCTCCGCGTCGTGCACGGGATGGACCTGATCCGGGCACCGTCGGCGGATGGACTCGCAAGCGGCGGCGCTGATGGCCGGTCAAGGGGGCGTGGTGGGCGCCAGACAGCTCGGCGGGTTGGGGATCTGCCCGTATGACGTGCAGGGCTGGGTCGCGCGGGGCGACCTGGTGCGGGTGCGTCGGGGAGCCTTCGTGGACGGCCGAGTCTGGCGTGACTCGGACATCGATGCGCAGTACCGGTTGAAGGTGATGGCCGTGATGCGGTCGAGGTCGCACCTGCCGCCGGCTGGTGCGGAGGTGGCCAGCCACCACTCGGCGCTGGCAGTGCACGGGCTGCCGCTGTGGCACGTCGATCGACGACTCGTGGTGCTCAGTGGCGACGTGCAGCAGTCCACGACGGTGGCCGAGCTGCGGGTGATGCCGCTGCGTGCGATGGCCGCCGAGGTGGAGGTCGACGGCCTGCCGGTGCTCGCTGTCGCCGATGCGGTGGTGACCACGGCGTCGGTCTCGGTGGAGGCAGGAGTGGTGGCAGCCGATGCCGCGATCCACGTCGGGGCCACGACCCTCGAGGAGTTGCGAGCCGCCGGCGATCGGCTGCTTCCCGGGCTGCGGGGTCGGGCGAGGCTGCGCCGGGCCCTGGCGGCTGTTGATCCGCGGTGCGAGTCACCGGGGGAGAGTCGGACCCGACTCGTCCTGTCGGCTCTGGGCCTACCGGTCGAGTCGCAGGTGGTGGTCTGCGACGAGCGCGGGATGTTCGTCGGACGGGTCGACTTCCTCGTCGCAGGACGGGTGGTCGTCGAGTTCGACGGGGCGGTGAAGTACGCCGGCGCCCAAGGACGCGATGGTCTCGTCGCCGAGAAACGCCGCGAGGACCGGCTGCGCTCGTTGGGGTACGAGGTGGTGCGCCTGGCGTGGGACGACCTCACCCATCCCGAGGGCGTGCTTGCCCGGATCAGCGCCGCGCTGCTGCGCCGCGCAGCCTGACCACGCCACGCCCCGCCCCGCCCCGCCAGCAAAGCGGGGGTTGCTCGGGGAAACTGGTGTCTATATGTCCCGTGTTGCCGAGCAACCCCCGCTTTGCGCGAGAGGGGCGCGAGAGGGGCGCGAGAGGGGCGCGTGAGTGGCGAAAGGGGGCGAAAGGGGGCGAACGGGGCGACGGGCTACTCGGCGCCGGCGGCGTTGCCGCGACCGCGGCGGACGTAGGAGAAGCCGAGCAGGCCGAGCACGATCGCGGCGACACAGGTCCAGGGCCACCAGTGCCGGTCGCCCTCGTGCAGGGACGGCACCGCGAGAATGATGCCGAGCGCCAGCAGCCAGCCGACGGAGCCCCAGAGCGTGACGGTTGCACTGCTCAGGGCGAGCGGCTGCAGCTCCTCCGACTCGGGCGAGACGGCCGACCCGTCCGATCGATCGCGGTTGCCTCCTGTGCTGCCCACGAGGCCCCTGGAGGGCTCGGACGCGGGGTCGCCCGTGGGGTGGCGCTGCGACTCGCTCATGCGCGCAGCCTATCTTTGACACCGGCGCGACACGCAGGCCCTACTCTGCTGCCCATGGCGAAGCCCACACCCACGTCCAAGCCCGCGGCGGCCACGGCCAGCCGCGGCTCCACCAGCGGACTCGACGGGTTCTTCAGGATCACCGAACGCGGCTCGACCGTCAGCCGGGAGATCCGCGGTGGCCTGGTCACCTTCTTCACGATGGCGTACATCGTCGTCCTGAACCCCCTCATCATCGGCACCCAGCAGGACGGCACCGGCCAGTTCCTCGGCGGTGGGGACATCGTGAAGGCGCAGACCCTCGTGGCTGCAGGCACGGCGCTGGTCGCCGGGGTGATGACCCTGCTCATGGGGGTCGTCGCGAACTACCCGCTGGCGCTCGCGACCGGACTGGGGCTCAACGCCTTCGTGACGTTCGGCATCGCCAAGCTCCCCGACATGACCTGGGCCGACGCGATGGGCCTGATCGTCATCGAGGGCATCATCATCCTGGCGCTGGTGCTGACCGGCTTCAGGCAAGCGGTCTTCCGAGCCATCCCGGGCGAGCTCAAGACCGCGATCTCGGTGGGCATCGGCCTGTTCATCACCATCATCGGGCTCGTCGACGCGGGCTTCGTCCGCCGCACCGGCACGGGCCCGGTCCCCGTCGAGCTCGGCATCGGCGGCCAGCTCAACGGCTGGCCATCGCTGGTCTTCGTCGTGGGGGTGCTGGCGATCATCATCATGATGGTGCTCCACGTGAAGGGCGCCATCCTCTACGGGATCCTGGGCGGCACCGTCCTGGCGATCATCGTCGAGGCGATCGCCAAGATCGGTGGACAGTTCGATGCCACCGGGAAGTTCGTCAACCCCGCTGGCTGGGGCCTGAACGTCCCCACCCTCCCGGACAACGTCGTCGACATCCCCGACTTCTCCCTGCTGGGCGACTTCAACCTGCTGGGGTCGTTCACCAAGATCGGCGCGGTCGCGGCCCTCCTGCTCGTCTTCACCCTGCTGCTCGCGGACTTCTTCGACACGATGGGCACGATGGTCGCCGTCGGCGCCGAGGGTGGGCTGCTCGACAAGGACGGCAACCCCTTCAACTCGGACAAGATCCTCATGGTCGACTCGGTCGCCGCGATCGCGGGTGGTGTCGGCTCGGTCTCGTCCAACACGTCCTACATCGAGTCTGCGGCTGGCGTCGGCGAGGGCGCCCGCACCGGTCTGGCCTCAGTTGTGACAGGGGGGATGTTCCTGCTCGCGACGTTCTTCGCCCCGCTGGTCAAGATCGTGCCCTACGAGGCTGCGACCCCCGCGCTCGTGGTCGTCGGCTTCCTGATGATGCAGCAGGTCAAGCACATCGACTGGGACGACCTCGAGATCGCGATCCCGGCGTTCCTCACGATCGTGCTCATGCCGTTCACCTACTCGATCACCGTGGGCATCGGCGCCGGCTTCGTCGTCTACACCCTCATCAAGGCGGTGCGCGGCAAGGCCGGCCAGATCCACCCGCTGCTGTGGGCGGTCTCGGCCCTGTTCGTGCTGTACTTCGCGATCACTCCGATCCAGGAGGTCCTCGGCGTCTGACCGATCCCGCTCGACCAGAGCCCGTTCCACCCGTATGCCGCGTGGCCCCGTGAGGGGGCCAGGCGGCATACGTCGTCGGTGGCCGGGTTGGCGCGCTCGGAGCGTCCCCGGCCCGCGCGCGCCCGCTGCGGAAATACTTAGCACAGGTAATGAGTTATGCTAACCAGCTGAACCAAGGAGACCTTCATGACCCCACCGCCGGCGCGCTCACCACGCCGCACCGCTGAGGTTGGTCTCACCCCCGCAGCAGTCTCGCGCCTCGCCGGAGAGCTCCGCCTGGCCTGCATGCGGATCTCGCGACGGGTCAGGTTCGAGAGCACGGACGGCATCGCCCCGCACCAGTTCTCGGTCCTGAACCGCCTGGAGAAGGCTCCCTGCACGCCGAGTGAGCTGGCCGAGATCGAACGGGTGAGCGCCCCCAGCATGACCCGCACCGTCGGGCGCCTCGTCGAGCTGGGACTCGTCGAGCGCACTGACGACCCCGGCGACCGCCGACAGGTGATCTTGTCGCTCACAGCCGGCGCCGTGACCCTGCTGCGGGACATCCGTCGCAAACGCAACGCCTGGATGTCGGTCCGCGTCGGCCACCTGACCCCGGCGGAGCAGGAAGTCCTCCAGCGAGCCACAGTCATCCTCACGAGGGTGGCGGGCGAGTGAGCCCCACCTTCTCCTCCCTGTCGGTCCGCAACTACCGCGTCTACGCCGCAGGCGCCTTCATCTCCAACATCGGCACGTGGATGGGTCGCGTCGCCCAGGACTGGCTGGTCCTGACGGAGCTGACCAACCACTCCTCGACCGCGCTCGGCATCGTCACCGGGCTGCAGTTCCTGCCCTTCCTCCTGCTGGCGCCGTGGGCCGGGATGATCGCCGACCGCTATCCCAAGCGCGTCATCCTCGCGATCACCCAGACCGCCCTGGCCCTGTCCTCGCTGGCTCTCGGCCTGCTCGTCGTCACCGGCACTGCGCAGCTCTGGATGGTCTACGCCATCGCCCTCTTCACCGGGGTGGCCACGGCGGTCGACAACCCCGCCCGGCAGACGTTCGTCTCCGAGATGGTGCCTCGCGAACGTCTCGCCAACGCCGTCTCGCTCAACAGTGCCTCCTTCAACGCCGGTCGCCTGGTCGGCCCCGGGGTCGCCGGGCTGACGATCGCCGCCTTCGGCACCGGCTGGACCCTCCTGCTCAACACGTCCACCTTCGTGGCCGTGCTGGTCGCCCTCGCGTCGATCAAGCTGGCCGAGCTACAGCCTGCACCGACGCTGACCCGCGGCAAGGGCGCGATCCGTGAAGGCGTGCACTACGTCCGCAACCGCCCCGACATCATGCTCGTCATGACGCTGGTCTTCGTGCTCGGTACCTTCGGCATGAACTTCCAGATCACCATGGCGCTGATGGCCACTCGGGAGTTCGACAAGGGGCCCGCGGAGTTCGGACTGCTGGGCTCGGTCATGGCGGTCGGGTCGCTCACGGCCGCCTTGTTGTCCGCGCGCCGGCCCCGGCCGCGGCTGCGGACCCTGCTCCTCGCGTTCGTGGGGTTCACCATCTCGAGCGGGCTCGCCGCCCTGGCACCCACCTACCCCTTGTTCGCCCTGGCCCTGGTGCCCGTCGGGCTCTCGGCGCTGACCGCCCTCACGACGGCCAACGCCATGGTGCAGCTCACCGTCGACTCCGCCATGCGGGGTCGCGTGATGGCCCTCTACATGGCGATCTTCATGGGTGGCACACCGCTGGGCGCGCCGCTCATCGGCTGGATCGGCGACGTCTGGGGCCCGCGCTGGACCATCGGCATCGGCACCATCGCCGTCGGCCTCATCACGGTGGTGGTGTCGGTCTGGCTCGCGCGGCACGAGAATGTCCAGGTGACCTACGAGACCCAGCGACGCCCGCGGCTGAAGATCCGCACCGTCCCCGCCCCGGTCTCGGAGCCGGTTCCCGAGGCCGTACGGTGACGCCGGCCTTCCGTCGTCGGGTCACCATCGCGGTCCTCGTGATCGTCGTCGCCCTGGCCGTCGTCGCGAGCCTGGTGCGCTGAGGCGCCCACGGGAGCAGGTCGGGCAGTGGAGGACCGCCCGGTCGATCCCGGCAGCCTGGGCGCCCTGAGCCGGCGCGACGGCGAAGGCCATCGAGGCGCTACCTGCGGACGCAGAGCACCGTGACGCCGAGCTTGACGACCGGGTCGTCACCGGTGGGGCACCTGCCGTCCTTGGGCAGCACCTCGAGAGGGAAGCGGGGAGCTCGTCGTGCTGCTCGGCGACGGCTTCGGGGCGTTGGTCGAGGTGCTCGTCGAGGGCGTGGAGCTCGAGCTGGGTGTCTGGCCGCTCACGCCACCCACGATGCCGCCGACCACTCCGTCCACGGCGTCGCCGAGGCCACCACCTCCGGCCGTGGTGGAAGGAGCCGGCGTCGCGCCACCGCCCGGACCGGAGCCACCCGAGCCCGAACCAGACGTGCCCGTGCCGGAACCCGTGCCGGACAGGCCCGTGCCCGAGCCGGGCGTGCTGCCCGACGCCGGGGCGGTGGGCAGGAACGGCTGGCCGGTGCCTTGCGCCTCGGACAGCGCACCGTCGGGGACGACGGCATACCCACTGCGGTATGAGCGAGCGATCGCGAGGACCTGGTCGGCATACGCTTCGCTCTGGTTGTAGCGGAGCACGGCGGTGCGGGCGCCGCTGTCGGTGCCTAGGTTGCCCGGGCCGGAGCAGAGGTAGACGGCGGCGCCGGTTGCGGCGTCCCTGAGGTTCTGGGGTCCTTGCGGCCGTCACCGTTGGCGTCGACGCCCACCGCGCGCCACGTGCCCGGGATGAGCTGCATGGGGCCCACGGCGCGGTCGAAGCTGGCGTCGCGGTCCAACACCCCACTGTCCGTGTCGCGGATGACCGCGGTGTGGTTGGTGCCGTTGAGCGGGATGCCGTAGATGCCGGGTCGGACGGTGCCGTTCGCGTCGACGCCGTTGCCGCCGTAGCGACCAAGGTCGGACTCGACCTTGCCGATCGCGGCGAGCAGCGCCGCGTCGATGTTGCACTCGGCATCGGCCGCATCCACGAGCGGGGCGGGCAGCTCGGGCAGAGCTGGCAGCGCAGGCGCCTCGGGATGCTGGATCGCCGTCCTGGGCACGGTGACGAGCGGGCTGGAGCCGGCGACCACGTCGGTGCTGGGGGTGCCGTCCGTCGCGACGAGGACCAGACCGCTCCCGACCAGCGCGACCGCAGGCAGGGCCGCAGCGACGGTGCGCCAGCTCACTCGTGCCACGCGGGTCATCGTTGACTCGTCGGTCCAGTGCTCCTCACCCCCGGGGGGACTTCTACCGGGGACAACGAGGATGCGGGGCCCGAGGTCACGCGCGGGTCGGGCTGTATGCGCGGCGGTCAGCCCACCACGTGCTCGATGCACGCGATCAGGGCAGACACGTCCTCGGGGTCCGTGGCCGGGAAGGTGGCCACGCGCAGCTGGTTGCGGCCGAGCTTGCGGTAGGGCTCGGTGTCGACCACACCGTGCGCGCGCAGCGTCTTGGCGACGGCCGACGCGTCGACCGCGTCGTCGAAGTCGATGGTGCACACGACCTGCGAGCGGGCGGCAGGGTCGGCGACGTAGGGCGTGGTGTAGCTGGTCCGCTCGGCCCAGTCGTAGAGCCGCCCGCTGGAGTCGGCGGTGCGGTCGACGGCCCAGTCCAGCCCACCGTTGCCGTTGATCCAGTCGATCTGTGAGCGCAACAGGGCCAGGGTCGACAGAGCCGGGGTGTTGTAGGTCTGGTCCTTGCGCGAGTTGTCGATCGCGGTGGGCAGGCTGAAGAAGTCGGGGACCCAGCGGCCGGTGGCGGCGATCTCGTCGACACGGGCCAGGGCTGTGGGGGAGAAGGCCGCGAGCCAGAGACCGCCGTCGGCCGCGAAGCACTTCTGCGGACCGAAGTAGTAGACATCGGTCTCGCTCACGTCCACCGGGAGGCCGCCGGCGCCGGAGGTGGCGTCGATCAGCACCAGCGCGCCGTCGTCAGCGCCCTCGACACGCTGGACCGGGGCCATCACGCCGGTGGAGGTCTCGTTGTGCGGCCAGGCGTAGACATCGACGCCTGCCTCGGCCCGTGCGGTCGCCAGGGTGCCCGGCTCGGCCTTGATGATCGTCGAGTCACCCAGGAACGGGGCGTTGTTCGTGACGCTGGCGAACTTGCTGGAGAACTCGCCGAACGCCAGGTGCTGAGCGCGCTCGCGCACCAGCCCGAAGGCGGCGATGTCCCAGAACGCGGTGGAGCCGCCGTTGCCGAGGATGATCTCGTACCCCTCGGGCAGGCTGAACAGGTCGGACAGGCCCTCGCGGACCGCGCAGACGAGGTTCTTCACCGGGGCCTGGCGGTGTGAGGTGCCAAGCAGGGTGGTCCCGAGGCTGGCGAGGTAGTCGACCTGCTCGGGGCGCACCTTCGAGGGTCCAGAACCGAACCGCCCGTCCTTGGGGAGCAGGTCGGTGGGGATCGTCTGGGCGGCGTTGTCAGTCACCGGAGCAGTGTCGCACTAC
This sequence comes from Pedococcus sp., assembly GCA_039916625.1. GTDB lineage: Bacteria > Actinomycetota > Actinomycetes > Actinomycetales > Dermatophilaceae > Pedococcus. The sequence continues at coordinate 19,479 of JBDSKZ010000146.1, forward strand.
GTCCCGAGGCGTGGGACGTCTGGTCCACCACCCGGAACCGTCGCCCCCAGGGAACCTTGCCCACGGCAGTGCACGTTGCCCACGGCAGCGCACCTTGCCCACGGAGTTTCACGGGCAGAGTGCACCGTGGTGGGCTGAGCTCGGTCTGCCGACGCGTCCACCAACGCGTCTGCGCGACCGGGCCACGGCTGCCGCGACCAGGGTGGCCACGCGATCGGGGCGGGACAGGTCGGCCCAGGTCAGCCGGACCACCTCCTGCCCCCAGCTGCGCAGCCGGTCCTCACGAACCTTCTCAGCGAACACGTCATCGCCGGACCCGTACTTGACCCGCCCGTCGAACTCGATGACGACCGGTGCGCTGTCGAGCAGGAAGTCGACCCGGTAGCGGCTGCCGTCACCGGAGATCTGGACCTGCGGGGTCGCGACGAGGCCGAGGTGCCGCAGCAGCACTGCCGTCCGTGTCTCGCCGGGCGACTCGTGGCGGCCACCCGCATGGCCGAGCAGTGCTCGGGTCGCGGAGGTGCGGGGGTGGCTGGAGCTGGAGGTCAAGGCTTCGGCCAGCGACCGGTCCGATACGAGGCCCCGACGCAGGGCGGCGTCGGCAGCACACAGGGCCGTCATGGCGTTCGTCACGGCGCCGGTCTGCACGATGGCGACAGACAGTCGGC
>JBDSKZ010000147.1:0-10513 GCA_039916625.1 Pedococcus sp.
GGCTCCTTCGCCGCTCGGCTGCTCGGTGATGCTGGTCCGGCCCCGCAGGACATCGACCTCATGGTGCTAGGTGCGCCCGACGTGGACGCGGTCTACGAGGCGTGCACGCGCGTCGAGGCCGCGGTGCATCGTCCCGTGAACCCGACGATCCTCACTCCTGAGGAATTCGCAGCGTCCTCCGGGTTCCTGGGCAACGTGCGCAGCGGCTCGGCAGTCGCCGTCATCGGGGAGCTGCCGTGGCACTGACCCCGCTCACCCGGGTCCAGCAGGCGACGGTCCTCGCCCTGGTCGAGGCGCGCCGTCTCGATGTCGTGCCCGCCGACCTCGCGCGGGCGACCTCGTTCCTGCGGAAGGCCCAAGAGCGCTTGGACCAGTTGCCGCTGCTCACGGGCGTCACCGTCAGGTACGGCGTCGCCTACGACGCCTGTCACGACACCGGCGAGGCACTGCTTGCGGCGTACGGCTTCCGTACGACCAACGGGCCAGACCAGCACGAGGCGCTCGGCCGCTACCTGGGCGCTGTGCTCAAGAAGTCCCGCGAAGACCGTTCGCCGCCAACGATGCCCGACGGCTGGATCAGCGCATGACCGCAGGTCAGACTCCGAAACTTGGGCTCTGACTAAACCTCCTTGTGCGCTCTGAAGTCGTACTTGAAGTGGATCCCGACGGCCAGCGCACCATCTGGCTCCTGGGGCTTGTACTCGAGGTCGACCTTCGCGAACGCGAGCGTGACGCCCTCCATCGTGGTGTCCCCCTCGGCACTGACGCTCGTGGAGACGCTCGTCACCAGCAGGTCCGTCATCGTGATGATGAGGTAGTCCTGCTGGCCTTCGCCGGCCTTGCGCACCGTGATCGTCGCATCCTTGATGTGCTGGCCCGTGGAGCACGCCTTCATCAGGATGGGCGACGCCTTGTCGACGTGGTGGGTGAAGCTGAAGTCGTGGAAGCTCGCTCTTCCCGCCCCGCCTCCTGCGCCGCGGCCCACGGCGCCGGAGTGGGACACGCCCCAGGACCACGACAGGACGTCGATCTCGCCCTTGTGCCTGGCATCGGAGGACTCACCCTCGATCGTGTCGATCCTGGCGAAGATCGAGATGGCCATGACACCCCCTCCCTTGGGCTGCGCTTGGACTACCCCCAAGATCGACCTGTCGGTGACCGGTGTCAACACCGGCGGACCCTTGGCTGCAACCATGCTCATCGTGGCGCATCGGTCGGAGCGGCTCGGGTCGAGCGAACGTCACATCGGTCCTCGGGGTTCGCCATGGCTTGCGGCGAGACCAAACGCCCTGGTGAGCAGGTGCTACCTGGTCGATCGTGGCCCTATGAGCAGTCCTGAGACGGCCGCCAAGTCCCACCTCCTCCACCGGCTCGACCAACGCCTGTACCGGGGCGGTCGCCCGAACGGGTTGGCCCGACTGATGAACCGGATCTCGGCCGTCCACTTCGCGAGCGGTCTGCTGGCGCCGGGAAACTGGGTGACGATAGAGGTGCCCGGACGACGAACTGGTCGCACCATCTCCTTCCCGGTGGTGGTCGCGGACTACCAGGGGGAGCGCTACGTGGTGTCGATGCTGGGCCAGAACGTGAACTGGGTGCGCAACGTCCGCGCTGCCGGCGGACGGGTGACCGTACGCCACGGCCGACGCGAGGAGGTAACCCTCGAAGAGGTCGAGGTGGGCGCCCGGGGACCCATCCTGCGCCACTACGTGGATCGCGCCCCAGGAGCACGAGCGCACCTGCCGGTCGACCGGCGAGCCCCGCTTGAGGCGTTCGACCGCATTGCGGAGCAGTACCCCGTCTTCCGCATCACGCCGAATCGTTCCGGCGCGCCAGCCAAGGACACGTAGGCGGTGGCCGGAGGCAGCATGGGTTGTCGTGGGTGGAGTTGAAGCCGGCGAGGCTGCGGAGTCTCGGCCGCGGGTGACGTACGCCGTCAGGAAGTGGACCACGCGTCACCTGATGGACAGCACGGTGTCGGCCCGGTGGTCGCCGCCCGGCTCCTCGCGGAGGTCGGGTACGTCTCTCGCTCCGCCGACCGCCACCGGTTCGCGCCCTGGACCGCACCCTTGGACGACTCCTCGGGGGAACACACCTGAACCGGCTCTCCAGGCAGTGGGGCCCGTGCAGCGGGCCTTGCGGCGGACGGTCCCTCCGACTCGGGGCTACAGGTCGACTGGCGGTGGAAGGGGCTACCTGGCGAGGTAATCAACCTCGACGGCCTCCAGCCCCGCCATGTGCCGCTTGGCCAGACCACCTCGCGCTGTAGCCGCGGCGAGGTGATCTGTCATCGTCTCGGCGACGAAGCCCAGTTCACTGGCTGTGGTGTGACGCGGCCTCGTGTTCCCGGCATGCCAAATCAGGCCCCGGCCTCACTACCCTCGCCGCGATGGAGGACGGCGTGGACCACGACCCCCACTGCGGCACCGAAGAACGCCATGGCGGCCAGGTAGCCGACCAATCCCATGTCTCCGACTGGGGACTGGACACACTGCTGGCTCAGTTGAGCCACAGCTCCGCCAATGCCGCTAAACGGGTCACCGGTCGGGCATCGGCTGGCGAATGAATCGAAAGTGATCGCCGCCAACAGCCCGCCGACAAGGCTTCCAACCGCTGCCCCTGGAAGCCAACCGATGAGTTTTCCGAGAATGTCCCAGTTCATGAGAGAGATGACTACGCCTATCGGCCGACGCAGCGCAAGAGGGCGCTGGGAGGCCCTCGATCGTTGGGCGACCACGCCAGCCATAGTTCCTTGGTGTGCGAGGCGCCACCCGCCGCCCGGTCTGCAGGCGGCCGCAGGTCGCACTTCTGGAGGATGGCTGAAGGAGCGGATCGCGACTTGAGCGGCGGCTGCTTGTGGAACGAGGGGGCAGCTTTCGCCGTCGGAGCCTTGTGAGTCGAGCGAACGTCGCAGCTGTCCTTGGGGTCGCCATCTTGGCCACCGTGCCGGTCACCGACCCAGGTTGCGCGGGTGGTTCTTGGCTGAGCGCTCATTCCCGTGCTTGTAGTTGCCGGTCACACGGGCCATGAGTTCTTGAGGGTCGTCGTCTTCCACGTCTGCCATGAACCGGTCCGCGGTGGCGCCCCGGAGCGTCGTTGCTCGTTGACCGTTGTGGCTGATCACCACGTCGTTGCCGACCAGCTCGTACTCGAATCCACTAGGTCGGTTCGCCACGACCCGAGCATGCCACTCGTCGCTCCCGACGCCGACCATCCTTGAGGTCTGCACAGCACACCTTCGAGGAGACCGGCCGTGCGACCACCGTGACCGACGTCGTCAAGTTCGTGCAGGTCGAAGGACTAACGCGCGGTACGGCACCTCGGGAAACCAGCGACCCGCAGACCTTCCCCGATCGGACCGGTCGATGAGTTCGGTGCGGTGTGCTCGGTGATCCGAGACGTTCATGACCCACTCCGGCGAGCGGGTCGTCGTCGACGACATGGCCCGAACCGATACCCGACCCCCGTGTTGGCTCAACGCAATAGTGGGCTGGTTGACGACCGGGTCGCAAGGTCTCAGTTGAGCGGCGGTGGTGGGCAGCGGGCCTCAGGGACCAGACATCCGTCCAGAAGCGCCGATGAGCGTTTACCTCGCGTGCTGCACGAAGTTCTTCGCCCGTCCACTCAACCTGTCGAACGTCTGCTCAGTTGCAGGTGTGTATGCAGCAGTTGCCGGCACCAAGGTGAGGCGTTCGTGAGCACTGACCCTCGCCACATGCGCTGCGCACGCGGCCGTCAGACGCAATCCCGTCACGCTGGGGACTGCATGCGGGCTAGGTGTGATGCGAAGTCACGTTGGTGCCCCGCCCCCCGAAAGGCTCTTCTCGGCACATCCAGGACAGCGGCCCGTCCCGAGCCTCGGGGCGGGCCGCTGTTCGAGTGTGGAGCCGAACGGAGGCCGCCGGAGCCCCGCTGGACGGGTCCTGTCACCGGGTCGTCTCGAGGGCGGGCGTCGACGGGGCGACGGTGGTCGGGTCCTCGGTCGGGCCCGGGTCGTTGCGGCCCCGGCGGACCAGCGCCGGGACCAGGGTCAGGAGCGAGACGAACGCGTAGGCCAGGGCGAGGAGCGTGCCGAGGCGGTCCTTGTCGGCACCAGTGACCATAGTGAAGAAGAAGGCGCCTCCGAAGGCGTTCAGCACCGCGTGCCATACCGCGGCGTGGGTCCAGGAACCGCCGCGCCGGCGCACCATCTGCAGCACGATGAGCTGGAAGCCAGCGTTGCCCAGGAGGCCGACCAGGAGGGGCATGTCGCCGGTGATCATGAGCGGTACGTGCCACAGAATACGCAGCGGCGCGAGCACCGCGAACGCACCCCACAGGCCGTGTCGACGCAGCAGGATCGGGGCCGCGAACGCGGTCCAGCCGGCCTCCTCCCCGAGTCCGACCATGAACATCATCACGATGAATGTCACCGGGATTTCCGGCCACGCGCTCAGCTGGTCGGCCGTCGGCAGTGGCGCTCCGAACCAGTGGTTGACGAGAACGATGAGCACGTGCAGGACGATCGGTGCGCCGACGGCCACGACGTACAGCCATGGGGACGCGACCCAGCGCCGCAGGGAGCGCCCCCAGGCGAACAGCTCGGCGCGCCCCTGACAAGAGGTGACGGCCAGGGCGGCCATCGCAGGGCCGAGCGGCATGTTCTCCGGTTCGGTGCCGATGCCGAGGGCGGCGAAACCGTAGACCATCCACCCGAACAGGCAGGCGAGGACGGCGAACGCGGAGACCGGGTTTCTGCGGGCGAGCTGGACGAGCGAGGACACGATGTCTCCCTGGGTCGTGACGCCGTCGGTCGGGCGCCTGGCACAACGGTGTCCCGCCGTGGGGGTCGGAGGCATCGCCCGGGGGACTCGACCTGTACCGGTACCGGGGACCCGGTCCGCTCGTGCGATCTCCGTCTCCAGACCGATGTTCGACTTCCGACGGGGCGCCTACAGTGAGGGACTCCGCGAAGTCAGGTACCGATGATCGCCGCCGCATTCCCCTTGGCCGCTCCTGGTGCCGGCCCCGGGCTGACCCGACGCCAGGCCGCCTTCGACGTGCTGGTGGCCGTCGGTTGCCTCGCGGTCACCCTGGCCGTCAACCTCAGCGGTTCCGAGTCGGTCGCTGCCAACCGCAACCCCGACCTGGTCACCGTCGCCCTGACCGTGCTGTCGGTGGGGAGCATCGCCCTTCGGCGGAGGTTCCCGTTGACGATCCTCGTGGTGACCCTGGCCGGTATCCTGGGGCTGATCCTCGTGAGGGGGACCGTCGGGATGGCCACGATCGGGCCCTTCGTGGCGGCGTACACCGCGGTGGCCTACGGCAGCGCGCGGAACTCCCGGCGGGCGATCGCCATGGTGATCCTGGCGCTGGCCCTGACCGCGATCCTCGATCCGGTCGACCTCAGCGCCGAGGGGGCCGTCATCAGCGCTGCGGCGTTCGCCGCCGTCATCCTCATTGCCACCTCCACCCGAGTCCGCCGCGAAACCGCTGAGGCCGACGTGCGCGCGGCCGAGCAGCGGGTCGCTCTTGAACGGGAGCGGGCGGTCGCCGAGAGGGAACGGGCCGCCCTCACCGGGACCCAGGAGCGGCTCCGGATCACCCGCGAGCTGCACGACGTCATCGGCCACGCGATGAGTGTGATGGTCGTCCAGGCGGGCGCCGCCGGCCGGCTCCTGGACACCGCCGACCCCGGTCGGGCGCGGGTCGCCGTGTCCGAGATCGAGAACACCGGGCGCCGGGCGATGGCCGAGATGCGCACCCTCCTCGGTGTCCTGCGGGACGGCGAGACCGAGGGCGACGGCGTCCCGCATGCCCCGGCACCGACCCTGGACGACGTGCGCTCGCTCGCCGCGCGGGTCGGGCACGCCGGGCTGCCCACCATCGTGGCCGTCCACGGAGTGCCGCTCGTCCTCACCCCCGGCGTCGGCCTGGCCGCCTACCGGATCGTGCAGGAGGCGCTCACCAACTGCCTCAAGCACTCCGGCGCCACGCGCGCGACCGTCGACGTGACGTACCGGCCGACAGAGGTGGAGATCCTGGTCGCCGATGACGGCCGGGGACTCGGCGAGGGGCCGGTCGACCCCGCTCGGGGACACGGCCTGGCCGGGATGCGCGAACGGGTCGCGGCCTACGGCGGCGAGCTCACCATCGGTGACCGACCCGAAGGCGGCGTCGGGGTCAGGGCCACCTTCCCCAGCGCGGCGGCCCCATGATCCGCGTCGTGGTCGCCGATGACCAGGCTCTGGTGCGGTCCGGCTTCTCGCTCATCCTGGGTGCGGAGCCCGGGATCGAGGTGGTTGCCGAGGCGGCGAACGGCACCGAGGCGCTCGCCGCGGCCCGCCGGCTCGCCCCGGACGTGGTCCTGATGGACATCCGGATGCCGGGCATGGACGGGATCGAGGCGACCCGACACATCACCTCTAGCCCCGGGACGGCCGGAGTCCGTGTCCTCGTGCTGACCACGTTCGCGGCCGACGAGTACGTCGTCGCCGCGCTCCGCGCGGGAGCAAGTGGCTTCGTCCTGAAAGACACCGAGCCCGCGTACCTGGTACGTGCCGTCGAGGTGGTGGCCGCCGGCGACGCCCTGCTCGCGCCCGAGGTCACCAGGCGAATGCTCGACCGCTTCGCCGAGACCGGCGTGCCGAGGACGGCGACCGAGCTGCCGCCACTGACCCAGCGGGAGCACGAAGTGCTCGTCGCTGTGGCCCTGGGCCTGTCCAATGTCGAGATCGCCGACCGTCTGGTGGTCAGCTACTCGACCGTGAAGACGCACGTAAGCCACCTGCTCACCAAGCTGGACGCCCGCGACCGCGCACAGCTGGTCATGCTGGCCCACCGGGCCGGGTTGGGCGGCTGACCAGGGACGGACCGTGGTGACACGGCGCCTAGCCCGCAGCCGGTTCCCCCACGCTGAACCACCTACCCCTTCCATCCCGAACTCGACTTCCATCCCGAACTCGACCCGACCGTTCTCCTCAATCAGCTGAAGCCGAGGGTCCAAGATCCGCGCCTTCATCGACGGCTGGAACGACCGCTGCCACCCCTTCGTGTGGACCAAAACCGCCGACGAGATCCTCAAGAAAGCCAACCGTCAGGCCACTTCGAACACGGACCACTAGTTACGCGGGAACATCCGCGTGGTCCACCTCGACGAATGTGAACGAGTGGCTGCCTGCCAGCTCGTAGTAGGCCTTGCCATGCCTGCTCAGCTCGCCTGGCACCACCCAGCCCCGGCGACGATTCCCGCAGTCCGGATAGTCGACTGGCAGCGAAGAGACGCTGGTCGAGGTTCGCGCTAGTGATGGCGAGACGCGGGTAGTCGCCAAAACTGGCCAGCGGTTTGAAGGTGGCTCGGCCCGTTCCGGCCTTCGGGTGGCGTCGCCGCTGGTGGGGCGGCCGAGGGCCGTTCGGAGGGGCGTCGTTCGGAGGGGCGCCGCGGGGGTTACCCTCCCGCGTGCTCGTGGAGCCAGTGCGCTATCAGCTGCCACGAGTAGCGCTTGGCGTCGCGTGCGTAGAACAGGTCCACGTGTCCGAAGTCCTGCTTCTCCTGGCCGATGGGGCGTGTTCGGACAATGATCGTCTCCTTGTCCCGACTGCCGGTTTGGTTGACCGAGTACACACCGTAGGTTCCGAAACCACCGGCTGCACCCACGTAGAGAATGGGGACCCGGATGTCCCGCAGGTGACCGTCGAAGCGGTCTGTGCTGCCGTCGTCACAGGTGATGTGCTGGGTGTCGGCCTGGAGCCGGACGGGTTCGAAGTTGCCGATGCCCATCACGAAGTCGTCCCACGCGTGCACGTCTGTGAACCGGAGATGGACCGGATCGCGGGTGGTGTCGCCGCCAGGGAAGGCACCGGCGGCGAAGTGGTACCAGGGGGTGAAGGGATGGGTGCCGCCCTGGAAGCCGGCGGCGGCATAGCTCAACGTGGCACCGAGGTTGGTGTACGGCGGACCCCAGTACGGCGACGGACCCGTTGGGTCGGTTTCTGCGAGGTAACCAATGTCCTCGGTGCCCCTGAAGTCATAGGCGAAGTCCTTGGCCGCGAGATACCCGTCGTTCTCAGCGGCCAGCGCGCAGTGCTCGGCGCGTGCGTGTGCATCGTTGGTCTTGAAGAAGTTGTCCATCGACACGAAGGACCCGACCTGCCTATGGCTCCGCGGCTTCTGGGTCTCCTGGTTCAGCAGCGAGTACCCGATCCAACCGCCTCGGCTCCATGCGGCCAGGGTCAGCGCACGGTTACCACTGCCGGTGGCGGCACGGACCCCGCGGGCGAAAGCGAGGGCACGGGAAAGATCGTCCACGTCATGCTGAAGTCCCCAGCTGGCCATGAACTCGTAGTTGTCGGTGTCGTCGGGCACCAGGGTCCAGGCCAGGTCGACACCCCAGACGTCCACTCCACTGGCCGCGAGGTACGCGGGAAGCGAGTCCGGAGAGGACGAGCCCCGCATGAACGCGGCGTCGAACCCCCAGGCGTCCCCATGCAAGAGCATCACCGCGGCTCGGGTGGGGACCGGCTTGCCCTCCTCATGTCGCGCGACGTGATGCAGACGGATCTTGTCGTGCTCTCCGGGCCCCGTCCGCACCGTGTAGAGCGACTCATAGACGTCGCCGACGATGTGGCGACTTCCGTGACTGGTCGTGCTGCCCCAGTCGGGAACTCTGACCGCTGCGGCAGCCCCCGCCGGGACCACAACTGCACAGACCAGCGCGACCACCACCGCGAGAAGCGGAGCACCAAACGCGGAGCGAGACTTCATGACGGCCCCCGATTGATCAAGGCGTTGCCCTCTATCAGGCGCGTAGCCTTCCCGCGTGATGTGCGCGTGGCCCGCGTCTTGCCACGCTAGACCTACGCCGCCTGCGCCACAACCGCCTACGAACCAGACCCCTCCGCTGCTCTTAGGCTTCTTGGGGCCGAGAGTGCAGAGTGAGCGGTGACAGCGTTGAACGCGATGGCTCATGAGGGGGCGATATGCAGCTGGATCCTCAATCACTCGACGAAGCAGTCGACGTTGAAGCGTTCACCGGCGTGGTGACGGTGGATGTGGGCGACCAACGCGTCCTGGAGCGATCTGAAGGTTTCGTCCACCGCGCTCTGCAGGCGCCGATGACGCCTGGGGCTCGGATCGCGATCGCGAGCGGCAGCAAGGCATTCACTGCCCTGGCGATCATGCGGCTCGTCGAGGAAGGCGTGCTGCGGCTGGAGGACCCGGTGCGCGGCCTGCTCGACGACGACCTGCCGCTGATCGACGACGGCGTCACGATCGAGCACCTGCTCACCCACACCTCGGGCATCGGCGACTATCTCGACGAGGACAGCGACTGGGGGGTGTCCGACTTCGTTCTCTCCGTTCCCGTGCACGAGCTCAGAACGGCTGAGGCGTTTCTACCGATGCTTGACGCTCACCCACACAAGTTTCACGCGGGTGAGCGGTTCGCGTACTGCAACGGCGGGTTCATGGTGCTCGCGATCCTGCTCGAGCGCGCAACGGGCGGCACGTACCACGACGCGGTGCGGCGGTTGGTGATCGAGCCTGCCGGGTTGCAGCGCACCGGATTCCTCCCGCTCAATGACCTGCCAGCCGACGCCGCGCTGGGCTACGTGTCCAACGAGGGGAATCTCGTGAACACCCTGCACCTGCCGGTCCTTGGGAACGGCGACGGAGGTGCGTTCACCACCGCGGACGACCTGCATCAGTTCTGGCTCGCCATGCTGGACGGGCGCATAGTCACCCTGCAGAGCGTGGAGGAGATGACCCGCCCATGGCACGACGTGCCTGAAGAGAACATGCGCTACGGAATGGGGTTCTGGATTCACCCCATCCATCCGGCACTGATTCTGGAGGGGTTTGACGCCGGGGTGTCGTTCCGGTCTACGCACCTCGTCGAGGCGCGAACGACAGTGACCGTGCTCGGGAACAGCTCGCACGGCGCGTGGCCGGTCATCGCTGAGCTCGCTCGGGCGATCAACGCCGAGCTCGGGTGAGGTGGCGTCGAGCCAACAGCGCCCGCGTCGGACCGCTTCCAACCCTGACCGTCGTGACCATCACCCGGACCGGGCGACCAATGCCGTAGTCGCGGTGGTGACTGTGAGGATCGCTATTGCAGCCAGATGGTGGTGGGCTGTGGGTTGGTGCCACGGGCGTGAGCCCTGGAATGAATGGCGTAACTGCCTTGCTGCGACACGTCCGCTCGTGGTCGTCGGCCCCGGCCCGGATGGAGGAGCTGGCCTGATCAGGAGCTTGACCACCTGGTGTTAGCGGCGCCTGGCGTGTCTCCTCACAGTCCTGCCGAGCCTTCGGCCCGGACCGGAACCCATGTCCCATTCCGGCGAAGGAGAGAACGCATGAACAGTCTGACCGATGTGGGCGAGGTGGTCGATGTCGTCATCGGCGTCGATACCCACTCGGCCGCTGCGCTCAACGCGGCCACCGGCGGTGTGCTCGGCGAGATCACCGTGGCGGCCACCGCTGCGGGCTATGCCGAGCTGGTGGAGTTCGCCGACGAGCACGCCGTGCTGCGGGCTT
>JBDSKZ010000148.1:0-9160 GCA_039916625.1 Pedococcus sp.
CCGGGGATCCCCGGCGAGCTCACCTCGACCGCGGAGGCAGTAACGCGGGAGGAGTCGACGCGGGAGCGGGCGCTCGCCGTCGCGCGGACGGTGACCGACCCCGAGATGCCGATGCTGACCCTGGAGGACCTCGGCGTGCTGCGGGCGGTGGAGGTCGACGACACCGGACGCGTCGTCGTCGCGATCACCCCCACCTACACCGGGTGCCCGGCCATGGCCGCGATGCGCGACGACCTCGTGCGGTCCCTGGCGCAGGCCGGTATGCCGGACGCCCGGGTGCGCGTCTCGCTCAGCCCTGCGTGGTCGAGCGACTGGATCACCGAGCGCGGCCGGCGCGCGCTGGCCGACCACGGCCTGTCCGCACCCGGCCGGGTGAGCGCCCGCAGTGGACCCGTAGCCCTGTCCCTGATGCCCATCCGGCGCGAGATCGACTGCCCTCGTTGCGGATCCGGGCAGACCGAGCTCACCTCGGAGTTCGGCCCCACCGCCTGCAAGGCGCTGTACCGCTGCACCAGCTGTCTCGAGCCGTTCGAGCACGTCAAGGAGATCTGAGTTGACCTCGGCTGCCCCCTCGTTGCTCCTGAAGAAGCCTCGACGACCCGCCCCCGCGTTCCACACCCTCACGGTCCACAGCGTCGAGCAGCTGACCGACGACGCCGCCGCCGTGAGCTTCGACGTGCCCGACGGGCTCACCGACGCCTACGCGTTCGCCGCCGGGCAGTCACTGACCCTGCGACGACACGTCGACGGGGTCGAGCACCGCCGCACCTACTCGATCTGCGCCACGGTCGGCGACCGGCCGCGCATCGGCGTGCGCGAGATCCCCGACGGCCTCTTCTCCCAGTGGCTGCTGCACGAGCTGCGCCCCGGGGACGAGGTCGACGTGCAGACCCCGCACGGCACGTTCCGGGCCGACCCCGACGCGGGTGGTCGCCACCTCTGCATCGCCGCGGGCTCAGGAATCACGCCGATGCTGTCGATCGCGAGCACCGTCCTGGGGAACCCGGAGGCCGAGGTGGTCCTGCTCTACGGCAACCGCACCACCGGGTCGGTGATGTTCGCCGAGGAGCTCGCCGACCTCAAGAACCGCCACGGCTCCCGCTTCCAGCTGGTGCACGTCCTGTCGCGGGAGCCGCGCGACGTCGAGCTGTTCTCCGGTCGCCTCGACGCCGACCGGCTGCGACGGCTGTTCGACCTGCTCGTGCCCATCCACGACGTCGACCACGTGTGGCTCTGCGGCCCGCTGGCGATGATCGAGTCGGCACGCGAGGTCCTCACCGAGCTCGACGTCCCGGCGGACAAGGTGCACTTCGAGCTGTTCTACGTCGACGAACCGCCGCCGGAGCTGCGCCGCGCGGACGCGGTAGTCGACGGCGAGACCAGTGAGGTCACCGTCGTCCTCGACGGCCTGAGCTCGACGACGCCGATGCCCCGCGGACAGTCGATCCTCGACTCCGCCCAGGCCACCCGCACCGACCTGCCGTTCGCCTGCAAGGGCGGCGTCTGCGGCACCTGTCGAGCACTCGTCCGCGAGGGCGAGGTCGACATGCGCCGCAACTACGCCCTCGAGCAGCGTGAGGTCGAGCAGGGGTTCGTCCTGACCTGCCAGAGCCACCCTGTCAGCGACGCCGTCACCGTCGACTTCGACGCCTGACCCCGCGGCAGCCACCTGCCCTGCTGGACCTCGCCGCACCACCCGGCCCAACGCCATACGCGACTGCGAAGGAGCACCACCGTGACCGAGGCCTTCCTCCTCGACGGAGCCCGCACCCCGATCGGCCGGTATGCCGGCGGGCTGGCCAGCGTGCGCCCCGACGACCTCGCGGCGCTGGTGGTGCGTGAAGCCGTGCAGCGAGCGGGCGTCGACCCCGAGCTCATCGACGAGGTGGTCCTCGGAGCCGCGAACCAGGCGGGCGAGGACAACCGCAACGTGGCCAGGATGGCGACGCTGCTCGCCGGTCTGCCTCAGTCGGTGCCCGGGTTCACCGTGAACCGGCTGTGCGCCTCGGGACTGACCGCCGTCGCTACCGCCCGCCAGATGGTCGCGTCCGGTGACGCCGACCTCGTCGTCGCCGGTGGGGTCGAGTCGATGACCCGCGCGCCGTGGGTGACCGAGAAGCCGAGCAAGGCGTTCGCGCGGCCCGGTGCGACCTTCGACACCTCGATCGGGTGGCGGTTCACCAACCCGCGGTTCGACGCCGAGACCACGCTGTCGATGCCGCAGACGGCCGAGCGGGTGGCCGAGCGCTGGGCGCTGACCCGCGACCAGCTCGACGCGTTCGCCCTGCGCTCCCACCAGCGGGCGCTCGCCGCCATCGAGGCCGGGCGCTTCGCTGACGAGATCGTCGCGGTCCCGGTCGGCGAGGGCGAGTTCGCGGTGGACGAGGGTCCGCGCGCCGACACCTCGCTCGAGCGGCTCGCGAGGCTCCGTCCGGTCAACCACCCCGGCGGCCTGGTGACCGCAGGCAACTCCAGCTCGCTCAACGACGGTGCGGCCGCCGTCGTCGTGGCCAGTGAGGCGTTCGTCGCCCGTCACGGCCTGCAGCCGCGCGCTCGGCTCGTCGCCTCTGCCAGTGCAGGTGTGGCACCCGAGGTGATGGGCATCGGCCCGGTCCCGGCCACCCGCAAGGTGCTCGACCGCGTCGGCTGGACGATCGATGACCTCGACGCCGTCGAGCTGAACGAGGCGTTCGCCTCGCAGTCGATCGCCTCCATCCGCGACCTCGGCCTCGACGAGGAGATCGTCAACGCCGACGGCGGCGCCATCGCCCTCGGTCACCCCCTCGGTTGCTCCGGCACGCGCATCCTGCTGACCCTCGTCGGACGGTTGGAACGGGCTGGGACCCGTCGCGGCCTCGCCACCCTGTGCGTCGGCGTCGGCCAGGGCGCCGCCCTGCTCGTGGAGAGGGTCTGACGATGGGTGAGAACGAGCAGCAGGCCGCAGCGGCCGCCCCCGCCTCGACGCTCCCAGGACGTGTCGGTGTCTACGGCGGGGGCCGGATGGGGGCCGGCATCGCCCACGCGTTCCTCGTCTCGGGGTCGCGGGTCGTGGTCGTGGAGGGCGACGACGCCCTCGCCGAAGCGGCTCGCGCGCGCGTCACCACGAGCATCGGCCGGGCCGCCGAGCGCGGCCTCCTGCCGGGCACGGCCGACCGGGTGCTGTCCGGGCTCACCGTCACCACGACCCCCGCCGACCTCGCCGGCTGCGGGCTCGTCGTCGAGGCGGTCCCCGAGGACACCGTCCTCAAGCTCGAGGTGCTGCGCCGCGCCGAGCAGTCCGCGCCCGATGCCGTCCTCGCCACCAACACCAGCTCGCTGTCGGTCAGTGCCCTCGCCGCCGAGCTGCGTGTGCCCGAGCGGTTCGTCGGGCTGCACTTCTTCAACCCCGTCCCGGCCAGCGACCTCGTCGAGGTCGTCGTGGGGCGCCAGACGGCTGACGACCTCGTCGAGCAGGCCCGCGGCTGGGTGACCGCCCTGGGCAAGACCGGCATCACGGTCCAGGACTCCCCCGGGTTCGCCAGCAGCCGCCTCGGTGTCGCCATCGCCCTCGAGGCGATGCGCATGGTGCAGGAGGGCGTCGCGTCGGCGCAGGACATCGACACCGCCATGACCCTCGGCTACCGGCACCCCGTCGGGCCCCTGAGGACGACGGACATCGTCGGCCTGGACGTGCGGCTCGCGATCGCCGAGCACCTCGCCCAGGAGATCGGCCCACGGTTCGCGCCCCCGCAGGTGCTGCGCGACAAGGTCGCTGCCGGCGAGCTCGGCCGCAAGACCGGCCGCGGCTTCTACGACTGGTGAGGTGACCGGCCGCTTCACGAGCGAGGTTGCGGGACAGCGGGTCACGCGTCCGTGGCACCGGGCACCGGTCACCGGTTGGCGGTCACCGGTCACCGGTCACCGGTGGGCGACCACGGGGCGACGCGTTCCATCGCGAGCCCGTCGAACGCGATCGTGGTGATGGCGTCCGACAGCTGCTCGGCGTCGACCGCACCCCCGGGCCGGTGCCACTCCACGAGTGAGTTCACCATGCCGAAGAGCAGCCGGCTCACGAGCGCCGGCGGGACGTCCGAGCGCAGCGAGCCCTCGTCGACGGCCTCCCTCACCAAGGCTGCGAACCTTGCGTCGAGGTCGCGTCGTCGGCGCAGCGCAGCCACCTCGACGTCGCTGTTGCCCCGCACCCGCAGCAGCAGGGTCACCGCCGGCTGGTGGTCGACGAGCACCGCGACACTGAGCCGTACGGCACGCCTCAGCCGGTCGTGGGCCGTTGCGCCGGCCACCTTCTCGGTGGCGTCGTCGAGAACCTTCGTGAGGCCGTCGAGGGCCTCGTCGAGGGCCTGGGACAACAGGTGGGTCTTGCTCGGTACGTGGTGGTAGATCGCCGACTTGCTGAAGCCCAGCGCGCGCGCGAGATCACCCATGCTCGTGGCGTCGTACCCCTGCTCGTTGAACAGCTCGATGGCGCAGCGCAGAACGGTGTCCTGGTCGTACCCGGGCCGGCCCCGACGAGGCGACCCGGCACGGGAAGCCCCGGCCGCGGACGCGGGAGCCCTCACCTCGGCAGGCAGCGGCGGCGGGTCCGTGTCCGGGGGTTCACTCACGCACGAACACTCTCACGGCACCCGAGAGGACGGTCTGCTGGTCGTCACCCGGGACGCGGCGTCCCCTCCCATGCACCAGACTCGTGGCCATGACGGTCTTCTCGGCATCCAAGCGCTCCACGGCCCTGGTGCCGTTCTCCCGCGAAGCGGTGTGGTCGGTCCTCAGCGATGCGAACCAGGTGGCCAGGCTGACGCCGATGGTGCGGTCCATCGAGGACCACGGCGGCATCTGGCTCTGGAAGCTTGCGCCCATCGAGGTCCTCGGCAGGAGCGTCGGCCTGTCCTTCACCGAGCAGATGGACCTGCAGCCCACCGAGCGCATCGAGTTCACCCACACCCCGAAGGGCGAGGAGCGAGCCGGGGTCGAGGGCACCTACCTGCTGACCGGGGACGGCGACGACACCCATCTGGCGATCGACCTGGGCGTCCACGTCGACCTGCCGTTCCCGAGGATCGCCAAGCCCGCGGTGCAGACGTCCATGCAGGCAGTCATCGCCGCGATGGGAGCCGGATTCGCCCGCAACCTCGACCGCCACCTCAAGTCCCAGCGCTGACCGGTGGACCACGGACCTGCTCAGGGTGAAGGTGGCGGTCCGAGCAGCAGGCCACGCCAGTCGCGCCGGCGGTGGTGCACCGGCCGGCCGTCGCGGCGCGACACCTGACCGCCGGCCCAGGCTGCATCGGAGTGCAGCGGACCCATCATGTCGCGCTCCGCATCGAGCACCTCGTCCGCCGGGACGAGCAGCGCTCGCTCGAGGGCCTGCGTGACCGGCACGAGCCGGTGGCCTTGCGGCAGCAGGTCGCGGCGGAAGTCGTCCTCACCGCAGACCATGTCATGGCGAAGGCTCTCAACCAGGGTCTGCACGGTCGAGGGCGGTGCGGCGGTCAGCATCGGTGCGAGACGCGACACCAGCACGCTCGGCAGCAGCGGGACGCTCACCTGGACGCGGGTGAGGCCAGCGAGCTTTGCGTAGCGCCGCAGCAACGCGGCATACGCCAGCGGCTCCCCGCAGCCCACGTCGTAGGCACGGCTCCTCGCGGGTGCGTCCATGGCGCCAACGAGCGCGGCCACGACGTCGGTGACGGCCACCGGCTCGACCCGGCTGCGCATCCACGTCGGAAGGACCTGCACGGGCAGGCGCTCGCTGATCTGGCGCATGATCTCGAACGACGTCGAGCCGCTCCCGACGACCATGGCGGCCCGCAGGGCGAGCGTCGGCACCCCCGAGTCGGTGAGGACCTCCTCGACCTCGAGCCGCGAGCGCAGGTGGGGTGACAGGTCGCTGTCCGGGAGGTCGGGCACCAGACCGCCGAGGTAGACGATCCGGCCGACTCCGGCACGGACGGCTGCATGGGCGGCGTTGTAGGCACCCTCGCGGTCGGTGGTGGCGAAGTCGTCGCCGCCCAGGCCGTGGATCAGGTAGTAGAGCGCCTGCGTGTCGGCAACGGTAGCCCGGACGGAAGCGCGGTCCAGGACGTCCATCTCCACCACGCGGACCCGGTCGGCCCACCAGAACCGCTCGGCGGAGGTGGCCCGGGTGAACGTCGCCGTGACGTCATGGCCCGCAGACAGCAGGGCGGGGACCAGGCGGCTGCCGATGTAGCCGCCTGCTCCGGTGACGACGACGCGCACGGACACCTCCAGACCGGCCGGCGCCGACGGCGCCGCGCTACAGGGAACCTACCTTCAGGCCACCGAAGCTGCAGTGGCCACCCCGAGCCGTTGGGCCTGCTGGAACGTCGAGATCATGGCGATGGTGGACTCGGCGCCCTGGTCCTCGTTGTGTCCGTCCTCCTCGAGCCCGCCGCAGCCACCACTGTCCGGGTCGTACAGAGCCAGCCCGCCGTCGTTCGCACCGTCGAACCACGCCGAGCACTTCGCGACCGCCGCACTCCAGCGAGGGTCGGCCGTGACGTCGAACGCGCGGGCACACGCGTCGGCGAGCGCCGCCACGTCGGCGGGGCGCTGGTCAAGCGGGGTTCGCGCCTCACCCATCCCCCAGCCGCTGGCCGGGCAGACCGACACGAGCCCCTCGTTCGTCTCCGTCTCGAGCAGCCAGCTCAGCATCGCCAGGCCCTCGGTCAGCCACTTCCACACCCCGAGCAGGGAGCCTGCGGCCACCAAGGTCTCCGCGAGTGCTGCGTTGGCGTAGCTGAGCCGCGCCTCGGGCCAGTGCCACCCCTCCAGCGGCGTGGCCCGCCGACCCAGCAGGGGGTCGGGCGGCGCGATCAGGGTGGCGGCATCGGCCAACAGCGTACGTGCCACCAGGTCGTGGGGCAGGACGGTGAGCACCTCGGCGGCACCGAGGCCCGCGAAGGCCATCGAGCGCGTCGAGGGCGATCGCAAGGACGCGCCACGCGTGAAGGACTCCAAGGCCCTCCAGTCCACGACCTCGGGGGTGCGGGCGACCCCGGTGCCCAGTGCCCAGAGGGCCCGGCCCCAGCAGTCCTGCGCCGTCGGCTCGTCCGACCACGACCCGTCGACCGCGCGACGGTTCCGGAACGCCCCTTCCTCGCACTGGGCGTCCAGGACGAACTGCAGGTAGGTGGTCGACAGGTCCGTGAGCTCGGCGGAGCGGACCGGCTCGCGAGCCACGACGACGAAGGCACGGGCGACGTCGTCGACGCAGTACCCGTGCTCGCGCCGAGGGGTCGTGAGGTCGGCGTGCTCGAACAGTCCGATGCCGTCGCTGAGGTGCAGGAGGTGACGGAAGGAGATCGGAGCCGGGGTGTTCGGCGTGCGGACTTCGTAGGACACGGACATGGGCGAGCCTTCCTGGTCGACCCCGCGTCGACAGCCGACGTGGAGCACAGCCACCCAGAGGGGTGGTGACGTGCACGCACGGTGCGCTGTGGTCCTCACGGTGTGCTCACGTGCAGGCCTGTCGAAACGACTTCGTCGCGACGCGTCTCGACTCCTGACGAGATGACGAGACTTCGAAGGTAGCACCCGCCCGACGGACAAAGGCCCCCGACCTGGTGGTCGAGGGCCTTTGCGTCGCACTGGTGGCAGGTGAAGGATTCGAACCTTCGAAGCTTTCGCGATGGATTTACAGTCCACTCCCATTGGCCGCTCGGGCAACCTGCCTCGGTGCGCGTGGAAGAATAGCAAGGACAACCGCGATTGCTGAAACCGGCGTCCGCTGCACCCTGCGGCGCCCAGGAAGGACACGCCACCATGGCCGACAGCTCGTTCGACATCGTCAGCAAGATCGACCACCAGGAGGTCGCCAACGCGCTGAACAGCGCCTCCCGCGAGGTCGCCACGCGCTACGACTTCAAGAACGTCGGCGCCTCCATCGAGGCCAGCGGCGAGGACAAGGTCGTCATCAAGGCCAACACCGAGGAGCGAGCCAACGCCGTTCTCGACGTCTTCCAGACCTGGCTGGTCAAGCGCAAGGTCTCCCTCAAGCACCTCGACGTGCCCGAGCGCGGCCCACAGCTCTCCGGCAAGGAGTACCGCCTCGAGCTCGGCCTCCAGGAGGGCATCTCCCAGGAGAACGCCAAGAAGATCGGCAAGATCATCCGCGACGAGGGGCCCAAGACGGTCAAGAGCCAGATCCAGGGCGAGGAGCTGCGCGTCACGAGCAAGTCCCGTGACGACCTGCAGTCGATCCAGGCCCTGCTCAAGGGCAAGGACGACCTGGACTTCGCGATCCAGTTCACCAACTACCGCTGACCCACCCCGCAGGTCAGCCGAACGTGGCGCGCGAGCGCAGTGCCTCTCCCAGCTCTGACTGCGCGTCGACGATGCCCCGGCGGACGGCCGGCGTGAGGTCGTCGCGACCGAGCGCCTCGCGACTCAGGTCGGCGGTGGCCTCCTCGACCACCCGCGAGGGGAAGGCGAGCGAGGCGACGCGGGCCAGGGCGTCGTCGCCGACCCAGGCCGTCATCGCCGGGACGTCGCTGAAGTAGCGCGCGGCATACGGGCGCAGCACCTCGAGCTCACCGGAGGACCAGAAGCCCTGCGCGAGGGCGTTGAGCTCGTAGTTGGAGCGCTCCCGGTTGGTCGTGATCTCGGCCCACGCCCAGGCCTTGGCCCCGGCGTCAGGCATCGAGGCCCCGGCCATCAGGGCGCTGAGCCGACCCTGCAGGGTGTCGTCGCGCTCACGGGTCGCCTCGATGAGGTCGCGGCCCGCCAGCCCGTGCGACGCGAGGTTGCGCACCACGATCCAGCCGAAGTCCGAGTCCTCCTCGAGGCCCGCGGGGCGGCGTTCCCCCGCGGCCCAGGCGCGCAGGAGCTCCTCGTCGCCCGACGTGCGGGCGACCGCACGGGCCGCCACGAGGGCGCGGGTCGAGCCGGGGGTCGCGCCCTCGAGGACGGCCGCAGCGGCGCGGGCGACGACCTGCTCGGCAGCGTCCTGCTCGTCGTGCGGGAGGAAGGTCGGGATGATCCGGCCGAGCAGGCTGCCCGCCGAGCGGTTGAGGATCGAGGCGTTGTCCTCGTGCGGCCACGCCTGCCCAACGGTGCGCACCATCACGCGCGGGTCCACCGTGCCGAGGCAGACACCGTCGATGAGCGACACCCAGACGACGGCGCGGGCCTGCGGGTCGGGGAC
>JBDSKZ010000149.1:0-13670 GCA_039916625.1 Pedococcus sp.
GCTGAAGTGGCAGTACGGCTACTTCGCGGTCCTCACCCTCATGGCCGGCACCTGCCTGGCGCTGTACCGCGCCTTCCGTCGCTCAGGCTGGCTCTGACCGGGCTGGTGGAGGTGGTGAAGTGGCGACCTGGAGAGCGTCGGTTCTGATGGGTGGACTACGCCGTAGGACTTTGCGTCGAGCGGAACGCTCCCCTTGCCGAACAGATCTCTGCGCCCCGCCCCGCCACCGCGCAGCAGCAGCAGCAGTAGCCCGAGGATCAGCTCGCCGGCGGCGACCGCGAGCCCCCAGACGCGAGGGTTCGCCATGAAGATCTCGTTCCAGCCTCGTTCGACCCACGCCATCACCGCGGCGTCGGCGAGTGCTGGTAGCTCGAAGGGTCGATGGCGGCGGTACCCACGTGGATCCCGCTCGTCCAGAGGAAGAATGCGCCGATGACCGCGCGCACGGTCCCACACGACGTCCTGGAGACGTCGACCGGTTCCGTCAGCAAGGAGGGCCAGGGGCGACGAGGGTCGGGCAGAGAGCGAACGTCGTACTCGAGGTCATCGACGTCCCAGGCGTCATCACGAGGGAGTGTCCTTCGGACCGCTGTCCGGACCGGCGGGCGGCGGCGCGCTCCCGGTTGATGTCTTCTCGTGACGCGGGCCGCGCGAACCTGCCTGGTAGAACACCCAGGCCACGGCGGCGACCAGGACCAGGGAGAGCCAGCCGATCCGGGCGTGGGCGCCTGCGTCCGGCAGGATCACGACGATGGTTGCCACGAGCAGAACGACCGACCAGGTGTCGCCACCGCGCAAGGCGCGCTCGAGGCGGATACGGCCCTGACTGTCGGGGAGCAGGAGCCAGGCGAGGAAGTAGATCGCGATCGCGGGGCCGAGGAGCGCGAGCACGACGGTCGCGACGCGCACGACCAGGGTGGACAGGCCGAGCCGCTCGGCGACGCCAGCGCAGACGCCGGCGATGGCGCGCTGCGGTGACCGGGTCACCGGGCTGCGTCGCAGGGAGCTGAAGAACCGGTCGAGGGCCGGAAGAGGTGTCGGTGTCGTGGTCACTGCATCGACGATCCGCCCCGACAGGAGCTCTGAACAGTGCTGAAGGTCCCCACGTCCGGCTGGCCGTTCCTCGAGTGGGTCGATGCAACGTGCGACGCGCCTGCCGCTGCTGGCTGGTCCTCGCGCTCTCTGGCGGCGTGTCGGTGCTCCGGCCTAGCGTGGGTGCGTCGGCAACCGGGCCGGCACACGAGCGAAGGAGTGCATCATGGCGCACGGAGACATCACGCACATCGAGATCCCCGTCACGGACAACGACCGCGCTACGGCCTTCTACGGCGCGGTTTTCGGCTGGGACATCACTGAGGCGCCCGGCTTCGAGGGCTACCCCATGTGGCAGGCACCGAACAAGATCAGCGGCGGTGGCCTGGTGTCCCGCGCCGAGGGTTCTGAGAGCCCGGTCAGCTTCGTCGAGGTGGACTCGATCGACGACGCGGTCGCCAAGGTCGTCGAGCTCGGTGGCACCCTTCTGAAGCCCAAACAGCCGATCAGCGGGTCGAGCTGGTGGGCGAGCGTGCTCGACCCGGACGGCAACGCGTTGGGGCTGTACGAGGGCAGCACCGAGATGGCCTGATCGGAACCGACTCGTTGCCACGATCCAAGGGGTCGCGCGGAAGGACGGATGCGTCCTGTGCCGCTCAGTAGACGCGGATCGAGGCCGTGGCAGACACGCTCGTCGTGTGGTCGGTGTGGGCCGGCAGCACCCACCGGTACCTGTTCGTGCCGCGCGCTGGCGGCCTGATCAGGGCGCTGGTCGAGCTGGTGCTCGAGAGCTTCCTGGTCGTCACCGTCGCCCACGCCTTGCCGTTCCACCGCTGCAGCGTCACGGTGGATCCGGCGTGCCCCGGCCTGACCGTCGTCGAGAACGTGACGGACCCGCCGACCGGGAGGCTCGTGCGGCTGGCCCCCATCGTGGCCGTGGGAGCGACCGACACCGAGGCCACTGCACCGTAGGCGCCCCCGACAGCGCCTGCGCCGATGAAGCCGACCCGGTAGCGCGTGCTGTACGTGGGCTTGACCGTGAACGCGTAGGCACCTGTGCCTGATGTCGTGCCGGTGGTCACGGCGGCCCACGTGGTCGTGCCGTACTTCTGCGCGAAGAGGGTCACCTTGCGGGCCGTGAGCGTCCCACCGTCGAACCGCAGGACGCCGGACAGCCGCGCGCTGGAGCCGTACTTGATGGTGGTCGCACCGGTGAGGGAGGGCAGCGCCCTCGTGGAGTCCAGCCGGACGAAGCTCGTCCAGGTCTGGCCGAAGGCGTCATACGCGCGCAGCTCGTAGGTGTACGCCCGCCCGGCGACAAGGCCCGTGGACCTGGAGGTGGTGCCCTTGCCCCGGTAGACGAGCTTGGTCTCCGCAGGGGTGGACCCGCGCCGGATGACGTCGACGTGGTCGAGGTCGAAATCGGCCGGGTTGGTCCACGTCAGCGTGTCGGTGTCGTATGACGGCACGGTCTTGGCGGCCGTCACCGCTCGGGGAGCGGTCGTATCGCCCACCAGCACCGGCGAGACAGTGGTGCTTGGCCCTGCCCCCCATGTGCCGAGGCCGATGACCTTGACCTGCCAGGTCGACCGGCCGACC
Organism: Pedococcus sp.; assembly: GCA_039916625.1. Taxonomy (GTDB): domain Bacteria; phylum Actinomycetota; class Actinomycetes; order Actinomycetales; family Dermatophilaceae; genus Pedococcus. Next base: position 2,632 of record JBDSKZ010000149.1, read on the forward strand.
AGCTCACCCAGCTGTACGGCGGTCCGGGACCCGTCGACGTCCACGGTCCGGGTCAGGCTTCCGGCCACCGCAGTCACCCTCCACCTGGTGACCGGGACGCTGAAGGTGTTCCTGCCCCACGTCACGTCGAGGGTGTTGTCCCGCGGGGAGCTGACGCCCATGTTGACCGGGGCGAGCGGCAGCTCCGATGCGTTGGGGGCACCGATCACGGCGGGAACGACGGTGCGAGCCATGTTGCCGTTGTGGTCCCACACGTAGACGACCAGCTCGTACGGCGTCATCGCCGCTGGCAGGGTGACCTTCCCGGTCACCGTGGCGGAGCTGATCGGTAGTGCGTGGGTGGAGTCGAACGGATCGGGGTTCGCGCCGATGGGACGAATGTCGTAGCCCACCGACCTGAGATCCGGTAGGACCGGCCGAGGGAAGCTGATGGTCACGCTGCGGGTCGACGCGGGTGAGACCGAGATCGACGACAGGGCGATGGCCGGCGGGGGTCCGTTCGTGTCGGGAGCTGTCGTCGCCCTGGCACTGACAGCGATGGAGGTGAGGCCCTGGCTGTCGGTGGCGTACACCTCGACCAGGTAGGCACGGCCCCCAGGCAGCCGTGGCCACGTGTAGCTGCCCGCAGTCCTGCCCAGCGGCACCGCCTGCGTCCGCACCCTGGTGACCATGTCGGTCAGGACGGCCGTCTGTGACGTGAGGTCCGCGTCGGTCGGCGGTGTCCAGGTGGCGGTGACCAGGTAGTCCCCACCCGCCACGACCAACCCACTCGGTGCTGCGGGGGGAGTCGAGTCCAACAGCGTGTGGAACGGCACGAGAACCGGCTCGGACAGGTTGCCCGGATGGTCCATCGTCCACAGTGCCAACGTGTAGTCACCGTCCATCGCGAGCTCCGTGGGCGTGAGCACCGGGCTGCCGCCGGCCCACCGCCTGGCCGACGTGCTCGGCGTCTGGCCCGCAGGGACGATGGCGTAGTAGGTCCCGTAGTAGTCGCTGTCCGTGGGGGCGGTGTAGTCGAACCGGATGTTCTGGTACGAGGGCTGGATGCTCACCTGCGTGACCAGTGCAGGCGGCTCGAAGTCCAGTCGGGTCAGGCCGGACCATGTCGACACGTTTCCCTGGTGGTCCCGCGTGAAGATCGAGACCGCGTAGTCCTGACCCTTCGCCGGGTTCGGCAGGGGTCCCCACCACCACCCGGCCCCGACCACCTCCTCGGGAAACGGCAGGCCCTCGGTGACGCTCGCCGGTGGCGTCGACCCGACGGCATACCGGACGACGACGTCGGCCAGGTCGTCCACGATGGGGTCGTTGAACCCCAACGTGATGTCGGTGTGGGTCCCTTTGAGGACCACGTCGGTCGGCTGACCGGGCGGGGTGGTGTCGGGCAGGGCGGCGGCGGTCGCGCCCACGGGCGGCCCCCAGGCCATCGCCGGACCGGCTTGGTTCGTGGTGTACCCACGCTCGAAGAAGGAGAACGACCACTCGTCCCCAGGCGCGAGCGGCTGGCCGCCGATCGTCATCACGGTCACGGGGGTGCTGGTCGCCCACGGCAGCTGGACGCCGTCCCAGCGGTTGCGCGGTGCCGTGGAGCCTCTTTTCGCGACGAGCATCCCGTCCGCGTCCGGCTTGTCCCAGGCGAGGGTGACCCGGCCCTGGCCAGGCGTCGCCGTGAAGCCTCGTGGTGGCACCGGTGAGCCGAGCCCGGCCGTGAGGATCCGGGTGACCGTCTGTCCGCCGCCGCGCAGCACGCTGCCGTCACCTACAGCCTGCAGCTGGGCGACGATGCCGCCGACGGAGGCGACGGGCTGCATGGACCCGTCTGCTGCGATGACCGCGATGCCGCCGAGGTAGGGGAGGTCGACGTTGGCCCAGGGCCCGTCGACTGTCGCCGTCACACTCGTCGGAGCGCCGCCGTCCAGCACGGTGCTCACGCCTGCGTCGGGGTCGACCCAGCGCAGACCGCCGTCGGCGACGAGCAGCCGATCGCCGAAGCGCGCGAGGTCGACCGGCGCGTTGATGTCGGAGGTCAGGGCCGTTGCCGTGCCGGTGGCGCTCACGCGCACGATCCGGTGGCCTGCGCCGTCGGCAACCGCCAGCGCGCCGTCAGCCAGCACCTCGACGTCGGTCACGTCCGCCGCGACCGGCACGTCGCTGACGGTGCCGTCGACGCGCACGCGGGTGAGTGAGCCGGTCCCCGTCGTGACGTATGCCGTGCCGTCGGCGCCCAGCGCGACCTTGCCCCTGCGGTCAGCGAGCGGCGCCAACCTTGCGCGGGTCGCCAACGTGCCGTCGCTGCGGATCTCGCGGACCAGACCGTGCTCGGTGGTGAACACCACGCGCCCGTCCGGCGTGCCGGCGGCTCCACGGACCTGGTCCAGGTAGGCGTCGGTGGCGCGGACGCCGTCCGGCGACCAGGGCTGGGCGGGGTCCATCCCGAGGATGCGGCCACGGTCGAGGCCCGTCGCGGAGACCCGGCGCACCGACCACTCGCCCGGACCGGTGTTGCACCCGATGGCGATGTCGGCGCCGAGCTGGCTCACCCTGCCGGCGCAGACGCCACTGCTGACCTGCGTGAGCAGGCCGCCCGCCAACGGAGCCCTCAGGACCACCTGGTCGGGCGACGACATGACCAACGTCGCGCCGTTCGTGATGATCGAGCGAACGTCGACCGTGGTGACGTCACGCGAGCCGAGGCCGGCCCGGAACTCACCGACGTTGCCGCCGTTGCCGGCAACCCGTGTCCCGAGACCAGCAGTCGTCACCTCGTACACACCGCGGTGACCACTGCCCACGTCCAGGACGTACGCCTTGGTGCCATCGGCAGAGACGGTCAGGTCGAGGGGCTCGACGAGTGCACCAACCGGTGTGACGGCGGTCCACACGCCGCCGACCGGCATCCGGTGCACACGCCCTCCGACCAAGGCCCAGACCGCGTGGTCGGCGCCCACGTCGAGCGCTGAAGCTCGTGCGCGGTCCCAGAGGGTGGTGACCGTCCCGCCAGGGGTGAACCGGACGATGCGGTTGTCGGACTGCATGACGATGTCGCTGCCGTCCACGGCAAGGTCGCCGCCGGTGCGGAACCCGGATGCGGACGGCCACGCAAGGATGGTGACCCGGTCGGTGGCCGGGTCGACCCGCATCAGCGTCTGCTCGTCGTGGGCGACGAAGGTGCCATCGGGAGCGCCGTCGCCGACGACGCCACCAGGGAGCCTGGCGCGTGAGGCCGGTCCGGACAACCCGGAGCCCTCGCCTGCGAGGTTGACAACGGTGGACGAGGCGCCGGGGTCAGCCGGCTCGGTGGCCGACGCAGGTGCGGGGACGGACACCGTGAAGCCGACCAGAGCGGCGAGGACAGCGGCCAACGAGCGGTGCACGGGTTTCCTCGGGGTCTACGGAGCAGGTGCGCAAAGATAACGCCGCGCATCGTCGCCGCGAGGGGAAACCGACCAGATGTCGCCGACCATGACCGAACAGGCGATCCCGGTCGCGTGCCCGGTCACGTGCCCGGTCACGTGCCCGGTCAGGTGTCAGGTGTCAGGTCGCGGACATCACGCCGGTGGCGAGGACGACGAGCAGCACGAGGCCGAGGGCGATGCGATACCAGACGAACGCGGTGATCTTGTTGGTGCTGACGAACTTCAGCAGCCACGCGATCGAGGCGTAGGCGACGAAGAACGAGACGACGACACCGACGGCCATCTGTCCGAGACCGAGCAGCTTGAGATGGTCGGTCTCACTGGCCATCTCGAACACGCCGGCCGCGGTCAGGGCCGGGATGGCCATGAAGAAGGACAGCCGCGTCGCCGTGAGGCGGTCGATGCCCCGGAACAGTCCGGCCGAGATCGTCGCACCCGAGCGCGAGACGCCGGGCACCAGTGAGGCGCACTGCACGAGGCCGATGAACAAGCCGTCCCGCAGCGTCACCTCGCCCTCGCCACGCTCCTGCCCACGCTTGGCCAGGGCGGTGTGCCGGGTCTCGGCGAGGTACATCACCGCGCTCCACAGGATGAGCGCACCGGCGACGACCCAAAGGCTGCGCAGCGGTCCGCTGATGACGTCCTTGGCGAGGAAGCCGACGATGCCGACCGGGATCGAGCCGACGATGACCGCCCACGCGAGCTGGTAGTCGTGGTGGGTCCGGCCCTGCGCACTGCGCAGCCCCCCGACCCAGGCAACGAGCAGCCGCACGATGTCCTTACGGAAGTAGAGCAGGGTCGCGAAGATCGCGCCGAGCTGGATCACGGCGGTGTAGGCCGTGACGCCCGGGTCGTCGATCGGCAGACCGAGCAGCTTCTCGGTGATGGTCAGGTGTCCGGTCGAGGAGACCGGGAGGAACTCGGTGAGTCCTTCGACGATGCCGAGGATCACGGCGTCGAGGTAGCTGAGGGTCACGGCTCTGCTTTCAGGGCGGGGTCAGGGCGTCTGGTTCAGCGCACAGTCTCCCGCATGACCTCCGCCATGGTTCGCACGACATGCAGCCGCGCGTCCAGGCTGCCTGCGAAGGGGGCGACCGACAGTGTCCCCACGCCCGCGTCGGCATACCGCCCGATGCGCTCGGCGATGCGGGCGCGAGGCCCGATGAGGGACGTGGCGTCGATGAACTCGAACGGCACCGCGGCCGCGGCGTCACGGTGCTGCTTGGCGAGGTAGAGGTCCTGCACCTTCGCAGCGGCGTCCTCGAAACCCATCCGGCAGGCCAGCTGGTTGTAGAAGTTCTGCTCGCGCGAGCCCATGCCGCCGATGTACAGGGCGGCGTAGGGGCGGATGGCGTCCGCCGCGGCCTCGACGTCGTCGGCGACCACCACGGGCACCGAGGGCGCGATGTCGAAGCCCTCCAACGGGTTCTCCTGCGTCCCCCGCCCGGCACGACGGCGTCCGGCGACGACGCTGGCGACCTGGTCACCGGAGTGCTCCGGGCTGAAGAAGATGGCGTGCCAGCCGTCGGCGACCTCGCCGGCGAGCTCGAGGTTCTTGGGGCCGACAGCCGCGAGGTAGATCGGCAGGTCGGTCCGCGGAGGGTGGATGGTCAGCTTGAGGGCCTTCCCGGGACCGTCGGGCAACGGCAGCGTGAAGTGCTTGCCGGAGTAGGCGACCGTCTCGCGGCGCAGGGCCATCCGGACGATGTCGACGTACTCGCGGGTGCGGCCCAGGGGCGCCTTGAAGCGCACGCCATGCCACCCCTCGCTGACCTGGGGCCCGCTGACCCCCAACCCGAGTCGGAACCGCCCGTCCGACAGCGTGTCTAGGGTGGCTGCGGTCATCGCCGTCATCGCCGGGGTCCGCGCCGGGATCTGCATGACCGCCGCGCCGAGATGGATCTGCTCGGTGAGCGCACCGATCCAGGACAGGACCGTCGGCACGTCGGAGCCGTAGGCCTCCGCAACCCAGGCAACCGCGTAGCCAAGACGATCGGCTTCCTGCGCCACCGCGACGTTGTCCTGGTCGACACCCATGCCGAAGTAGCCGAGGTTCACACCGAGTTCCATGGACGGAGGCTATCGGTGACCGCTGGCGCGCGTGCCTGAGCCGGGTCACGCGAACGGGCGACTACGGTGGGGAACCATGCGCCAGCGACGAATGGGGACCTCGGGCCTGTCGGTGTCCCGGCTGGCCCTGGGCACGATGACGTGGGGCCGTACCACCGACGAGGAGGTCGCTCGCGCCCAGCTGCAGACCTTCCTCGACGCTGGCGGCAACCTCGTCGACACGGCTCACGGTTACTCCGACGGGGCGTCCGAGGAGATCATCGGCCGCCTCCTCGAGGACGTCGTCGATCGCGAGGACCTCGTCATCTGCACCAAGTCGGGGATCTCGCGCCGCTCCGGTCAGCGGGTCGTCGACACCTCGCGCCACAGCCTGCTCCGCCAGCTCGACACCTCGTTGGAGCGGCTCGGCACCGACCACGTCGACCTCTGGCTGGTGCACACCTGGTCGGACGAGGCGCCGCTCACCGAGACGTTGTCCGCCCTGGAGTGGGCCGTGGCCACGGGTCGGGCCCGTTACGTCGGCGTCTCCAACTTCAGCGGCTGGCAGAGCGCCCGAGCGTTCTCGCTCCTCGAGCAGGCGCGAGTGCCGTTGGTGGCCAACGAGGTCGAGTACTCCCTCGTGAACCGCTGCGCCGAGCCGGACCTGCTCGATGCCGCGCAGTCGCTGGGGTTCGGCATCCTGCCGTGGTCACCGCTGGGCAGGGGCGTGCTCACCGGCAAGTACCGCCACGGGGTCCCTGCCGACTCGCGTGCCGCGTCCCGCGACTTCCCGCGGTTCACCGCCCGCTACCTCGACGACCGCAGCACCGGCATCGTCGAGGCCCTGGCCATCGCAGCCAAGGGCCTGGAGGTCAGCACCACCGAGGTCGCGCTCGCCTGGGTGCGCGACCGGCCCGGCGTCGTCAGCCCCGTGGTGGGCGCGCGGACCACGGCTCAGCTGCGCACCTCGCTCGCGAGCGAGAACCTCGAGCTGCCGGCCGAGCTCGTGGCAGCGCTGGACGAGGTGACCAGCTGAGGAAGCTCGGACCGAACGCTTCCAGCGTGACCGAGCGAGTCAGGCCAGCTCAGCGGTCGTCGTCATCTTCGTCATCGTCGTCGTCGTCATCGTCCGAGCCGCCGTCATTCGAGTCGCCCGGATTGTCGGTGGCGTCCGAGTCGTCGTCGTAGTCGGCGTCGTCCAGCCCCGAGTAGACCGCGCCGTCCCCGTCCTCGTCGGAGTGGTCGTCGAGCTCCTCCTCGTCCTCGTCCTCGTCGTCGTCGTCATCTCCGTCGTAGATGTCCAACGGCGTCATCTCGCCATAGGCCTGCAGGAGGGCGTCGTCATAGGTGGCGAAGGCGTCGGCAAGGTCGTCGTAGGACGCGATCACGGAGGGGTCGTCCTCCCCGCGCTTGGAGGCCGAGGCCTCTAGGTGCCGCTCGAAGGCGGCCACGAGGTCGGCCAGCGCGCCACGCGGGTCAGCGGTCATGTGCCGACCGTAGCGGGTTCTGGGCGACAATGGCGTCGATGGTTGAGTACGAGTACCGCGTGGTGAGCTTCACCCGAGGTGATTCCCGGTCCGACATCCGGCGTGCCCTCGTGGAGCACGCCGAATACGGCCACTGGGAGCTGCACCGCACCCGGATCTACCTCGGGGGCGTGCAGCGGACCTGGCTGCGGCGCAAGATCATCCGCGCCCCACGTCCGCACTGACCGCTGCCCGGGCGCGACGAGTCAGCAAGACCCCCAACCACAGCAGCCCGGCGCCGACCAGGGCCGCCGGGACGGGGTCGCTTCCGGTGAACGCGAGGCCGGCCGGCTCGACCCTGGGTCCTTCGTGGTCGACGACCCGGAAGGGGTCGCCCCGGCCCGGCGGGAGGTAGGCGACGCATACCGGCTCTCAGCAGGTGGCGATGAAGCGTTGGAGCACCTTCGCACCGAACTCCAGGGCCGACACCGGCACCCGCTCGTCGATGCCGTGGAACATCGGCGCGAAGTCGAGGTCGGCCGGCAGCTGCAGCGGTGCGAAGCCGTAGCCGGTGATCCCGAGGGTGCTGAGGGCCTTGTTGTCGGTGCCGCCGGAGAGGCAGTACGGGAGCACCTGGGCGCCCGGGTCCTCGGCCAGCAGGGCGGCGGTCATGGCCTCGACGAGCGGACCCTCGAACGGTGCGTCCAGGGCGATGTCGCGATGCACGACCTGCACCTCGACATGCTCACCAGCGAGCTCGTGGATGGTGGCGAGCAGGTCGTCGTCGTGGCCGGGCAGGAACCGGCAGTCGAGGGCGGCGCTGGCGCTCTGGGGGATGACGTTGTGCTTGTAGCCCGCCTCGGTCATGGTGAAGTTCGCCGTGTCCTGCAGGGTGCCGCGGACGAAGCCCTGGGCGCCGCCGAGGTGCTCGAGCAGCTCGTCGAGGTCCTCGTCGGAGTAGCTCGTGCCCGTGAGCTCGCTGAGGCCGTCGAGGAGCTCGCGCACCGAGGCGAGGTACTCGCGGGGCCACTTGTGGGAGCTGATCCTGCTGATCGCCTCGGCGAGGTGGACGATCGCGTTGTCGGGGTTCGGGACGGAGCCGTGGCCGGCCCGCCCGGTGGCCACGAGGCGCAGCCAGAGGATGCCCTTCTCGGCGGTCTGGACGAGGTAGGCGCGGGTCTGCCCGCCGCTCTTGGTCGGCACGGTCACGCTGTAGCCGCCGACCTCGCTGACCGCCTCGGTGACGCCGTCGAAGAGCTCGGGACGGGTCTTCACGACGTGGTGCGAGCCGAAGACTCCCCCAGCCTCCTCGTCGGCGAAGAAGGCGAAGACGACATCGCGTGGGGGCTTGGCACCGCGGCGGGCCAGGTCGCGGATGTTGGCCAGGACCATGGCGTCCATGTCCTTCATGTCCACCGCGCCTCGACCCCAGATGCACCCGTCGCGCAGCTCGGCACTGAGCGGGTCGACCTGCCAGTCGGCAGCATTGGCGGGCACGACGTCGAGGTGGCCGTGGATGCACAGGGCCGGCCGGTCGCGGTCCTGGCCCTCGATGCGCACGAGGACGCTCGTGCGGCCCGGGTCGCTCTCCACGACCGTCGGCTCGAGGCCGACCTCGCGCAGCTGGGCGACGACGTACTCCGCCGCCTCCCGCTCCCCCGGCCCGCTGCCGTCGCCGTAGTTGGTGCTGTCGATCCGGATGAGGTCGCGACAGATGCGCACCACCTCGTCGACCGGACCCTCCACGCCCGCCGAGGTGTTGGCGGGGCTCGGGTCAGGGCTGCTGGCTTGGCCGGCGGTGTCGTTCATGCCGTCCAGACTAGGTGTGTCGCCCGACTGCGGGACGGGCCGGGACCAAGGCGCGGCCCTCGGCGCGGCCCTCGGGGGTGGCCATCGGGGTGGCGTCCGCGGGGCTGTTCCGGGCCAGGAGCCGGGAACGAGGAAAGGGCCCCCAGATCCTGGGAGCCCTTTCGTCACGATGGTGTCCGGAGGGGGACTTGAACCCCCACGCCCGATAAAGGGCACTAGCACCTCAAGCTAGCGCGTCTGCCATTCCGCCACCCGGACAAGGTGTTCGACACGCACTCCGAGGGAGCGCCTGCTGCGACCCGGAACGATACACGTCAGCAGCCACAACTCCCAAACCGCCTGGATCCGGCGCCAAGGGTGGTGACAACGTCCCATACCGGCCTCGTCTGTTCGGCCCGGATCCCTCCTGAGGGTGGCCGATCCACGGCGCGGCGCAGCACCCGTGCCGCGGCACGGTTCTACCTTCGAGAGGTGAACAGCCACGCGGCCCACCGGTCCTCAGCCCTCCACCACCCACGCGTCCAGCGGTCCAGCCTGGGTGGCTGGGCGTGGGCGTGCTCCTGCGGCGGAGCCTCGTGCCGCACGAGCCGCGACGTCACCCCGTGGCGGGTCGCCCTGATCGGTGCGCTCAACCACTCCTCCGCCGTCGCTCCCTGAGCCGACCACGGCGGTCGGGCACCACCCGGTGCCCCCCGTGTATCTGGAGCTGGTGACGCCCCTCCTCCCTAGTGGAGTGGGACCAACCGGGTCCCGCCCGGCTCACCGGGGGCACGTGATGACCATCCGACCGAAGCGACGTGATGTCGCCCACCACCACCCGTTGGTCCACCGCGTGTCGGGCGGGAGCTGGGCCTGGCGGTGTTCCTGCGGCGGCAGCTCCTGCCGTACCGGCCACGTGGTCGTACCGTGGCACCAGGCGCTGGTCGCGGCGCTCAACCACTCGGAGCACCTGGCCGCCTGACGAGGCCATGGCGACTGCGCGCAGGGGCTCCCTGAGCACGGTCCGGTGTCCGGAGGTTGGCAGCACGCGCCAACTCCGTCATTGTTCGAGGACCACGCCCAGCCATGGAGGAGCATCACATGAAGGTCGGGATCCCCCGCGAGGTCAAGAACAACGAGTACCGAGTCGCCATCACGCCCTCGGGGGTGCACGAGCTCGTCGTCCACGGCCACGAGGTGTATGTCGAGAAGGACGCCGGTGTCGGCTCCTCGATCCTCGACGCGGACTACCTCGCTGCCGGAGCCTCGATCCTCGACACCGCCGACGACGTGTGGGGCACCGCCGACCTGATCCTGAAGGTCAAGGAGCCCATCGAGGCCGAGTACCACCGGATGCGCGAGGGGCAGACCCTGTTCACCTACCTCCACCTCGCCGCCGACCGACCCCTCACCGAGGAGCTGGTCAAGCGCAAGGTCACCGGCATCGCCTACGAGACCGTCGAGCTGCCCGACCGCTCCCTGCCGTTGCTCGCCCCAATGTCGGAGGTCGCCGGACGGCTGGCCCCCCAGGTGGGCGCCCACACGCTGATGCGCGCGCAGGGCGGCCGCGGCGTCCTCATGGGCGGCGTGAGCGGGGTCTATGCCGCGAAGGTGGTCGTCATCGGTGCCGGCGTGTCCGGCATGAACGCCGCCGCCATCGCGCTCGGCATGCAGGCGGAGGTGTTGCTGCTCGACCGCGACATCACCAAGCTGCGCCACGCCGACGCGATCTACCAGGGCCACTGCCAGACCGTCGCCTCCAACGCCTACGAGGTGGAGCGGGCGATCTCCGACGCCGACCTCGTCATCGGTGCAGTCCTCGTCGCAGGCGCCAAGGCCCCCAAGCTGGTGACCAACGAGCAGGTCTCGCGGATGAAGCCGGGATCGGTGCTCGTCGACATCTCCATCGACCAGGGCGGCTGCTTCGAGGACTCCCGACCCACGACGCACGCCGACCCGACCTACGAGGTCCACAACTCGGTCTTCTACTGCGTCGCGAACATGCCCGGCGCGGTGCCCCACACCAGCACCTACGCCCTCACCAACGTGACCCTCCCGTATGCCGTGCAGCTGGCCAACCAGGGGTGGCGCTCGGCGCTGACCGCCAACCGTCCGCTCGCGCTCGGCCTGAACACCCATGACGGCCATGTCACCTACGCCCCGGTCGCCGAGGCACACGGGTTCGACTCGGTCGACCTCGCGGACGTGCTCGCCGGCTGACCGGCGGCTGTCGGCGGCTGTCGGCGGCGAGGGCTAGGTTCGCAGGGTGCTCCTCGCTGACGTCGTCGCCGCCTCCCACGCGGCCTCCGCGACCCGCTCC
>JBDSKZ010000150.1:0-9557 GCA_039916625.1 Pedococcus sp.
GCGCTCATCGGCACCTTCGCCGACCTGCGGGGCGACGACCTGCGCCAGAACGTCTGCTTCCTCTACCACCTGATCGGCGGGGGTACGGGGGACTGGGACGTGCCCGTCGGCGGGATGGGTGCGGTGACCGACGGCCTCGCCCGTGCTGCCGTGGCGGCCGGCGCCGAGATCCGCACCGGGGCCAGGGTTCTCGCCGTCGACCCCGGGGGCGAGGTCACCTGGGACGGTGGCTCTGCCGCGGCCTCGGCCATCCACGCCGCCTGCGCCCCGACCGTGCTCAACCGACTGCTCGAGGCGACCGGTGCCGACCCTGTCGAGACCGAGGCTGCTCCCGAGGGTGCCCAGCTCAAGGTCAACATGCTGCTCTCGCGGTTGCCGCGGCTGCGCGACGCGTCGGTCGACCCGGCAGGCGCCTTCGCCGGGACCTTCCACATCAACGAGGGCTACGCCCAGCTCCAGGACTCGTATGCCGCAGCTTCGGCGGGGCGCGTGCCGCAGCTCCCGCCGTGCGAGATCTACTGCCACAGCCTCTCCGACCGCTCCGTCCTCGGGCCGGACCTCGCGGCGACCGACGCCCAGACGCTCACCGTGTTTGCCATGCACCTGCCCGCCCGCCTGTTCCGCGGCACCACCGAGGACCATGACGCCACCAAGGACCTTGCCCTGGCCCACACCCTCGAGTCGATCAACTCCGTGCTGGCCGAGCCCATCCAGGACGTCCTGCTGCGCGACCGCGACGGCGCCTTCTGCCTCGAGGCCCGCACACCGGTCGAGCTCGAGACCGACCTCGGACTGCCGGGCGGCAACATCTTCCACCGTTCGCTGCAGTGGCCATGGGCCGAGCAGCCGTCCGAGGTCGGCACCTGGGGCGTCGAGACCCACCATGCGAAGGTGCGCATCGCCGGTGCCGGCGCACGTCGCGGTGGCGGTGTCAGCGGCATACCGGGCCACAACTGCGCTGCCTCGGTGCTCGCCAGCTGAACCCCTCGGCGGTGCGACCCGCACCGCACCACCGTTCTAGGGCAGGATTCACCTCATGGATCGTCAGCAGGAGTTCGTCCTTCGCACCATCGAGGAGCGCGACATCCGCTTCGTGCGGCTGTGGTTCACCGACGTCCTCGGGACCTTGAAGTCGGTGGCCGTCGCCCCGGCCGAGCTGGAGGGGGCGTTCGCCGAGGGCATCGGGTTCGACGGCTCGGCGATCGAGGGCTTCGCGCGGGTCTACGAGGCCGACATGCTGGCCAAGCCGGACCCCGCGACGTTCCAGGTGCTGCCCTGGCGGGGGGAGAACCCCGGGACCGCGCGCATGTTCTGCGACATCACCCTGCCCGACGGCGCACCGAGCTTCGCCGACCCGCGCCACGTCCTGCAGAGGGCGCTCGGCAAGGCCTCGGACCTCGGCTTCACCTTCTACACCCACCCCGAGATCGAGTTCTACCTCCTCAAGCAGGGCTTCACGCCGGGCGACAGCCCCGAGCCCGTCGACCAGGCCGGCTACTTCGACCACGTGCCCCACGGCACCGGTCACGACTTCCGGCGTGCGGCGATCACCATGCTCGAGTCGATGGGCATCTCGGTGGAGTTCAGCCACCACGAGGGCGGCCCCGGCCAGAACGAGATCGACCTGCGCTACGCCGATGCCCTGTCGACCGCCGACAACATCATGACGTTCCGGACCGTCATCAAGGAGGTCGCGCTGGAGCAGGGCATCTTCGCCTCCTTCATGCCCAAACCGTTCGCGACCCACCCGGGGTCGGGCATGCACACCCACATGTCCCTGTTCGACGGCGACAGCAACGCCTTCTACGAGGCCGGTGCGCCCTACCAGCTGAGCAAGGTGGGGCGTCAGTTCATCGCCGGCCTGCTGCGCCACGGCGCGGAGATCACGGCCGTGACCAACCAGTGGGTCAACTCCTACAAGCGGTTGTGGGGCGGCGGCGAGGCCCCGGCCCACCTCACCTGGGGCCACAACAACCGCTCGGCCATGGTCCGCGTCCCGATGTACAAGCCCACCAAGGGGCAGAGCAGCCGGGTCGAGGTGCGCACCCTCGACGCGGCCTGCAACCCCTACCTCGCGTTCGCGCTCATGCTCGCAGCCGGGCTCAAGGGCATCGAGGAGGACTACGCCCTACCGCCCGAGACCGAGGACGACGTCTGGGGCCTGACCTCCGCCGAACGCCAGGCGATGGGCATCGAGCCGCTGCCGACCTCGTTGTACGAAGCCATCCGCGTCATGGAGAAGAGCGACCTGGTGGCCGAGACCCTCGGCGAGCACGTCTTCGACTTCTTCCTGCGCAACAAGCGCGCCGAGTGGGAGGACTACCGCGGCGAGATCACCCGCTTCGAGCTCGAGCGCTACCTGCCCGGACTGTGAGGACGCGTATCGCACCGGCGCCGCCCTCGCATCGGTCGCCCTCGTGTCGGTCGCCTTCGCGCCGACCGGGTCGCCGGTCGGGTTCGCGCCGGTCGGACGGGGCGTGGTCGTGATGGCCGCACGGGCCGTCTCCCAGGTCGCGACCCTGGCCAGGCTCGGCTTCGCCGACCCACCCAGGGCAGAGCGGCTCCTTGCCGACGGGGCGCTCGCCGGCCTGGTCGACCCCTTGGACGACGTCTTCAACGACGGGCTGCCCGACGCGCTGTCGGCGGTCGCCGACCCCGACCTGGCGCTGCTCAGCCTCGTCCGGCTCATGGAGTCGCTGCGCGCGAGCGAGCCGAAGCGTCGTGACGCCGAGTTCGGTGTGGGGGCCGAGGTGAGCGGACTGGTGGGGGCGCTGCGGCACTCCGGGCCGGCACGCGACCGGTTGCTGGCCGTCCTCGGCGCGTCGACCGCCCTCGCCGACCACCTCGTCGCCCACCCCGAGCACTGGCGCAGCGTCACGCAGGCCGAGCCGCGCACGTCGGCCCAGCGGGTGCACGACCTCGTCGACGCGGTCCGCGTCCCCGGTGACCGCACCGCATACGACGCCCTGCGGATCGGCTACCGGCGACAGCTGCTCGGGATCGCGGCGCTCGACCTGACGACCGCTGACGCCCCGGCAGCCCTGCCGGAGGCCGCCGCGGCGCTCGCCGACCTCGCGGAGGCGGCCCTCGAGGCGGCGCTCGAGATCGCCCGCCAGCACGTGGGGGCGGACGCCGAGCTGTGCGACTTCGCCGTGATCGGCATGGGCAAGACCGGGGGTCGCGAGCTCAACTATGTCAGCGACGTCGACGTGATCTTCGTGGTCGAGCCGCGCGAGGGCGTCGACGAGGCCCGCGCCATCGGCGCTGCGACCTCGTTGGCGACCCACCTCATGAGGGCCTGCTCCACCTCGACCGGCGAGGGCACCCTGTGGCCCGTCGACGCCGCCCTGCGCCCCGAGGGCAAGAACGGTCCGCTGGTGCGCACCATCGAGAGCCACCGCGCCTACTACGCGCGCTGGGCCAAGACGTGGGAGTTCCAGGCGCTCCTCAAGGCCCGCCCGGTGGCGGGGGACCGTCGGCTCGGTGAGGCCTACCTCGACGCCGTGGGCCCGATGGTGTGGCAGGCCGCGTCCCGGGAGAACTTCGTCGAGGACGTCCAGGCGATGCGACGGCGCGTCGAGAAGCACGTGCCCGCCGCCGAGGCCGACCGTCAGCTCAAGCTGGGTCCCGGCGGGCTGCGGGATGTGGAGTTCAGCGTGCAGCTGCTCCAGCTGGTGCACGGCCGCTCTGACGACTCACTGCGTTCGGGCACCACCCTCGAGGCGCTGGACGCGCTGGCCCGAGGTGGGTACGTCGGCCGCGAGGACGCCACCATCCTCGACGACGCCTACCGGCTGCTGCGCACCCTCGAGCACCGGATCCAGCTGTTCCGGTTGCGGCGCACCCACCTCATGCCCACCGGCGAACCCGACCTACGACGGCTCGGACGGGCCCTGGGGCACCGCTCCGACCCGGCGAAGGCCGTCGTCGCCCAGTGGCAGCAGCAGGCCCGCGAGGTGCGGCGCATCCACGAACGGCTCTTCTACCGCCCGCTGCTCGCCGCCGTGGCCCGGCTCAGCAGCTCCGATGCCCGCCTCGGCCCGGAGGCGGCGCGCGAGCGGCTGGCGGCCCTGGGCTTCCGCGACCCGGCCGGCGCCATCCGCCACCTCGAGGCCCTCACCTCGGGGGTGAGCCGCCGCGCTGCCATCCAGCGGACCCTGCTGCCGGTGATGCTCGCGTGGTTCGCCGACGAGGCCGACCCCGACGGCGGGCTGCTCGCCTTCCGGAAGGTCAGCGAAGAGCTCGGCTCCACCCACTGGTACCTGCGCCTCCTGCGCGACGAGGGCTCGGCCGCGGAACGGCTCGCCCACACCCTCGGTCGCAGCCGGTATGCCGCGGACCTGCTCGTGGGGGCGCCGGAGTCCGTGGCGGTCCTCGGCGATCCCGGCGGGATGTCACCGCTGCCACGGGCCGACCTCGTCAAGCGGATGACCGCCGCGGCCAGCCGCCAGGAGGACCCGGACCGTGCGGTCCGGGCCGCCCGCAGCCTGCGCCGCCAGGAGCTCTTCCGGATCGCGGTCGCCGACCTGTCCGGTCAGCTCGACCTGCGCGAGGTCGGGACAGCGCTCACCGACCTCATGGCCGCCCTGCTCGAGGCAGCGCTGTCCGTGGCCGTCAGGGTCGTGGCCGACAAGCACGGGCCACCAGCCGCCCGGCTGCTCATCGTCGGCATGGGACGCCTCGGTGGGGGCGAGGTCGGGTACGCCTCCGACGCCGACGTCATCTTCGTCCACGAGCCGGTCGAGGGCGCCCAGGACTCCGTCGCCCAGGACCAGGCGTTGGCGACCGTCCAGGAGCTGCGCCGGCTGCTCGGTGGTGCTGGTCCCGACACCGTGCTCGGGCTCGACGCCGACCTGCGTCCAGAGGGCAAGAGCGGGCCCCTGGTGCGCAGTCTCGCCAGCTACCGCGCCTACTACGAGCGCTGGTCGCTGACCTGGGAGTCGCAAGCCCTCCTGCGAGCCACCCCGATCGCCGGCGACACCGAGCTGGGGGAGCGGTTCGTCGAGCTCATCGACCCGCTGCGCTGGCCCGACGACGGCCTCGGCCCCGACCAGGTCCGCGAGATCCGTAGGCTCAAGGCGCGCATGGAGGCCGAGCGCCTGCCGCGCGGTGCCGACCCGAAGAGCCACTTCAAGCTCGGCCGCGGCGGGCTGACCGACGTGGAGTGGACCGTCCAGCTGCTGCAGATGCAGCACGCTCACGAGGTCCCGGGCCTGCGCACCACCAGCACCCTCCCGGCGCTCGAGGCCGCCCAGGGCGCCGACCTCGTCAGCGCGGAGCACGCCGAGGCGCTGCGGGAGTCGTGGACCCTGGCCTCGCAGCTGCGCAACGCCGCTGTCCTCTACCGAGGACGACCGGTGGACAGCGTGCCTTCGGACCTGCGCGTCGCCGACGGCGTGAGCCGCATCCTCGGCGGCGAACCAGGCTCCGGAGCCGAACTTGCCGGTAGATACCGCCGAGCGGCTCGTCATGCGCGTACGGTGACGGAGTTCAACTTCTACGGCTCACGGTAGCGGGGTACGGTCGGCGCATGGTGAGGGGCAGGGGCGGTGCCGCAGGGGTGCCCTCGTACACCGAGGTGCTCCGCGCCCCGGTGTTCCTGCCCGTGTTCATGGCCTCGACGCTGTCGACGTGGGGCGACTACATCGCGCGCATCACCATCGCCTCCGTGGTCTTCGCGTGGACCGGCTCGGCGCTGGCGACCGCAGCCACCTTCGCGGTGTCCCTCGTGCCCACCATCCTGGGCCGGGCCCTGCTCTCCCCGTTGTGCGACCGCTGGCCGCCGCGGACCGTGATGGTCACCACGCACCTCCTGCGCGCCTTGCTCGTGCTCGCCCTCGTCGTCACCGTCGCGACGACCGAGTCGCTCGTCCTGGTCCTGTCGATCGTGTTCGTGCTGGAGTTCATCGGGGGACCAGCCATCACCGCGGGACAGGTGATGCTGACCGACCTGTTCCCCGACCGCCGGCTCTACGCCCGCGCCTTCGGCCTCACGACGCTCGCCACGCAGATCAACCAGGCGATCGGGCTGGCCATCGGCGGCGTCATCGTCGGGCTCATCGGTGACACCCAGGCGCTGATGCTCGACCTGGCGACGTTCGTCCTCGGCGCCGCCCTGCTTGCCTGGATCACTCCTCCCAAGTCCTTGGTCGAGACGTCGGAGACCGCGCTCAACAGCCTCCTCGGGGACCTCGCGCACGGCTGGGGACAGATCCGCTCCAGCCGGGTGCTGACGATGCTGCTCCTGCTCTCCCTCGCCAGCGCGCTGGCCATCGCGGCGCCCGAGGCCGTCGCACTCCCGTACGGCGCCCACCACAGCGGGTCGTCCTCATGGGGCGGCCTGCTCATGGCGGCACCGATCCTCGGCGCCGTCGTGGGCGTCCTGCTGATCGCCCGTCTCCCGGCCGAGCGGCAGTTCCGGCTCGTCATGCGACTGGCCCTGCTCATGCCCGTGCCGTTGCTCGTGACCATCTTCGAGCCGCCGCTCCCGGTGGTGTGGGGGGCCTGGTTCCTCTCCGGTGCCCTGCAGAGCTACATGCTTCCCCTGCAGTCCGCCTTCACGCTGCTCGTCCCGCCGGCCATGCGGGGTCGGGTCTTCGGTCTGGCGGGCGCGATGTCCGTCGGCGTCACAGGGGTCTGCTTCCTGGCGGCTGGGTGGATCTCCGAGCAGACCTCGGCTGCCGCGGCGGTCGGCATCTGCGCCGTGATCACCCTCGGGATCCTCGTGCTCATGGCCGCTCGCTGGCCCCGAGACGAGGTGGCCGAAAGCATCGAGGCGACGTTCCGCCACGACGTGCGGGACGAAGGGCGGGCCAGTCCCCAGGGCCGGGACGGTGGACCCGGACCTCGCCCCGGTGAAGGTGGGCTGGCGCCGGAGGCAGGGGTCGCCCCCCAGGCGCCGACCGACCCGCTCGTGCCGCGCAAGGCGTCCGGGGGCTGAGGCCAGCCCCAGCCGGTCCCGTCCGAGACGGGGGGACCGTGGCCCTGGACCGTGGCCCTGGACCGTGGCCGGAGCTGTGTCAGGCGCCGCCTAGACTCGTCCCCATGATGTCCACGACCGACCTGCGCGGACGCGTGCTCGGTGTCCGCGAGCTGCGCCACCTCCTGCCCCGTGCGGAGCTCGACGTCGCGACGGCGGTCGAGACGGTCCGTCCGCTGTGCGAAGACGTCCGCCACCGCGGGGCGCAGGCCCTCTACGACCTCGGCGAGCGCTTCGACGGGGTGCGGCCCACCAGCCTGCGCGTCCCGGCCGAGGTCCTGGCCGCCGCGCTCGACGCCTTGGCCCCCGACGTGCGGTCCGCTCTCGAGGAGTCGATCCGCCGCGCACGGATCGTGCACGAGGACCAGCGGCGCACGACCACGACGACCACCGTGGTCGAGGGCGGCACCGTCAGCGAGCGCTGGGTGCCGGTCGACCGCGTCGGGCTCTACGTGCCCGGCGGCCGAGCCGTCTATCCCTCCAGCGTCGTCATGAACGTCGTACCCGCCCAGATCGCGCAGGTCGGTTCGCTCGCCGTGTCGAGCCCGCCGCAGCGGGAGAACACCGGTGTCTTCGCCGGCTACCCGCACCCGACAGTCCTGGCCGCCTGCGCGCTGCTCGGCGTCGACGAGGTGTACGCCGTGGGTGGCGCCCAGGCTGTTGCCGCCTTCGCCTACGGCTTCACCGACGGGCAGGGGCAGGACGCCGTGGTGGCCGAGCCGGTCGACCTCGTCACCGGACCGGGGAACGTGTACGTCACGGCCGCGAAGCGTCTCCTCAAGGGTCTGATCGGTATCGACTCAGAGGCGGGGACCACCGAGATCGCGGTCCTCGCTGACGACTCCGCCGACCCCGTGCACGTCGCCGCCGACCTCATCAGCCAGGCCGAGCACGACCCCTACGCTGCTTCGGTGCTCGTCACCGACAGCCCCGAGCTCGCCGAGGCCGTCGCTGAGGTCGTCGGGCGCAGGGTGTCCGCGACCAAGCACGCCGAGCGCGTCCGCACCGCCCTGACCGGCCCCCAGTCCGGCGTCGTCCTCGTGGACGACCTCGACCGTGGGCTCGACGTCGTCAACGCGTACGCCGCCGAGCACCTCGAGATCCAGACGCGCGACGCCGCCGCGGTGGCCGCGCGCGTCCGCAATGCCGGTGCCGTGTTCGTCGGTGCCTACTCCCCGGTCAGCCTCGGCGACTACATCGCAGGCTCCAACCACGTGCTGCCGACCGGCGGCTGCGCCAGCCACAGCAGCGGGCTGTCGGTGCAGTCGTTCCTGAGGGGCGTCCACGTCATCGACTACAGCCGGGCCGCCCTGCAGGAGGTCGCCCACCACGTCGTGACGCTGTCCCAGGCCGAGGACCTGCCCGCGCACGGCGAGGCGGTCACCGCCCGCTTCGACGAGTCCACCTGAGGCGGGGGAAATCGTGAGCGACCCGACCTCCCTCGACGCCCTGCTGCGCCCTGACCTGCGCGGTGCCAGGCCGTACGGCGCGCCCCAGCTCGACGTGCCCGTGCGCCTCAACACCAACGAGAACTCCTACCCCGTACCCGACGAGGTCGTCGCGGACATCACGGCGCGGGTGGCGGCCGTCGCCTCGGAGCTCAACCGCTATCCCGACAGGGAGTTCACGGACCTCCGGACCGCCCTCGCGGCATACCTGTGCAGCACAGCGGGGGTGGCGCTCGACGCCGCACAGCTGTGGGCCGGCAACGGCTCCAACGAGGTGCTCCAGCACGTCGTACTCGCCTTCGGTGGACCGGGGAGGGTCGCTCTCGGCTTCACGCCGGCCTACTCCATGCACCCGCTCATCAGCACCGGCGTCGGCATGGCGTGGGTGGACGGGCTCCGGGGCCAGGGCACCGACGCACCGTTCGACCTCACGGTCGAGTCCGCGGTCAAGCAGGTGCGCGCGCACCAGCCGCACGTGGTCTTCCTCTGCTCGCCCAACAACCCGACAGGCACCTCCTTGTCCCTCGACGTCGTCGAGGCCGTGTATGCCGCGGCGGAGCGGGCTGTGGTGGTCGTGGACGAGGCGTACGCCGAGTTCGCCCGACCGGGCACCCCGAGCGCGCTCACCCTGCTCGAGGGTCGGCCGCGGCTCGTCGTGACCCGAACCATGAGCAAGGCGTTCGCTCTCGCCGGCGGGCGGCTGGGCTACCTCGCAGCCGACCCCGCGCTCATCGACGCGCTGCGACTGGTCCGGTTGCCGTACCACCTCTCGGCCCCCACCCAGGCGATCGCCGTCGCCGCGCTGGACCACGCCGAGCAGCTGCTCGGCACCGTCGAGGCGATCAAGGAGCAACGCGACCGGATGGTGACCGAGCTGACCGCGCTGGGGTACTCCCCGGTCGCCAGCGACGCGAACTTCGTCCTCTTCGGGGGGCTGGTCGACGCTGCTGCGACGTGGCGCGACCTGCTCGACCGGGGTGTGCTGGTCCGCGACGTCGGCATCGCCCACTATCTTCGTGTGACGGCCGGGACCCCGGCCGAGACGGACGCGTTCCTGGCCGCCGTGGCCGAGATCGCCGCAACAGCCACGGACAGGAGCGCGTCGTGACCGCAGGTGACCGCAGGGTCTC
>JBDSKZ010000151.1:0-17244 GCA_039916625.1 Pedococcus sp.
GCGAGGAGGGCATCCGCGTCATCCTCGTCAACTCCAACCCGGCGACGATCATGACCGACCCGGAGTTCGCCGACGCGACCTACGTCGAGCCGATCACCCCCGAGGTGGTCGAGGCGATCATCGCCCGCGAGCGTCCCGACGCGGTGCTGGCGACGCTGGGCGGCCAGACGGCGCTGAACTGCGCGATCTCGCTGCACGAGGCCGGAGTCCTGGAGAAGTACGGCTGTCCGCTGATCGGCGCCAACGTCGAGGCGATCCAGCTCGGCGAGGACCGCCAGAAGTTCAAGGGCGTCGTCGAACGCTGCGGTGCCGAGTCGGCGCGCTCGCTGATCTGCCACACGATGGAGGAGCTGTTGGCCGCTGCCGGGGACCTCGGCTACCCGGTCGTCGTACGGCCGTCCTTCACCATGGGGGGGTTGGGCTCCGGCTTCGCCTACGACGAGACCGACCTGCGCCGCATCGGTGGCGCCGGGCTGCAGTACAGCCCCACCACTGAGGTGCTGCTCGAGGAGTCGATCCTGGGCTGGAAGGAGTACGAGCTCGAGGTCATGCGGGACCACGCCGACAACGTCGTGGTGGTCTGCTCCATCGAGAACCTCGACCCGATGGGCGTGCACACCGGTGACTCGATCACCGTCGCCCCGGCGCTCACCCTCACCGACCGCGAGTACCAGCGGCTGCGGGACATCGGCATCGCGATCATCCGCGAGGTCGGCGTGGACACCGGCGGCTGCAACATCCAGTTCGCGGTGAACCCCCGCGACGGCCGCATCATCGTCATCGAGATGAACCCCCGGGTCTCGCGCTCCTCGGCGCTGGCCTCGAAGGCCACCGGCTTCCCCATCGCCAAGATCGCGGCGAAGATGGCCATCGGCTACACCCTGGACGAGGTGCCCAACGACATCACCCGCGAGACGCCGGCGTCGTTCGAGCCCTCGCTGGACTACGTCGTCGTCAAGGTGCCGCGGTTCGCGTTCGAGAAGTTCCCGGCCGCCGACCCGACGCTCACGACGACGATGAAGTCCGTCGGTGAGGCGATGTCGATCGGCCGCAACTTCACCGAGGCGCTGCAGAAGGCCCTGCGGTCCATGGAGCGCGCGGGCAGCAGCTTCCACTGGGACGGTCCGAGGCCCAGCGTCGAGCAGGCGCGGACCTACCTGCACACGGCCAGGACCCCGACCGACGGCCGTATCGTCACCGTGCAGCAGGCCCTGCGCGGGGGCCTTTCGGTCGAGGAGGTGCACGAGGAGACGGGCATCGACCCTTGGTTTCTCGACCAGATGGAGCTCATCAACGCCGTCGCCGAGCAGGTCGCCGCGGCCTCCGAGCTCACGCCGGCGCTGCTGCGCCTCGCCAAGCGCCACGGGTTCTCCGACACCCAGCTCGCCTCGCTGCGGTCCATGCCCGAGGCCGTCGTCCGCGGGGTCCGCCACGCCCTCGGCGTCCGACCGGTCTACAAGACGGTCGACACCTGTGCGGCCGAGTTCGCAGCCCTGACGCCCTACCACTACAGCACCTACGACGAAGAGACGGAGGTTGCCCCGCGCGAGAAGCCGGCCGTCCTCATCCTCGGCAGCGGCCCGAACCGGATCGGCCAGGGCGTCGAGTTCGACTACTCCTGCGTGCACGCCAGCTTCGCTCTGCGCGACGCCGGTTACGACACGGTGATGGTCAACTGCAACCCTGAGACCGTCTCCACCGACTACGACACCAGCTCACGGCTCTACTTCGAGCCGCTCACCCTCGAGGACGTCCTCGAGGTCGTGCACGCCGAGCAGCAGGCCGGTCCGGTCGCCGGCGTCATCGTCCAGCTCGGCGGCCAGACCCCGCTCGGGCTCGCGAAGGCGCTCAAGGCGGCCGGGGTGCCGATCGTCGGCACCAGTCCCGAGGCCATCGACCTCGCCGAGGACCGCGGTGCCTTCGGCCGCGTCCTCGCCGAGGCGCAGCTCCCCGCGCCACGGCACGGCACGGCGTACAGCGCCACCGAGGCCGTCGCGGTGGCCCACGAGATCGGCTACCCCGTCCTCGTCCGCCCGTCCTACGTCCTGGGTGGGCGCGGCATGGAGATCGTGTACGACGACGAGACGCTCTCGGGCTATGTCACCCGCGCGACCATCGCCAGTCCTGAGCATCCCGTCCTCGTCGACCGGTTCCTCGACGACGCGGTCGAGATCGATGTCGACGCCCTCTACGACGGCACCGACATGTACCTCGGCGGGATCATGGAGCACATCGAGGAGGCCGGTATCCACTCCGGCGACTCGGCGTGCACCCTGCCGCCCGTCACCCTGGGTGTCGCCGAGCTCGAGCGGGTCCGTGAGGCCACGCTCAAGCTTGCCGAGGGCATCGGGGTACGCGGCCTGATGAACGTGCAGTTCGCCCTCGCGCAGGACGTCCTCTACGTCCTCGAGGCCAACCCCCGCGCCTCGCGCACGGTGCCGTTCGTCGCCAAGGCGACCGGCGTGCCGGTGGCCAAGGCCGCAGCCCGGGTCATGCTCGGTGCGACGATCAAGGAGCTGCGCGCAGAGGGCATGCTGCCGCAGTTCGGGGACGGCGGCACGATGCCGAGCCATGCCCCGGTCGCGGTCAAGGAGGCGGTGCTGCCGTTCCAGCGGTTCCGCACCCGCGACGGCCAGGTCGTCGACAGCCTGCTCGGTCCGGAGATGCGTTCCACCGGTGAGGTCATGGGCATCGACGACGACTTCGGGACGGCGTTCGCCAAGGGCATGCTGGCCGCCGGGTCGGGTCTGCCCCGCGAGGGCCGGATCTTCGTGTCCGTGGCCAACCGCGACAAGCGCGCGATGATCTTCCCGGTGAAGCGCCTCGCTGACCTCGGGTTCACCATCGTCGCGACGACCGGCACTGCAGACGTGTTGCGCCGCAACGGGATCCCGTCCCAGGTGGTGCACAAGCACAGCGAGCGCGCCACGGCCGAGGGCAGCATCGTGGACCTCATCCTGGCCGGCGAGATCGCCATGGTCGTCAACACCCCGAGCGGCCCCAACGCCCGGGCCGACGGCTACGCCATCCGCGCGGCGACCACCTCGATGGACCGCCCGATCGTCACCACGGTGCAGTCGCTCGCGGCTGCCGTGCAGGGGATCGAGGCGCAGATGACGGGCGAGTTCACGGTCAAACCCTTGCAGGAGCACGCCCGGGACCTCGACCTCTACGGTCGGACCCAGGCCGACCTGGACGGGGGCGTCGCGTGAGCGGGGCGACCACGCGCGATACCCGTCCCGGCAGTGGAGTGGTGCAGGTGAACGGTGAGCTGATCGCCACTCGGCGGGCCGGCGCCTACCACCACCTGACCTTCGTCGCGCCCGGCCTGGCCGAGCTCGCCCGGCCTGGGCAGTTCGTGGCGCTCGCCGTCGGCGGCCCCACGAGCGCCAACCTGCTGCGCCGCTGCTTCTCCATCCACAAGGTCAGCCCGTCCGGGACGTATGGCGGCACGGTGGACGTCGTCGTGGCGGCCCACGGCCCGGGCACCCAGTGGATCTCCGAGCTGCGCGCCCACGACGAGGTCGACATCGTCGGCCCGCTCGGCCGGGCGTTCCCGCTGCCCAAGGAGCCGGTGCCGTGCGTCCTCGTCGGCGGTGGCTACGGCAGCGCCCCGCTGTTCTGGCTCGCCGAGGTCCTGCGCGAGCGCGGCTGCCACGTCGATATCGTCCTCGGTGCCGCAACCGAGTCCAAGCTGTTCGGCGTCGTGGAGGCACGTCGCCACGCCGACGGCGTGACGGTCACCACCGACGACGGGTCGCTCGGCACGAAGGGCTGGGTGTCCGATGTGCTGCCCGAGGTGATCCGGCGCACCGGTGCCGCCGTCGTCTACGGCTGCGGCCCGATGGGGATGCTCCGGTCCATCACCGACGTCGCCACGGCGGAGGGCGCGGTGGCCCAGGTCGCCGTCGAGGAGTCGATGGCCTGCGGCGTGGGCGTCTGCATGACGTGTGTGCTCCCCGTGGTCGGCAAGGACGGCGTGACCACGATGGTGCGGTCCTGCGTCGAGGGCCCGGTGTTCCGGGGTGACCGGGTCCGTTGGGACGCCTTCTCGGACGGGCTCTGCCGGGTGCCTGACGACACCGTCGGTGCGCCGAGGGCGGGCGCTCACTGATGACCCCCTCGACCTCGCGCGTGACGACGACCACGCCCACGACCACCTCGCCCACTCCC
This sequence comes from Pedococcus sp., assembly GCA_039916625.1. Classification (GTDB taxonomy): domain Bacteria; phylum Actinomycetota; class Actinomycetes; order Actinomycetales; family Dermatophilaceae; genus Pedococcus. Next base: position 4,174 of record JBDSKZ010000151.1, read on the forward strand.
ACGCCCACGCCCACGCCGGTGGACATGTCCGTCGACCTCGGCGGTCGGCACCTGCCCAGCCCGATGATGACCGCGTCGGGCTGCGCCGCCAACGGCCGCGAGCTCGGCCGGTTCTTCGATGTCGCCGAGCTCGGGGCGTTCGTCACCAAGTCCGTGATGGCCGACCCCCGGTCCGGCCGCGGGACCCCGCGCATGGCCGAGACCCCGTCCGGGATGCTCAACTCCATCGGCCTGCAGGGACCCGGCATCTCCTCGTTCGTCGCGAACGACCTGGCCTGGCTCAAGAAGGCCGGAGCGCGCACCCTGGTCTCGATCGCCGGCAACACCAGCGGCGAGTTCGCCGACGTGGCCGCCACCCTGAGGGCCAGCGACGCGTTCGACGCCGTCGTCGGGGTCGAGGTCAACATCTCCTGCCCCAACGTCGCCAACCGGGGGCTCGTGTTCGCCTGCGACCCACTGGCCTCGGCCAAGGTGATCGCCCTGGTGCGTGAACAGCTGCCGCGCGACGTGCCGATCTTCGCCAAGCTGACGCCCGACGTCACCGACATCGTCAGCGTCGCGCAGTCCTGCGTGAAGGCCGGCGCCGACGGCCTGACCATGATCAACACCCTGCTCGGCATGGTCATCGACACCGACCTGCTGCGGCCGCAGGTCGCCGGAGTCACCGGTGGGCTGTCCGGTCCCGCTGTGCGCCCGGTGGCAGTCCGCGCGGTCTGGCAGACCCGGGCCGCGATGCTCGAGGGACGGCTGCCGTTCGTGCCGATCATCGGCGTCGGGGGAGTACGGACCGGTCGCGATGCGCTCGAGCTGGTCGCTGCGGGCGCCAGCGCCGTCCAGGTGGGCACCGCAACGTTCAACGACCCGACGGCGCCGGTGCGGGTCGGCCGTGAGCTGGCGGGACTGTTGCAGGACAAGGGATTCGAGCGCCTCACCGATGTCGTGGGGATCGCACACGAGAGGGTGGCACGCTGATGACGGACCAGACGACCGTCAGCGGGACGGGCTCGGCAGGCACCGCGAACCAACCGGCTTCGGCGACCTTCGGCCAGCGGCTGCGGCTGGCCACCGACCGCTTCGGCCCACTGTGCGCGGGCATCGACCCGCACCGCGCGCTCGTCGATTCATGGGGGCTGACGTATGACGTCGAGGGGCTGACCCGGTTCACCGAGACCTGCGTGGAGGCCTTCGCCGGCCACGTGGCCGTGGTGAAGCCCCAGTCGGCGTTCTTCGAGGTGTTCGGCTCCCGTGGCGTGGCCGTCCTGGAGCGCGCCATCCTCGCGCTGCGCGAGTCCGGCACGCTGGTCATCCTCGACGCCAAGCGCGGTGACATCGGCTCCACGATGTCGGCCTACGCCGAGGCCTACCTCGGCAAGGACGCAGTGGCCCCGGCCGACGCCCTCACCGTCAGCCCCTACCTCGGCTTCGAGTCGCTGCGCCCCGCGCTCGACCTCGCGGCGCAGACCGGACGTGGGGTCTTCGTCCTGGGACTGACATCCAACCCTGAGGGCCGCACCGTCCAGCATGCCAGCCTGCGCGACATCAGTGTCGCCGAGAGCATGGTTGCGGGGGCCGCCGGGGAGAATGCCGCCGCGCGCTCGCACGGTGACCTCGGTTCGGTCGGTCTCGTCGTCGGCGCGACCGTCGGCTCGGCCGTGCAAGAGCTCGGCCTCGACCTCGCCGGCTGCAACGGACCTCTCCTGGCCCCGGGCGTGGGCGCCCAGGGGGGGACGAGCGAGGACCTTCGTCGGGTCTTCGGCGACGCCCTGCCCCACGTGCTGCCGGCATCGAGCCGCGAGGTCCTGTCCGCCGGCCCCGAGGCCGTGCACCTGCGCGAGCAGGCCGTACGCACCAGCGAGCACCTCGCCGACCTCCTGCGCTGAGGCCGGGGCTGCGACTCCAGGCCCCGGCGGCCGGGCAGGGGGCCCCAGACCTCGGAGAGAAACGAGCTCGTTCGGTTGCTAGAGTCCGAGTGAAAGAGTGAACGACGTTCGCACGACCCCCCGTACGCCTCACAAGGAGCAATGCTGTGGCACTTCCCCCGTTGACGCCCGAGCAGCGGGCAGCGGCCCTGGAGAAGGCCGCCGTGGCTCGCCGCGAGCGTGCCGCCGTGAAGAACCGCCTGAAGTACGCCCAGGGCTCCCTCAAGGAGGTCATCGCTGACGGCAAGGGCAACGACGTGGTGGGCAAGATGAAGGTCTCTGCCCTCCTCGAGTCGATGCCCGGCGTGGGCCGGGTGCGCGCCCGCCAGATCATGCAGGAGGTGGGCATCTCCGAGAGCCGCCGCGTCCGTGGCCTGGGCACCAACCAGATCTCGGCGCTGCTCACCCGCTTCGACGAGGCGTGAGCCGCCCCGCACCTGTCGGCGAGGAGCGCCCCCGGCGGCTCGTCGTCCTAGCCGGACCCACCGCGGTCGGCAAGGGCACCCTGTCCGCCTACGTGCGTGACCACTTCCCCGAGGTGTGGCTGTCGGTCAGTGCGACCACGCGCCCACCCCGCCCCGGCGAGATCGAGGGCACGCACTACCACTTCGTCGACGCGGTCGAGTTCTCCCGGATGGAGCAGTCCGGCGAGCTCATCGAGTCGGCCGTCGTCCACGGGCGCAACCACTACGGCACCCCACGCGGTCCTGTGGAGCGTGCCCTGGGTGAGCACAAGATGGCGCTGCTCGAGATCGACCTCCAGGGCGCGCGCCAGGTCCGGGCCACGATGCCCGAGGCGCTGTTCGTGTTCCTCGCACCGCCGAGCTGGGACGAGCTGGTCCGCCGCCTGGTCGGTCGCGGGACCGAGGACGAGGAGGAGCGCACCCGCCGGCTGGAGACCGCGAAGGTCGAGCTGGCGGCCGAGGACGAGTTCGACGTGACCATCGTCAACGACGATGTTCGTAGAGCGGCCGAAGAACTCGTATCATTGATGCGATCCCCCTGACGCCTGCGTCAAATTTTCGACAGAAGTGAGTTTTCCCGTGTCTGGAACCGTCGCGAACCCGATCGGCATCACCAACCCCCCCATCGACGACCTGCTCCTTCGGTCTGACTCCAAGTACGCGCTGGTCATCTACTCCGCCAAGCGCGCGCGCCAGATCAACGCCTACTACAGCCAGCTCCAGGAGGGCCTGCTCGAGTACGTCGGGCCGCTCGTGGACAGCCAGGTGCACGAGAAGTCGATGTCCATCGCCCTGCGCGAGATCAACCAGGGCCTGGTCACCTCCGAGCCGATCGAGAGCTGAGCCCGGCGGGGGAGCAGGGAGCGAGACCGCGCGATGGCGCGCATCGTCCTGGGGGTCAGCGGCGGCATCGCGGCCTACAAAGCGTGTTCCCTGCTGCGCCTGTTCACCGAGGCCGGCCACGACGTGACCGTGGTGCCGACCGAGTCGGCCCTGCACTTCGTGGGGGCCCCGACGTGGGAGGCGCTGTCCGGCAAACCGGTCTCGACCGGTGTGTGGGAGTCGGTCCACGAGGTGCCGCACGTGCGCCTCGGCCAGTCGGCCGACCTCGTGGTCGTGGCCCCCGCCACCGCTGACCTCGTCGCCAAGGCCGCCCACGGGCTGGCCGGTGACCTTCTCACGAACGTCCTGCTCACCGCGCGCTGCCCCGTCGTCCTGGCGCCGGCCATGCACACCGAGATGTGGGAGCACGCGGCCACGCAGGCCAACATCTCGACGCTCACCGAGCGAGGGGTCCACGTGATCCCGCCAGCCTCAGGTCGCCTCACCGGCGCCGACGCCGGTCCCGGCCGACTCCCCGAGCCCGCCGACCTGTATGCCGTGTGCGAGCGGATCCTCGCCCACGCAGCCACGGCGGTGGCCCGGGACGAGTACGCAGCCGGTGCCGTCGCCGACCAGGGCGACCTCGAGGGACGCACGGTCGTCATCACCGCCGGGGGCACCCGCGAACCGCTCGACCCGGTGCGCTTCCTGGGCAACCGCAGCTCGGGCAAGCAGGGCTACGCGCTCGCCGCGGTGGCCGCCCGTCGCGGCGCCAAGGTCGTCCTCGTCGCCGCCAACGCCTCGCTCGCAGCCCCCGCCGGAGTTCTCGTCGTGCCCGTGCAGACCGCACTGGAGCTCGAGACCGCTGTCGCAGCGGCCGCACCCGGCGCCGATGTCGTCGTCATGGCTGCCGCGGTGGCCGACTTCCGACCGGCGCACTACACCGACGCCAAGATCAAGAAGTCGCACGAGCCGCAGGACCCGGACGCCGCCCCCACCATCGAGCTCGTGCGCAACCCCGACGTCCTCGCCGGGCTCGTCGCCCGCCGCGGCGACGACACGAGCCCGGTCATCGTCGGGTTCGCTGCCGAGACCGGCGACGAGGACGGCAGCGTCCTCGACCATGCCCGCGCCAAGCTGGCCCGGAAGGGCTGCGACCTGCTCGTGGTCAACGAGGTCGGGCCCGACAAGGCGTTCGGGCTCGACGACAACACCGTCCACATCCTCAGGCGTGGCTCGAGCCACGTCGTCGACGCCGGTCCCGCGCCCAAGGAGCAGATCGCCGTCGCAGTGTGGGACGCCGTCCGACAGATCCTGGGACGTAGGTAGACTCACGGGGTCCGTGCGGCTCTGGCTCGCGGCCGTCAGTCAGCAGCCGCTGCCCAGAAGGAGATCTGAGTGTCCGCACGCCTGTTCACGTCCGAGTCCGTCACCGAGGGGCACCCGGACAAGATCTGTGACCAGATCTCCGACGCGATCCTCGACGCCATGCTGGCCGAGGACAAGGACAGCCGGGTCGCCGTCGAGACGATGGTCACGACCGGGCTGGTCCACGTCGCCGGCGAGGTGGACACCCGCAGCTACGTCCCGATCGCCAAGATCGTGCGCGACACCATCAAGGGCATCGGCTACGACTCGTCCGAGAAGGGCTTCGACGGCGCCTCCTGTGGCGTCTCGATCTCCATCGGCGAGCAGTCGCCGGACATCGCGCAGGGCGTCGACACCGCTCACGAGAACCGCACCGGCGGGGTCGACCCGCTCGACAAGCAGGGTGCCGGCGACCAGGGCCTGATGTTCGGCTACGCCTGCGAGGACACCGCCGAGCTCATGCCGCTGCCGATCTACCTCGCGCACCGGCTCGCCGAGCGCCTCACCGCGGTCCGCAAGTCCGGCCAGGTGGCCTACCTGCGCCCTGACGGCAAGACCCAGGTCACCATCGGCTACGACGGCGACCGCGCAGTCAAGCTCGACACCGTCGTGCTGTCGACCCAGCACGCGTCCGACATCTCCCTCGACGACCTGCTCGCACCCGACATCCAGGAGCACGTCATCGGCCCGGTCCTGGCCGAGCTGGCCGAGACGGGCACGGACCTCGACATCTCGAGCTACCGCAGCCTGATCAACCCCACCGGCCGCTTCGAGATCGGCGGCCCGATGGGCGATGCCGGCCTCACCGGCCGCAAGATCATCGTCGACACCTACGGCGGCATGGCCCGCCACGGTGGCGGGGCGTTCTCCGGCAAGGACCCGTCGAAGGTCGACCGCTCGGCGGCCTACGCCATGCGCTGGGTGGCCAAGAACATCGTCGCTGCCGGGCTCGCGCGTCGGTGCGAGGTCCAGGTCGCCTACGCCATCGGCAAGGCCCAGCCGGTCGGCCTCTACGTCGAGACCTTCGGCACCGAGACCGAGCCCGTCGACAAGATCCAGGCCGCGATCACCTCGGTCTTCGACCTGCGCCCCGGTGCCATCGTCGACGAGCTCGACCTGCTGCGCCCGATCTACCAGGCCACCGCCGCCTACGGCCACTTCGGGCGCACCTCGGTGGAGGGGGTCGAGAACGCCTTCACCTGGGAGCGCACCGACCGCGTCGAGGCACTGCAGCGAGCCGTCAAGGGCTGACCGACCACAGCACGTCACCCAGCACGTCCAGCCGACCCGGCCGGCCCCTGCCCCGCAGGGATGTCGGCCGGGTCGGCTAGTTTTCTCAGGTGTCCCAACCCGGAGCAGCCGAGCAGCTGGAGCTGATCCGCGCCGCGCTGCCCCAGGCTCCCCGCCCGACGAAGGCGCAGGACACCGCCCCGACCGACCCCGTGGCCGCGGTGGTGGTCGACACCGGCCTGGCCCACCTGGACCGCCCGTTCGAGTACCTCGTGCCGGCTGCGCTCGCCGACACCGCTGTGCCCGGCGCCCGGGTCAAGGTGCGCTTCGCCGGGCAGGACCTCGACGGGTTCGTCGTCGAGCGCCGGGCCGCCCCCGAGCACGACGGACGCCTCGCCCCGATCCGCAGGGTCGTCTCGCCCGAGCCAGTGCTCACCGCGCGCCAGCTCGAGGTCGCTCGGACGGTCGCGGCCCGCTACGCCGGCACCCTCGGCGACGTCCTGCGGTTGTCCGTGCCCCCGCGGCACGCCGCCGCGGAGAAGGCCCTCGCCCTCGAGCCGTCGGTCCCCCAGCCGTTGCCGGTCCCGTCCGGCGCCGGTCCGGCCTGGAGCCGGTATGCCGCCGGGCCGGCCTACCTCTCGCGCCTCACCTCTGGCGACAGCCCTGCCGCGTCGTGGCTGGCACTGCCGACCACGGACCCTGCCCAGGACTGGCCTGCGGCGCTGGCGACGGCCGCGGCCGCCACCGTGGCCGGGGGACGCGGCGCCGTCCTCGTGATGCCCGACCACCGTGACGTCACCCGGGTCGACGCCGCCCTGACCGAGGCGCTCGGACCGGGGCGGCACGTCCGGCTCACGGCCGACCAAGGGCCGCAGGCGCGCTATACCGCCTGGCTCAAGGTGTTGCGTGGCCACGTCCGCGTCGTCGTGGGCACCCGGGCCGCCGCGTTCGCGCCGGTGCACGAGCTCGGCCTGGTCGCCTGGTGGGACGACGGTGACGACAACCACGAAGAGCCGCGTGCGCCCTACCCCCACGTCCGGGAGGTGCTGCTCACCCGGGCGGCCGTCGAGGGGGCTGCGACGCTGTCGGGGGGGTTCACCAGGACGGTGGCCGTTCAGCAGCTCGTGGACACCGGCGTCCTGCGGTCGATCCAGGTGGCCGGTGCCGTCCGTGGTGCCGTCCCCAGGGTCGTGGTCGCGGGCGAAGGCCTCGAGATGGAGCGTGACCCGGCGGCCGCCAGTGCCCATCTCCCCTCGATCGCCTGGCGCACCGCCAAGGCCGCGCTGGAGTCCGGGCCGGTGCTGGTCCAGGTGCCCCGGCGCGGCTACGTCCCGTCGTTGGCCTGCCAGACCTGCCGCGCCCCCGCTCGGTGTGTCCATTGCGCTGGTCCGGTCGCCGTCACCGGCCGCGGTGCCGAGCCGGCCTGCCGGTGGTGTGGTCGCGGTCTCGGCCGGTTCGAGTGCCGGCAGTGCGGGGGGCGCGACCTGCGGTCGTCGGTCGTCGGTGCCAGGCGCACCGCTGAGGAGCTCGGCCGCGCCTTCCCCGGGGTCCCGGTGCACACCTCCGGTGCTGGCGCCGTCCTCGACCGCGTCGCCGCCACCCCCTCGCTGGTCATCGCCACACCCGGGGCCGAGCCGGTGGCCGAGGGTGGGTATGCCGCGACGCTGCTCCTCGATGCCTGGGCCTGCCTCGACCGTCCGACCCTCGACGCCGGCGAGGAGGCGCTGCGCCGCTGGCTGGCGGCGGCAGCGCTGACGCGGGGTTCGGCCGACCGCGGCCAGGTGGTCCTGTGCGGCGCCCCGGGGCACACGACCCTGCCGGTCATCGAGGCGCTGGTCCGCTGGGACCCAGCCTGGTTCGCGGCCCGCGAGCTCGCCGACCGCGCCGCCCTGTCGCTCCCGCCGACGATGGTGTTGGCTGCCGTCAGCGGGGAGCGCCGAGCCGTCGACGCCGCCTTGCTCCAGGCCGACCTCGCCGAAGGCACCGAACGGCTGGGCCCGTTGTCGCTGCCCGACGACGCCGTCCGCATGCTCCTGCGGGTGCCGCTGGCCGAGCGTGACGGGCTGGCTGCCTCGCTGACCGCGATGCGGGCCAAACGCAGTGCCCGCAAGGAACCGGTCAGCGTGCAGGTGCGCGTCGATCCCCCCGACCCGGCGACCTAGGGCTTCCCCGTCCCGACGCCGGCCATCGGGCGCGCGCCGCCCGGTGGTGCGCTGCGCGACATACGGTCGCACCTAGACTGGTCGCCGTGTCGATCCAGAACATCCGCCTCTTCGGTGACCCGGTGCTGCGCACCGCCGCCGAACCCGTCGTCGACTTCGACCGTGAGCTGCGCCAGCTGGTCAAGGACCTCACCGACACGATGGTGGACGCCCCCGGCGCAGGTCTCGCAGCGCCGCAGATCGGGGTCGGCCTGCGGGTCTTCACCTACTGGGTCGACGGCGAGCTCGGTCACCTCGTCAACCCCGAGCTCGCGCTGTCCGAGGAGATCCAGGAAGGCGAGGAGGGCTGCCTGTCCTTCCCCGGGATGAAGTTCGAGACCCCGCGCTCGCTACGGGTCGCCGCCAAGGGGTTCAACCAGTTCGGTGAGCCCGTCGTCCTGGAGGGGTCTGAGCTGTTGGCCCGGGCCATCCAGCACGAGACCGACCACCTCGACGGGATCTTGTTCATCGACCGGATGGACCGCGAGCAGCGCAAGCTCGCCATGCGGGCCATCCGCGAGGCGCAGTGGTCAGGTGAGGCCGTCCCCACGGTGAAGGTCAGCCCGCACGCGACGTTCGGCAGGGGCCGGTGAGCCTGCGGCTGGTCTTCGCCGGCACCCCCGAGGTCGCCGTCCCCGCGCTCGAGGCGCTGCACGCGTCCTCCCACGACGTCGTCGCCGTAGTCACCCGCCCCGACGCCCGGGCCGGTCGTGGTCGCGGTCTCGCGCAGTCACCCGTGCGCCAGTGGGCCCAGGAGCACGACATCGAGGTGCTCGCACCCCACCGACCGGGGGACGAGGACTTCCTCGAGCGGTTGCGTGAGCTGGAGCCCGACGTCTGCCCCGTCGTCGCCTACGGCGCCCTCATCCCACGGGTGGCCCTGGACATCCCCCGCCACGGCTGGGTGAACCTGCACTTCTCGCTGCTGCCGGCCTGGCGCGGTGCGGCACCGGTCCAGCATGCGCTCATGGCCGGCGACGAGATGACCGGCGCCTCGACCTTCCTCATCGAGCAGGGCCTGGACACCGGTCCCGTGTATGGCGTGATGACCGAACGCGTCCGTCCCACCGACACCTCCGGCGACCTGCTCGGCCGGCTCGCCGAGGGTGGGTCTGGCCTGCTCGTGGCCACGATGGACGGCATCGACGACGGTTCCCTGCAGCCGGTGGCGCAGGTTGCCGACGGTGTCTCGCTGGCACCCAAGATCGAGGTGGGCGATGCGCAGGTGCGCTGGGACCGGCCAGCCATCGCGATCGACCGCCTGGTGAGGGGCTGCACGCCGGCACCGGGTCCGTGGACGACGCTCCGGGGTGGGCGGGTCAAGCTCGCCCCGCTGGCCCTGGCCGGGACCGACGCTCCGACCAGCCTGGCTCCCGGTGAGATCTCCGCCGGCAGGCGCGAGGTCTGGGTGGGGACGGCGAGCACGCCGGTCCGGCTGGGCCAGGTGCGCCCGCACGGCAAGAAGGACATGGCCGCACCCGACTGGGCCCGCGGCGTTCGCATCACCGAAGGAGAGCGTTTCACCATGGTCGGGGCACAGGCATGAGCGAGACCGGCAGGCCAGGGGACCGCAGCGGTGGTGGGCCACGCCGCAACGCCCAGGGACGCCAGCGACCCGAGCGGGCCCACGGTGGGCGGGAGCGCTCGGCCCAGCGGCCGAGTGAGCGGGGCCGCACGAGCGACCCCCAGCGACTGGCCGCCTACACCGTGATGCGCGCCGTCGCCGACGGCGCCTACGCCAACCTCGAGCTCCCGAGAGTGTTGCGGGACAAGGACATTCGTGGACGCGATGCCGCGTTCACGACCGAGCTCGTGTATGGCGCGGTGCGTATGCACGGCTTGTACGACCCGATCATTGCCGTCGCTGCCGCGCGGCCGATCTCCAAGATCGACGAGAACGTCGTCGACACCCTGCGCCTCGGTGCCCACCAGCTGCTCGGTATGCGCGTGCCCACGCACGCAGCCGTGGACGAGACCGTGGCCCTGGCCCGCAAGGTCAACGGCGCCGGCGCCTCAGGGTTCGTCAACGCCGTGATGCGCCGGATCAGCGAACGTGACCTCGACGAGTGGCTGGCCGAGGTCGTGCCGACGCAGGCTCAGCTCACGGCCCAGCTCGCGGTCGAGCACTCGCACCCGGAGTGGGTGGTCAAGGCGCTGCGCGCCGCCCTGCTCGGCCACGGAGCGGCGACCCCCGAGACCATCGACGACGAGCTCAGCTCCCTCGTGGCCGCCGACAACGCCCCTGCGAAGGTCTCGCTCGTGGCCCGGCCCGGCCTGAGCAGCGTCGCAGAGCTCGTGGACGACGGAGCGGAGTCGTCCTGGATCTCACCGGTGGGTGCGGTGCTCCCCGGAGGCGACCCGGGCGCCATACGGGCGGTGCGTGAGGGGCGGGCAGCGGTCCAGGACGAGGGCTCCCAGCTGGTGGCCCTCGCACTCGCGGCCGTCCCCGTGGACACGGACGGTCCCGAGCAGTGGCTCGACCTGTGCGCCGGCCCCGGTGGCAAGGCGGGGCTCCTCGCCGCGCTCGCGCTGCAGTCCGGCGCGGACCTCACCGCCAACGAGGTGAGTGACCACCGGACCGAGCTGGTGCGCCAGACCCTGCGTCCTGCGCTGCTCCAGGCCGGTGCGCACGGCCGGACCATCGAGGTGCGGACCGGGGACGGCAGGTCCTACGGCGAGGACGAGCCCGGTCAGTACCACCGGGTCCTCGTCGACGCGCCGTGCACCGGGCTCGGAGCGCTGCGCCGTCGGCCCGAGGCCCGCTGGCGGCGGACGCCCACCGACCTCGCAGACCTCGGCAGGCTCCAGCGCGAGCTGTTGACGTCGGCCATCGAGGCCACGGCACCCGGTGGAGTCATCGCCTACGCCACCTGTAGCCCGCACCTGGCGGAGACGCAGTTCGTGGTCCGTGACGTCACCCGCAAGCGTGACGACGTCGTGGTCGTCGATGCCCGTGAGTACCTGAGGGACGCCTCGGGTGAGGTGGTCGACGTACCCGGCTCGGGGCCGACCGTGCAGCTGTGGCCGCACGTCCACGGCACCGATGGCATGTTCCTGGCGCTGCTGCGCAAGAAGTAGTCCCGACCTGGCGCACTCAGGCGTCCAGCGACGCCAGGGTCGAACGGAGCTCGGCCACGACCGGCACGGCCCCCAGCTTCTCGTGCGCGGCAATCGCCTCGTGGAGCAGCCGATGGCCGACGTCGAGGTCGCCGAGCTCGAGGGCGACCAGCGCGGTGGAGCGGGTCACCTCGGCATCAAGAGGTGGGGACTCGCAGCGCGAGGCGTGCTCCTGCGCGGTGGCGAGGTGGCGCCCCGCCTCGGGCCCGTTGCCGAGCGCCGCGTGGACAAGGGCCGCGAGGGCGTGGGCCTGCACGAACCCGGGTTGGTGGTCGGGGCGCACCTGCAGGCCGTCCAGGCCGGCCCGCACGAGGGGCAGTGCCGCAGCCGCCATCCCGGCTGCCAGCCGGGCCTGCGCCAGGTGGAGGGTGCAGATGGCGACATCGACCTGTGCACCTTCAACGCCAGACCCGGCATAGCTCGCGCGCGCGGTCCGGACGAGACGTTCCCCCTCTTGAAGTCGGCCGCGGCGCAGGCAGAGGTCACCGAGCGACCTCAGCCGGCCGGCCTCCTCGAGGGGGTCGGCACACGGGTCGGCGAGGAGCGCCTCGGCGCAGTCGTCGTCACCGACCTCGATGGCGGCCTGGGCCCGCACCCGGCGTAGCGGCCCCATCGGCGGGTCGTCGCCGACCATCCGCGCGGTCTCGCCGTACCGGCCCAGCCCCAGCAGGCTCACCGCGCGCAGGCGTGCAGCACTCGCAGCGGAGCCGGTCGTCTGCGCGACCGTGCCGTCATCGGTGGACGCGGCGAGGAGGTCGAGGGCCAGAAGGAACCTGCCGGTGAACACCGCGCTCGTCACCTGGAGCGAGCGGGCCAGGTCCTGCAACGGTTTGGCGGGCAGCGCGTGCTCGAGCACCTGCTGGTGGTGCCCAGCGGTCAGCAGGGCCCGCATCTGCTGGAGGGCGCGCCGGTTCCGCCGCACCCTCGCCACCACGACGACCAGTCCGACGACCAGTCCGACGACCGAGGCGCACACCAGGACCACCATCCACCGCATGCCCAGATCATGCCGGGTGGGCCGGGCCCGGTCGGTCGATTCGCCGACTGCCCGACCGTTAGGGTGAGGGCCGTGCAGATCTCGCCCAGCATCCTGTCGGCCGACTTCGCCAACCTCGGGTCCGAGCTGGCTCGCATCCGCAACGCGGAATGGGCGCACATCGACGTGATGGACGGCCACTTCGTGCCCAACCTGACCATCGGACTGCCCGTCGTGGAGGCGCTGGCCCGTGTCAGCCCGATCCCGCTGGACTGCCACCTGATGATCGAGGACCCCGACCGCTGGGCGCCGCAGTACGCCGAGGCGGGCGGTGCGTCGGTGACCTTCCACATCGAGGCTGCGGCTGACCCGCGTGCCGTGGCGCGGTCCATCCGGGCCGCTGGGGCGCGCGCCGGTATGGCGGTCAAGCCGGGGACGCCGTTCGCCCCCTACGAGGGGCTGCTCACCGACCTCGACATGGTCCTCGTGATGACCGTCGAGCCCGGCTTCGGTGGCCAGTCGTTCATGGCCGACCAGCTGCCCAAGGTCAGTCAGGTCCGCGAGGCGGTGCGCCGGTTCGGTGGCGAGGTGTGGGTGCAGGTCGACGGCGGAGTGTCCGCCTCGACGATCGAGCAGTGCGCCGAGGCCGGCGCCGACGTCTTCGTCGCCGGGTCCGCGGTGTACGGCGCGCAGGACGCTGCCGTCGCCGTGGACGAGCTGCGCGCCCTGGCGAACCGCCACCAACACTGAGTCCTCGACCGGATCAGCGCATTCCTTGCGGGCCGGTGAGGACCGTCACGCGAACGCGGGCTACACGATGCGGTCCGCACGCTGGCATACTGGGGGTACGTGCTCCGGGGTCGGTGTAATTCCGAGCCGGCGGTGACAGTCCGCGACCCGGCCGCAGCCAGCGGCCGGTTGACCTGGTGGAACTCCAGGACCGACGGTGAAAGTCCGGATGGTAGGCAGCACGC
>JBDSKZ010000152.1:0-10110 GCA_039916625.1 Pedococcus sp.
CCGGCTGGCCCCACGGCATACCGCCACCGTCGCTGGGCCTCCCCGCGACGACCGTTAGACTCGAGCAGTACGCATTCCCCGTGGAGGACACCGTGAGCAATCTGCAGGTCGAACTCGTCGCCGCCGACCGCAAGGTCTGGGAGGGCGAGGCCGAGATGGTCCAGGCCCGCACCATCGACGGCGAGCTGGGCATCCTGCCCGGTCACTCGCCCCTGCTCGGCGTCCTCGTCGAGGGCGAGGTCCGCATCAAGACCGGTGGCAACGACGCCGTCGCCACCGTGGACGGCGGGTTCTTGTCCGTCGACCGCGACAAGGTCATCATCGTCGCCGAGGCCGTTGACGCCTCGCAGATCCCGGCCTAGCCGGAGGGGGTGAGCATGTCGCCCGCGGTCTTGTTCGAGATCATCGTGGGGACGCTCGCCCTGCTCGCACTCCTGGCGCTGGCGTACATCTTCGTCCGTCGACGCCTGTTGTCCTCCGGGGCCCCGCTCATGCTGTGCGCGCTTCGGCTCCCGGGGCGATCGTCCTACCGCCTGGGCCTGCTGCGGTTCTCCGGAAGCACGGTGGAGTGGTTCACCCTCATCGGCCCCTCCCCTCGGCCCCTGCGGTGCTGGGACCGGCCCCGGCTCGAGCTCGGTCCGCCGGAACCGGCCAAGGAGGCCGTCTCCGGTCTGCCCGACGCCGTGACGGTGCAGTGCCACTACGACGGCGAGCGGTTCGGGATCGCCCTGGCCCCACCCGCCTACACGGCGATGCGCAGCTGGCTGGAGAGCTCACCGCCGGGCTTCAACGTCAACGTCGCCTGACGAGCCGACACCGACGAGCCGACACCGACGAGCCGACCTGACGAGCTGCCCCGCATCCGACTGTGGCGCGACCGGCTACTTCTTCCCAGGAGCCGGGGCACGACCGCCGCCGGGTTGCCACAGCACATCGCCACCGATCGGCAGGTTCGCGACGCGGGCGAGCACGAACAGCAGGTCCGACAGCCGGTTCAGGTAGGTCGCCGCGAGCACGTTGACGCCACCCTCGCCCTTGACGCCGGTGCCCGGCTGGTCACCGTAGGTGTCGATGGCGGCCCATGTCGCGCGTTCGGCCCGGCGGACGACCGTGGTGGCGACGTGCAGGTGGGCCGAGCCCGCGGTGCCCCCGGGGAGGATGAAGGACCGCAGCTTCTCCACCCGCTCGAGGTAGCGGTCGCAGTCGGCCTCCAGCTCGTCGATCCAGACCTGCTCGACCCGCAGAGGCGGGTACTCGTACGTCGGCTGCAGGGGGGTGCACAGATCGGCGCCGACGTCGAAGAGGTCGTTCTGCACCCGCAACAGCGTGGCCCGGATGTCCTCGGGCAGCTCGCCGACCGCCAGGGCGACGCCGATCGTGGCGTTGGCCTCGTTGGCGTCGGCGTAGGCGAGCAAGCGGACGTCGGTCTTGCTCGTTCGGCTCATGTCGCCCAGGTGGGTCCTCCCGTCGTCGCCGGTCCGGGTGTAGATGCGGGTGAGGTTGACCATGGCTGCAGCCTGTCAGATCGGGGAGGTCGCCGCGGATAGGGTGGGTCGGTGGCTGAGAGATTCAGGGTCGTCGGAGGCACCGCGCTGCGTGGCGAGGTGGCTGTGTGGGGCGCCAAGAACAGTGCCCTCAAGCTGATGGCGGTGGCGCTGCTCGCTGTGGGCCGGACCCGGCTGACGAACGTCCCGGCCATCCTCGACGTGACGATCATGGCCGAGCTGCTGCGCCGTCTCGGCTGCACCGTGGACTACGACGCCCGCGGCGGGGTGGTCGAGATCGACGTGCCGGAGACGATCGGCCACCGCGCCGACTACGACCTCGTCCGTGCCCTGCGGGCCTCCACCGCGGTGCTGGGCCCGCTCGTGGCCCGCACGGGATCTGCGGATGTCGCTGTCCCGGGCGGCGACGCCATCGGCTCGCGTGGCCTCGACCTGCACGCCGCCGGCCTCGAGGCTCTCGGCGCGAGCGTCCACGTCACCCACGGGTTCCTCGTCGCAGAGGCCCCCCGCGGCTTGGACGGCGCCGAGATCCGCCTCGACTTCCCGAGCGTCGGAGCCACCGAGAACGTCCTCACTGCCGCGGTCCTCGCGCGAGGCAGCACCCGGCTGGAGAACGCCGCCCGCGAGCCGGAGATCGTCGACATCGCCCAGATGCTCCTGTCCATGGGGGCGCAGATCAGCGGGGCCGGCACGTCGGTGGTCGAGGTGCATGGTGTGGACAGTCTGACCGCCATCGAGCACGCCGTGGTGCCGGATCGCATTGCCGCCGGGACGTGGGCGTTCGCTGCCGCCGCCACCAGAGGTGACGTCGAGGTCGTCGGAGCGGTCAGCGGCCACCTCGTCGCCGCGCTGGAGCTGGTCGAGGCCAGTGGAGCCACCGTCTCCGAGACCGACCGCGGCTTCCGGGTGGACTCGGGCGGTCGTCGTCCCAAGGCGTTCGACGTCGCCACCTTGCCCTACCCCGGCTTCCCGACCGACCTGCAACCCTTCGCCCTCGCCTGCAACGCCGTCGCCGAGGGCTCGGCGATGATCACGGAGAACCTCTTCGAGGCCCGCTTCCGCACGGTCCAGGAGCTCAACCGCCTCGGCGCCGAGACCCGGATCGACGGCCACCACGTCATGGTGCACGGTGTCGAACGCCTGTCCGGAGCCCCCGTGGAGGCCAGTGACATCCGGGCCGGGGCTGCGCTGGTCATCGCCGGGCTCGTCGCCGACGGGATCACCACGGTGAGCGGCGCACAGCACATCGACCGAGGCTATGCAGGCTTCGCCGAGAGCATGCAAGGCCTGGGTGCAGACGTCACCCGGGAGCCGGACGACGACCCGTTCGTGTGACCCAGGTCTCAACAGTTACCAGATAGAGACCTAACTGGGACAACCAGACTCCCCTTCACTTGCGTCTGTGTGAGTGAATGTGTCCACGGACAAGGGGGTTCGCATGTCGGTCAGTACCATCGGGGTTCTCCCCGTCGCAGTGCGCGCACTGCACACGGGTCAGGAAGTCGCCATCACGGGTCGCATCGACGTGCACTCGGTGCCCGATGTCCGTCTGCTGCTCCACGAGATCATCGACACCGGCCACGGCGATGTCTACATGCGCCTCGCCGGTGCTGAGATCGGCGACGCCACGGGTCTCGGAGTGCTCGTCGAGGCCTACAACCGAGCTCGTCGGGCCGGACGCCGCCTCGCGGTCGTCGACATGAGTGAGCGCACCGGTCGCCTGTTGCGTGCATCACGCCTCGACCGCTCGCTGGTGCTCCGTGAGCTCCCCGCCAGCGCGACTGTGGCGGCGGTCACCGCCTGAACGCCTCCCGGCGTGCACCGCGCCGGGGGTACCTTCGGGCCCATGCCCGAGCCTGCCGAGCACGCCGACACCCGCCGACCTGAGCGGGACCGCCCCTGGGTGATGCGCACCTATGCCGGGCACTCCAGCGCCACCGCGAGCAACGCGCTCTACCGCCGCAACCTCGACAAGGGTCAGACGGGTCTGTCCGTCGCGTTCGACCTGCCCACCCAGACCGGGTACGACCCCGACCACCCGCTCGCCCGGGGTGAGGTCGGCAAGGTCGGCGTTCCCATCTCGCACGTGGGCGACATGCGCGCGTTGTTCGACCAGATCCCTCTCGACCGCATGAACACCTCCATGACCATCAACGCCACGGCGATGTGGCTGCTGGCGATGTACCAGGTGGTCGCGGAGGAGCAGGCTCGCGCTGACGGCCGCGACCCCGCCGAGGCCGTGCGCGCCCTTGCCGGCACGACGCAGAACGACATCATCAAGGAGTACCTCTCGCGGGGCACCTACGTGTTCGCGCCCGAGCCCTCGCTACGGCTGATCACGGACATGGTGGCCTACACCGTCTCGGACATCCCGAAGTGGAACCCGACCAACATCTGCAGCTACCACCTGCAGGAGGCTGGCGCGACGCCGGTGCAGGAGATCGCCTACGCGATGTGCACGGCCATTGCCGTCCTCGACGCGGTGCGCGACTCAGGGCAGGTGCCGCAGGAACGGTTCGGCGAGGTGGTCGCGCGAATCTCGTTCTTCGTCAACGCCGGCGTCCGGTTCGTCGAGGAGATGTGCAAGATGCGCGCGTTCGTGCAGCTGTGGGAGGACCTGACCCGTGACCGGTACGGCGTGCAGGACGCCAAGCAGCGCCGCTTCCGGTATGGCGTGCAGGTCAACTCCCTCGGCCTCACCGAGGCACAGCCCGAGAACAACATCCAGCGGATCGTCCTGGAGATGCTCGCGGTCACGCTGAGCAGGGACGCCCGGGCCCGTGCCGTGCAGCTGCCCGCATGGAACGAGGCACTAGGCCTCCCGCGGCCCTGGGACCAACAGTGGTCCCTGCGCATGCAGCAGGTGCTCGCCTTCGAGTCAGACCTGCTGGAGTACGACGACCTGTTCGCCGGCTCGAAGGTGGTCGAGGGCAAGGTCGCCGAGCTCGTGGAGGGCGCCCGCGCCGAGATCGCGCGCGTGCAGGACCTCGGCGGAGCCGTGCCTGCGGTCGAGAGCGGCTACATGAAGTCCGCGCTCGTCGCATCGCACTCGCTGCGACGCCAGCGGATCGAGACCGGTGAGGATGTCGTGGTCGGGGTCAACCGCTTCGAGACCACCGAGCCCAACCCGCTCACCGCCGACGTCGATGCGGCGATCCAGACCGTCGACCATGACGTCGAGGCCAAGGCCGTCGCTGCAGTCCGCGCCTGGCGCGAGCAGCGCGACGCCGATGCCGCAGGTCGCGACCGCGCGAGCGCTGCCGTGGCTGCGCTGCGTGCCGACGCGCGCGCAGGCACGAACCTCATGGCTGCCTCGCTCGAGGCGGCCCGTGCAGGGGTCACCACGGGGGAGTGGACGCAGGCGTTGCGCGAGGAGTTCGGGGAGTTCCGCGCCCCCACCGGGGTCTCCGGGTCGGTCGGTGCCGCCGACGGCGGGAGCGAGGAGCTGCGGGCCGTGCGTGACCGGGTCCGGCGCACCGCCGAAGAGCTCGGCGAAGGGCTTCGCATCCTGGTCGCCAAGCCGGGGCTCGACGGGCACAGCAACGGCGCCGAACAGATCGCGGTGCGGGCGCGGGACGCCGGTTTCGAGGTCGTCTACCAAGGGATCCGGTTGACACCCGAGCAGATCGTCGCGGCCGCGGTGGCCGAGGACGTCCACCTCGTCGGCATCTCGATCCTCTCGGGCTCTCACATGGAGCTGGTGCCGCAGATCCTCGACGGGCTCCGGGACGCCGGTGCCGCTGACGTGCCGGTGGTCGTCGGCGGGATCATCCCCGACTCTGATGCGAAGGCGCTGCGTGCTCTGGGGGTGGCAGCGGTGTTCACGCCGAAGGACTTTGGCCTCAACGACATCATGGGTGAGTTCGTGGCCATCGTCCGCCGGTCCCGCGGCCTCGGCGCCGGGGTGTCGACTCCCGCCTGACGGGCCAACATCAGCTGGCGACCGCGACTGCGTCTGCGATCTGCTGGGCGACTCGGGCGGGCCTAAGTGCTGTGGTGTCGATGACCTCGGCCTCGTCGTGCAGCCAGGTGCGGGCCGCTTCGGCATAGGACGCGAGGTATGCCAGACGGAAGGCGGAGGGGCCAAGGTCAGGGTCTCCCTCGATGCGCCCGCGAAGGGTCTCCTGGTCAGCGTGAAGGACGAAGTGCCGCACCGGGATGGCGTGTTGGCCGAGGCCCCAGCTGATCTCGCGCCAGTATTGCTCGACCAGAACAGTCATGGGCATCACCAGGGTGCCACCGGTGTAGTCAAGTACGCGGCGGGCGGTGTCGACCACGAGCGGCCGCCACGGCGGCCAATGCTGGAAGTTGTCCGTGGTGGGCAGCCCCGGCGTGATGTCCATCAGTGTCTCGCCGACCTTCTCCGCGTCGAACACCCGTGAATTCGGGATCAGCTGCTGGACAAGTGCACTGGTGGTCGTCTTACCCGCGCCGTGGGTGCCGTTGAGCCATACGATCACCGGACCCACGCTAGCGCCGTGGGACGCCGAACCGAGCCTGACCGCGCTCACCGCGAATTGGACGCCCCCGTCAGAGCCAGGTGCCGCGGCGAAGGACCCGCAGGGGCTCCAGCTCCTCGTCCACCACGAGGACGTCGGCGCGCGAGCCGGGGGTGAGGCTTCCGACGCCGGTCAGCGACAGGGCTCGAGCCGGGGTGAGGGCAGCGGCCGCGACGGCGTCCACGAGGTCGATGCCGAGCTCGGTGACGCACCAACGGACCTGGTCGAGCAGGGTCGAGACCCCGCCGGCGAGAGACCCGCCTTCGGCCAGGCGGGCTTCCCGACCTCGCACCTGCACCTGCCGACCGCCGAGGGTGTAGTCGCCATCGTCCAGGCCACTGGCCGACATGGCGTCGCTGACCAGCGCGATGCCCGCGGGTCCGACCACGTCGAAGACCAGCTGCACCGTGGCGCCGTCGAGGTGCACCCCGTCGGCGATGAGCTCGACGACCGCTTCGCCACGGGCCGCCGCGCCCAGCGCGGCGGCGACCGGACCGGGCGCGCGGTGGTGCAGCGGCGGCATACCGTTGAAGAGGTGGGTGACCAGGGGGAGCCCGCCGCGGACACCGCCACCGAGCACGGCCCTCAGGGCGCGGGCGCAGGTGGCGTGGTCGGCATCGGTGTGGCCGAGTGCGCCCAGCACGCCGTGGCCGGCCAGGGCTGCGGGAAGGCTGCCCGAAGGATCGCGTTCGGGAGCGAACGTCAGGTGCAGCAGCCCGCCACCCGCAGCGGCGACGAGGGCGTCCACGAGGTCGAGGTCTGCATCGAGTAGTGCCGCCGGGTCCTGGGCGCCACGACGGGTCATGGACAGGAACGGACCCTCGAGGTGGATGCCGGCGAGCTCGCCGGATGCGACCAGGGGCGCGAGGGCAGCGGCTCCGGCGAGCAGCACCTCGGCCGGGGCTGAGACGAGGGACCCGACCACCGAGGTCGTGCCCGCGCGGTGGTGGTGCGCTACCGCGAGGTGGGCGCTGTGGGCATCGGGGCCGAACTCTCCCCCGGCGCCACCGTGGCAGTGCAGGTCGACGAGGCCGGGCAACAGGCTGGCCTGGTGCGGCCAGCCCTCGGGGGAGCGCAGCGCGGCCCAGCTGCCGGGCACGGCGCCGCGCTCCCCGCAGTAGGAGATCCGGTCGCCCTCCACGACCACGGCGCCGTCCTCGACGACACCACCGGGCAGCACGAGGCGTCCGGTCAGCAGCATGCGGTCGAGGTCGTCGCGCTCTGGGGTCACGACAAGATGATGGACCGTGAAAGGTGCCGCGGTCGATCCGGGTCCACACCGGCACGCTCCGCCTTGAGCAGGCAGAGGCGGTGCACGCGGAGCAGGTCGGCGAGCGGGTCGATGTCGCGGTGCTCGAAGTGGGCCCCGGTGGCGCGCACGTCCTCGTCGAGCCCGGACGGGACCTCGCCGAAGGCCCAGGTGGCCCCGCCCTTGGTCGTGATGCTGATCGGTCCGTGGCGGTACTCCATGGCGGGGTAGGCCTCGGTCCAGAACTGTGCCGACTCGCGCAGCTTGAGGGCTGCCTCCTGCGCCAGGCCGTTGGTCCAGCCTCGTCCGACGAAGGTGAGCTGTTGAGCGTCGGCGACCCCGGCGAGCGCGGTCTCCTCGTCCTCGGCCAGGACGGCTTCGGCGTCGGCAATGGCCTGGTCGAGGTCCTCACCGAGGGTGGCCCGCAGGAGGGCGAGCACGGTGGTGGCGAAGCGGGTCTGCACGACGGACTGCTCGTCGACCTCCGGGACCAGGAACGCATGGGTCGAGAGCTCGGGGATCGCCGTGCCCTCGGTGGCCACGATGGCGGTGGTGGTCTGGCCGTCGTCGCGAATGCGCTCGAGCAGCTCGATCACCTCGGTGGTGGTGCCCGACCGTGAGATGGCCACGACGTGGTCGAAACGCCGGCTCAGGGGGTACTCGCTGGCCGCATGCGCCTCGGTGTGCCCGGCGCCGGACTGCTCGCGCAGCGTCGCGTAGGCCTGGGCCATGTAGAACGAGGTGCCGCAGCCCACGACGGCGACGCGGGAACCGGGGGTGGGCAGGACAGCGAGGGCTTCGTCCACGCGGCTGCGCATTGCGGCCCAGTCGGCCGGCTGGGTCGCGATCTCGCGGGCGAGGTGGCTCGAGTAGGAAGGCATCGAGATCCAATCTGTGAGTGATTCAGAGTGGTGACAGTCTCCACCAGTCAGATTCGATCAGTCAAGATCACCGAAGATTGCCCCACTGTGTGCGGTTCTGTGATGGAAAGGTGGCAGAAATTGTGTCGCTCAGGTGCTTGACGAGGTCGTGACGCAGGGCGCAAGGTTTCCTTCATGCCTCGCAAGATGAGCGAAGCGCGCTTCAAACGCTAGGAAACGATCACCCGTTTCGCGACAACTGACGAATGAATGAGGAGCGACGTGCGCACCACGACTTCAGGACACACAGCGGCGCTGCGCTGGGGCGGACTCGCCCTCGGCGCGGCGTTCACCCTCGCAGCCTGCTCCGGCGGCACCGGGTCAGGTTCGGCAGCCGGCGGGAGTGACTCAGGAAAGAAGGCGACGACCATCAAGCTCGTCGCCGCCGAGTACTCCAAGGACAACACCAAGGCGTTCTGGGACAAGTTCGCCACCGACTACAAGGCCAAGACGGGCAACACCCTCGAGGTGCAGATCGTCAGCTGGGACGACATCGACCAGCAGAGCTCGACGATGGTCCAGAACAACAACCCACCGGACATCCTCAACCTCAACGCCTATGCCAGCTTCGCCAAGGACGACCTGCTCTACAGCTCCGACGACGTGCTGTCCGACTCGGTGAAGTCCGACCTGCTCGACGCGTTCGTGAAGTCGGGCACCTACAAGGGCAAGATGTACGGCATGCCGGACCTGTCCTCGGCCCGTGCCATGTTCTACAACAAGACCCTCTTCAAGGAGGCCGGTATCGCCGAGCCGCCGAAGACGTGGGCCGAGTTCGAGGCGGACGCCAAGAAGATCAAGGATCTCGGCAAGGGCAACATCGGCTACGGCCTGCCGCTCGGACCGGAGGAGGCCCAGGGCGAGTTCTCCATCTGGTTGTTCAACAACGGCGGTGACTGGAAGACGGACGGCAAGTGGTCGATCAACAGCACCCAGAACCTCGAGACCCTCACCTTCCTCAAGGGCCTGGCTGACAAGAAGCTGACCCAGAACAACCCCGGCAAGACCAACCGCCAGGACGCCTTCGACCTGTTCGCGTCCGGCAAGGTGGGCATGGTCGTCGGCTTCTCGCCGCTGGCCGGGGCACTCGACAAGGACAAGAAGGTCGACTACGGCGTGGTGCCGATGCCCACCAAGGCAGACGGCGGGACGCCCCAGACGTTCGGCGTCACCGACTACCTGATGGCCTTCAAGAAGAAGGGGAACCAGGACGCGGTCAAGGCGTTCTACGACCTCTACTACCAGAAGGACCAGGTCAACACCTTCATCAAGGCGGAAGGGTTCCTGCCGGTCACCAAGTCCGGCATCCAGGAGTTCTCCTCCGACGCAGCACTGAAGACCTACCTGGAGACCCTGCCGAACGCGCACCTGACGCCCACCGACGACCCCACCTGGGACAAGGTCAAGCTCGCGGTGCAGCAGAACCTCGGCACGGCCGTCACCGGCGACCCGAAGGCGGTGCTGGACAAGCTCCAGCAGTCCGCTGAAGCCGGCGGCTGAGCGTGACCCAGCCCATCGGTGCCGGCGCGGGTGTGGTCGGGCAACCGGCCGCACCCGCGCCGGCACCACCTGCGCCACCGGCACCGCCCGCGGGTCGTAGGGGACGCAGGTCCCGGCGGCGGGGTCGCGGCGGCCGGGTCTCCGGGTGGACCGCGCTGCTGTGGCTCGGCCCGGCTTTGGCCTTGATCTTCGGGGTGGTCGTCTGGCCCGCGGTGGAGCTCGTCCGGGCTTCGCTGTCGCGCTACTCGATCACCGGGCTGCGCAAGGGTGACGCGGGGCTGGACAACTACCGCAACGTCCTGGCCAACGACAGCCTCGGCACCGTCCTGGGCAACACCGTCGTGTGGGTCGTGGCCGTGGTGGTGCTGACCATCCTGATCAGCCTGGGCATGGCCCAGTTCCTCACCAAGGACTTCTGGGGACGACGGCTGGTCCGC